>JBFLZY010000129.1:0-5551 GCA_040755975.1 Bacillota bacterium | reverse complement strand
GGAGAAAGGAAGGGAAATTTTTTACCGGCTGGTTCAAGAGGCAGACGTTGTTTTAGAAGGTTTCCGCCCGGGCGTCGCCAAAAAGCTGGCCATTGATTACGAAGCCGTTCAAAAGATTAACCCCCGCGTGGTTTACTGTTCCATTTCCGGCTACGGCCAGGACGGCCCGTACGTAGATCAACCGGGCCACGATATAAATTACCTCGGCTACGCAGGGGTGCTGGGTATTACGGGCAGGGCCGGGGAATTGCCGGCAGTGCCGGGAGTGCAGATTGCCGACATCGGCGGAGGGGCGTTGATGGCGGCCATCGGCATCCTTTTGGCGTTAATGGCCCGGCAGCATACCGGCAGGGGCCAGTTTGTGGACATCGCCATGCTGGACGGCGTGATTTCCTGGCTGCCCGTCGTCGCCGGTACTTACTTTGGGGATGGAATTGTGCCGGGCCCGGGAGAAACCCGGCTGACGGGAAAATACGCCTGCTACGACGTGTACCGGACCAGGGATGGGCGCTACGTCAGCCTGGGCGCTTTGGAGCCGCACTTCTGGGAGAAACTCTGTCGCTATTTTGGCAAAGAAGAATATAGCAAGTGGCAGTTTACCGACGAAAAGCAGGATGAATTGCGCGGTTTCTTGCGCGAGCAGTTTCTTTCGCGCGACCGCGACGAGTGGGTGGAGATTTTCCGGGAAATAGACACCTGTGGCGGACCGGTGTACAACCTGGCCGAGGTGTTTGCGGACCCGCAGGTTCTCCATCGCCAGATGGTCTTTGAGATGGCGCACCCCCGCCTGGGCAAGATCAAGCAACTGGGTTTTCCTATTAAGCTTTCGGCTACCCCCGCCCGCGCCAGGCAGGCCCCGCCGGATCTCGGTGAACACACCGAAGAAATTTTAAAAGGGCTCGGTTATTTGCCCGCCGATCTCGCCGCCCTGCGCAAAGACGGGATTATTTGATGGTTTTAAAAATCTCTTGACATCCCTTTTTAATCTTAGTATACTGAAAAAACAGGTTTATTGGGGAAAGGCTGTGAAGGGGAGCAAGTAACCTGTGTTTTTGGGCTACAGAGAGCCGGGGAAGCTGAAAACCGGTGCCGGGCCAGGTGAAATGGATCACTCCGGAGCTGCCGGCTGAAAGGCATTTGCCGACTAAGCCGGGTCGGGAGGTCAGCCCGTTAGCGCGGCCGTGTCTTGAGAAAGACACACAAGGGGCCTTTGCCGTGAGGCAAGGGCAAACAGGGTGGTACCGCGGGAAGTAAATCACCTCTCGTCCCTGGCAGTTGGTCTTAAACTGCTGGGGGTGAGAGGTTTCTTATTGTGATTATAATTTCTCTCTGTTGATGCTGCGTGTGGACATGAGAGCTAATTCCCAATTTTTATTTTTAAAGGGGTGTGTCGGGATGGGTCTGGTTATTTATTTAAATGGCCGGTACGTGCCGGAAAAAGAGGCCGCCGTTTCGGTTTTTGATCACGGCCTGCTCTACGGGGACGGGGTGTTCGAGGGGATTCGCGCCTACCATAACAGGGTATTTAAGTTAAAGGAACACATCGACCGCCTGTACAATTCCGCGCGCGCAATTTCCCTGGAGATTTCGTTATCCAAAGAAGAAATGACAGAAGTCGTCCTGGAGACCTGCCGGCGAAATAACGTAAGGGATGGGTACATCCGCCTGGTGGTTACCCGTGGCGCCGGTGATTTGGGGTTGGATCCCAGGAAGTGCAGCAAGCCGACCGTTTTTTGCATAGCCGCTTCCATTCAGTTATATCCCGAGGAATTATATAAAAAAGGTTTGGAAATGGTCACGGTGGCTACGCGGCGGAATCTTCCCGAGGCTTGCAACCCGCAGGTGAAATCGCTTAACTACCTGAATAATATATATGCCCGGATTGAAGCCAACCTGGCGGGGGTGCCGGAAGCGGTTATGTTGAACCAGGAGGGTTACGTGGCCGAGGCCACAGGCGATAATATATTTATCGTCAAAGATACCACTTTAATTACCCCGCCTCCTTACGCCGGGATCCTGGTGGGCATAACGCGCAACGCAGTGATGGAAATCGCCCGCAATAAAGGTATGAAAGTTGAGGAGAAACTGTTTACCCGCTACGATATCTACAACGCGGACGAATGTTTCTTAACCGGTACTGCCGCCGAGGTCATTCCGGCGGTAAAACTGGACGGCCGCCCAATTGGCGACGGACGTCCCGGCCGGGTGACCTGGGAACTGATCCACGCTTTTCGGGAATTGACGAAGGTGGATGGGCCTCTGATCTTTGCGGAGGAAAACCGGCAGCAGGTCGGCCGGGCCGGCTGAAGAGAAGACATAAGGAAAGGCACAAAGGCACATAAGGTAAGGATTGGTGCAAGGGCCCTGAAAGATTTTTACTTTGCGGGAATTTTGTGTCCGAAGTAATTATAAACTTTGGATTATTGCCTTGATTATATTGTGTCTTAGCGCCTGTCCACCTAAAGTGCCGGTAAACTAATTATTTCTTTGTGTTTTTGTGCCTGTGAGCTTTCCGCCTACTAATTGGAGGTGAGCAACGTGGTAAAATCCGGGGCCCAAATTTTTGTTGATTGTTTGCTCGAGCAGGGAGTGGATACCATTTTTGGTTATCCCGGCGGCGCCGTGCTGCCGATTTACGATGCCCTGTACGATGCCAGAATTCGCCACATCCTGACCAGACACGAACAAGGCGCCGCCCACGCGGCCGACGGATATGCCCGCGCTTCCGGCCGTCCGGGCGTTTGCCTGGCCACCTCCGGTCCAGGAGCGACCAACCTGGTGACGGGGATTACCAACGCCTACATGGATTCCGTGCCGCTGGTTGCCTTTACCGGCCAGGTGGTTACCTCCCAGCTGGGTAAAGATTCTTTTCAAGAAGCCGATATCACGGGGATCACTTTACCGGTTACCAAACATAACTACCTGGTGAAAGACGTTCGCGACCTTGCCCGCATCATCCGGGAAGCCTTTCATATCGCCACCACCGGCCGCCCCGGCCCGGTGCTGGTGGACATCCCGCGCGACGTCTCCGCGGGGCTGACCGAATACGAAGATCCCGGCCCGGTGAACTTACCCGGTTACAGGCCGCCCACCGATCCTTCTCCGGCCAGGATAGAAGAGGCGGCCCGGGCCATCCTGGCTTCCGAGCGGCCCGTTATATACGCCGGCGGCGGAGTGGTTAATTCGGGAGCCCACGTGGAATTGCAAAGATTTGCCGAGTTGATTTTGGCGCCGGTGACCACCACTTTAATGGGGCTGACCGGTTTTCCGGGGGACCATCCCCTGTCCCTGGGGATGCTGGGCATGCACGGGAGCAAGTACGCCAATTACGCAGTCTGCGAGTGTGATTTGTTGATTGCCGTCGGGGTTCGCTTTGACGACCGGGTGACGGGGAAGATCGATTGTTTCGCGAAAAACGCCAAAATCATCCACATTGATATCGACCCGGCGGAAATCGGCAAAAATGTAAGGGTGGACATTCCCATTGTGGGAGACGTAAAAAAGACCCTGACGGTTTTGGGTAAGCGCCTGCAGGCGAAATTGCCCGGGGCCTGGCAGGACAAAATCCAGCAGTGGAAAAAGGAATACCCGTTGACCTTCGAAGAAAACGGCCGCTTGAAACCCCAGCAGGTAATCCGGGAAATTTACCGGGTGACCGGCGGGCAGGCCAGGGTTGCCACGGACGTCGGGCAGCACCAGATGTGGACGGCGCAGTATTATACCTTTACCCGCCCCCGTTCGTTTATTTCCTCCGGGGGCCTGGGCACGATGGGCTTCGGCTTGCCGGCGGCCATCGGGGTGCAGGTGGCCTGCCCCGGCGAAGTGGTTTTCAGCATCTCCGGCGACGGGAGCGTCCAGATGAATATCCAGGAAATGGCGACGGCGGTCAACTACGATTTGCCCGTGAAGATCGCCGTGATGGATAACGGTTACCTGGGCATGGTGCGGCAGTGGCAGGAGCTGTTTTACAACCGGCGTTACTCTTACACCGAACTCCACAACCCCGACTTCGTGAAGCTGGCGGAAGCTTACGGGGCGGTGGGCATGCGGGTGACCAAACCGGAGGAAGTGGCGCCGGCGCTCCAGGAGGCCCTGGCCGTGCCGAAGCCGGTGATGATTGATTTTGTCATCGAGCGGGAGGAAAACGTTCTCCCCATGGTGCCCCCGGGCGAGTCCCTCGACAAGATGTTGGGGTAAAAGAACGGCAAGTAAGGATCTATGAGGAGCGTGGATTGATGCGACGCACACTGGCGGTACTGGTCGAAAACAACCCCGGCGTTCTGGCCCGCGTGGCCGGTTTGTTCAGCCGGCGGGGCTTTAACATCGACAGCCTGGCGGTGGGCCGGACCGACAACCCGGCCGTTTCCCGTATGACCATCGTGGTGGAAGGCGACGGCCGGACGCTGGAACAGGTAACCAAGCAGTTGCACAAGCTCATTGACGTGATTAAAATCACCGACGTCACCGCCGAGGAATATGTGGATCGCGAGCTGGTTCTGATCAAGGTTAACGCCGAGCCCAGCCAGCGCGGCGAAATCGTGCAGATTGCCGATATCTTTCGGGCGCGCATCGTGGACTTGGGCCGGCGGACGTTAACCCTGGAATGTACCGGCAACGAGGGAAAAATCAGGGCCTTTGAAGAATCCCTGCGTCCTTACGGCATCAAGGAGCTTGTCCGCACGGGAAAAATCGCCATGCTGCGCGGTTCCAGATATACCGGCGTGAATGGCAAAGAAGAGGAATAGGGGGCCCGATCTATGGAAATAACCGCTGCCGAAGCGCTGGTCCGCTGCCTGGAGCAGGAAAACGTAGAAGTTGTTTTTGGCCTTCCCGGCGGGGCCATCGTCCCTGTTTATGATGCCCTTTACCATTCCAAAATCAAGCACGTGCTGGTCCGCCACGAGCAGGGGGCGGCGCACGCCGCCGACGGCTACGCCCGGGCGACCGGCCGCGTGGGCGTCTGCATGGCCACCTCCGGTCCGGGAGCGACCAACCTGGTGACCGGGATCGCCAACGCCTACATGGATTCCGTTCCGCTGGTTATTTTTACGGGGCAGGTGAATACCAGCCAGGTGGGGACGGACGCCTTCCAGGAAGTGGATATTACCGGGATAACCATCCCGATTACCAAGCATAACTACCTGGTTAAAGATCCGAAAAAGCTCCCCGAGATCGTCAAAAAGGCTTTTTACATCGCCTCCACCGGCCGCCCCGGACCCGTGCTGGTGGATTTGCCCCGGGATGTGGCCAGTTCGCCTATAGAGTTTCACTATCCGGGAGAGGTTGCCCTGCGGGGCTACAAACCGACGTACCGCGGCCACCCCACGAAAATCAACGAGGCGGCCAAACTGATCGCGGGGGCGCAGCGGCCGGTTATCTACGCCGGAGGCGGCATTATCAATGCGGGAGCCAGCGCCGAACTGAAGGAGCTGGCCGAAACCATCAGCGCCCCGGTGACCAACACGTTTATGGGCCTCTCCAGTTTTCCGGGGGACCACCCGCTTTTTTTGGGCATGCTGGGGCTGCACGGCACCCGCTACGCCAACCTGGC
>JBFLZY010000128.1:2868-5670 GCA_040755975.1 Bacillota bacterium | reverse complement strand
TTTATCCGCCTCCAATTTACCGATATCATGGGCGTATTAAAAAATGTCGCCATCACCGTAGAGCAGTTGGAAAAGGCGCTGGACGGGGAGCTCATGTTTGACGGCTCTTCCATTCACGGTTTTGTGCGGATTGAAGAGTCGGATATGTACCTGCGTCCCGATCCCGACACTTTTGCTGTTTTTCCGTGGCGGCCCCGGGATGGGGCGGTGGCGCGCTTAATCTGCGACATCTATAACCCGGACGGGAGCCCTTTTGCCGGCTGCCCGCGCAACACTCTGAAAAGAGTGCTGGCCAGGGCGAGCAAAATGGGTTTTACCATGAATGTCGGGCCGGAATGTGAGTTCTTCCTGTTTTACACGGACAGTGAAGGCAGACCCACTTTAAGAACCCACGACCAGGCCGGTTATTTCGATTTAAGTCCGGTCGACCTGGGGGAAAACGCCCGGCGTTCCATGGTCCTTACTTTAGAGGAAATGGGCTTTGAGATCGAGGCTTCGCACCACGAGGTGGCGCCCGGCCAGCACGAAATAGATTTTATGTATTCCGATGCCCTGGACGTGGCCGACAAGATCATCACCTTTAAGTTCGTGGTGCGCACCATTGCCCAGCGCCACGGCCTGCACGCCACCTTTATGCCCAAGCCGATTTTCGGGATTAACGGCAGCGGCATGCACATGCACCAATCGCTTTTCCGGGACGGCCAAAACGCCTTTTACGACCCCCACGACCCGCTGGGCTTGAGCAACGTAGCGCGCTACTACATCGGCGGGCTGCTCAAACACGCCCGCGCCCTGGCGGCGGTAACCAGCCCGACGGTAAATTCCTATAAGCGCCTGGTTCCCGGCTACGAAGCGCCGGTGTATATTTCCTGGGCCGAGCGCAACCGCAGCCCGCTGATCCGGGTGCCGGCCAAGCGCGGCGCTTCCACCCGCATCGAGCTGCGCTGTCCGGATCCTTCCTGCAACCCGTATCTGGCCATCGCGGCCTGCCTGGCCGCCGGCCTGGACGGCATCGAAAAGAAAATTGAGCCCCCGCCGCCGTGCAATTTCAACATTTACGAGTTGACGCCCGAGGAGCGGCGGAAATTAGGGATCGGCAGCCTCCCGGCCAGCCTGGAAGAGGCCCTGCTTGAGCTGGCCGCCGACGAAGTAATCAAGGGCGCGCTGGGCGAGCACATTTACGAGCGTTTCCGGGAAGCCAAACAAAAAGAGTGGGAGGAGTACCGCACGCGGGTCTACCCGTGGGAGATCGAGCAATATCTGACTACGTTTTAAATAAATTTTTCCATCCTCCAACCCTTTCGTACCCCTTTTGCGAGTTATGAAAGGGTATTTTTTCCGCGCCAAATTTTTTATCAAAAAAGCTTTCTTTTTGAAAATTATATGCTATAATACTGACTAGCTATTAAAAACTATATGGTACGACGAAGTACCGTTGGGGGCAAAGAGGCCTTGACCAGCGGGTAAGCAGCCTTAGTGACGGCTTACCTGGTGATGGGGCCTTTTTTCGTAAGTTTGTCCCCAGATGAAGAAGGAGAGGTATTTAGTGGTGCGCTTAACTGCCGATGACGTGCAGAAAATGGCCAAAGAATTGGGAGTAAAGTTTGTTCGCCTGCAGTTTACCGACATTTTTGGAGTGCTGAAAAATGTGTCCATTACGGTGGAACAGTTGGACAAGGCTTTAGCCGGAGAATTGATGTTTGACGGTTCGTCCATCGAAGGTTTTGTCCGGATTGAGGAATCGGATATGTATCTTCGGCCGGACCCCTCCACATTTGTTGTTTTTCCCTGGCGTCCCCGGGATGGGGCGGTGGCCCGGCTGATCTGCGATATATACACCGCCGACGGCGAACCCTTTATTGGCGATCCCCGTTATATACTCAAAAGAGCGATCAACGAGGCAAAAGAAATGGGCTTCACCATGAACGTGGGCCCGGAAGCAGAGTTTTTCCTGTTTCATATCGACAGCGACGGGCGTCCGACAACCACGACGCACGACCGGGCCGGTTATTTCGACCTCACGCCGGTAGACCTGGGCGAAGACGCCCGGCGGGATATGGTTTTGACGCTTGACGAACTGGGCTTTGAGGTAGAGGCTTCGCACCACGAAGTGGCCCCCGGCCAGCACGAGATTGATTTTAAATATGCCGATGCTTTGGAAACGGCCGATCGCATTGCCACCTTCCGGTTTGTGGTGCGCACCATTGCCCAGCGCCACGGCCTGCACGCCACCTTCATGCCCAAGCCGATTATGGGCATCCCGGGCTCGGGCATGCATTTAAACCAGTCGCTGACGAAAGACGGCGTAAACGCTTTTTACGATCCCGGCACTCCGCTGCAGTTAAGCGATACCTGTCTTTACTATATCGGCGGGATAATGAAGCACATCCGGGCCATTACGGCCATTACCAACCCAACGGTAAATTCTTATAAGAGGCTGGTTTCCGGTTACGAGGCGCCTGTGTATATCGCCTGGTCGCAGCGCAACCGCAGCCCGCTGATCCGGGTGCCGGCGAAAAGAGGCCAGTCGACCAGGATCGAATTAAGAAGCCCGGATCCTTCCTGCAACCCTTACCTGGCGCTGGCTGTTTGCTTGAAAGCCGGCCTGGCCGGGATTAAAAGCCGGATCAAGCCCCCCCTGCCCTGCGACCGGAATATATACGCGATGTCCCCGGAAGAGCGGGAGCAGCTGGGGATCGGGAGCCTGCCGGAAAGCCTGGCGGAGGCGCTGGACGAGCTGGCCAGGGATGAGCTGATTAAGGAAGCGCTGGGGCCGCACGTCCTGGACCGTTTTATGGAAGC
>JBFLZY010000128.1:0-2768 GCA_040755975.1 Bacillota bacterium | reverse complement strand
AAGAGCGGGAGCAGCTGGGGATCGGGAGCCTGCCGGAAAGCCTGGCGGAGGCGCTGGACGAGCTGGCCAGGGATGAGCTGATTAAGGAAGCGCTGGGGCCGCACGTCCTGGACCGTTTTATGGAAGCGAAAAGAATTGAATGGGAGCGGTACCGCATTCAGGTACACCCCTGGGAACTGGATGAATACCTGACGAAGTATTGAATTTGAACTGCAAACCCGAACTTTGCATAATGGCTCAAAGAAGTGCCATAAGCAGGGCAACGGCGCCCACGCGCAGGAAAAATCAGGATACTGTCGGCTGTTCTTTGCAAATTTTTCTTTAAGGCGTCCTTTTTTTGAACCGTTTTGGACAGTGTCTCACGGTTAACCTGCCGTGGGCTATTTTTTTGGGTGCAAAGGCACAGAGGCACAAAGGCACACAGGCACAAAGGATAAGGGGACAAAGACAAGAAGGGCGATAGGTTCAAAAAAGAAGATACCAAAGAAAGAGACGAAGGAAAGTTTCGCTACAGTTTTTGGGGAGGGAAATTTTGATGGGAAGGGTTTTGGTCAAGCCGGAAGTTTGCATCGGCTGCCACTTGTGCGAGATCTGGTGCGCGGTAGCCCACTCGCGTTCCAAAAACATCTTCAAGGCGTTTTTTCACGAGCAGCCGAAGCCGCTGCCCAGGCTGCTGGTGGAGGAAAGGCTGCCTTTGACCTTTGCCTTTTCGTGCCGGCACTGCGCCGAGCCGGACTGCGTCTTTGCCTGCATCAGCGGCGCCCTGACCAAAGACCGGGAGACAGGGCGGGTCGTGCACGACCGCGCGCGGTGCGTCGGCTGCTATAGCTGCGTAATGGCCTGCCCTTACGGCTGCGTGCTGATTAATGAAAAAGAGAACCGGGTGGTTAAATGCGACCTGTGCACCGGGCTGGATTTTCCGTATTGCGTGCGCCACTGTCCGAACGGTGCGCTGATTTATCAAGAAGCCGAGGGGGTTCATGGATGAGCAAATTTGCTTACCTGATTATCGGCAACTCCGCAGGCGCCGTGGGGTGCGTCGAGGCCATCAGGGAAGTGGACAAAGAGGGTTCGCTTGCGCTGGTTTCAGAAGAAGCCCACCACGTTTATTCCCGGGCCCTGATCCCCTATTACCTGGATGGAAAAATCGACCGCGCCGGGATGGATTACCGGCCGCCGGATTTTTACGAAAAATACGGGGTTACCCCTTTTTTAGGCAAAGCGGCGGTGGGGGTGGATTTTACCCGCAAGGAAGTAGCGCTTGCCGGCGGCGAACGGCTCGGGTACGGAAAACTTCTCCTGGCCACCGGCGGGAGGCCTTTTCTGCCGCCCCTTTCCGGCCTGAATAAGGGAAATGTCTTCACTTTTTTAAGTTTAAATGACGTTTTGGGGATTGAAAAAGCGCTGGCCGGGGCAAAAAACGCGGTTATTCTCGGCGGCGGCGTGATCGGCCTGATGGCTGCGGAGGTGTGCAAAAAGAAAGGTCTCGACGTTTGCGTGCTGGAACTGGCCGAAAGAGTGCTGGCGCCGGTGGTTGACGAAACCACATCGGCGCTCGTTGAGAACCTGTTCCGGGAAAACGGCGTGGAAATATCCACAAAGACCACAATTAAAGAGATCCACGGCGAAGACGCTGTACGGGGGGTCACTTTGACAGACGGCCGGGTGATTCCCGCGGACCTTTTGATCGTCGCCGTAGGCGTCGTTCCCCGGGTGGAACTGGTGAAGGGTACCGGGATCAAGATTAACCGGGGCATCGTGGTGGATCAACGGATGCAGACTTCCGTTCCGGACGTTTACGCCTGCGGCGACTGCGCCGAGGCCTACGACTTCGTGACCGGCACGCCCCGGCTGCTGCCCCTGTGGCCGAACGCCTACGTCGGGGGAAGGATCGCCGGCTGCAACATGGCCGGCCGGCCGCGGGAATATACGTGGGGAACCGGCATGAACGCCACCCACTTCTTTGGCGTTTACATAATCAACGCCGGGGTCAACGTAACCGGGGATAATGCCGGTGAGTACACGGTAATCAGCAGGTTAGATAAAGACAAGGAAAAGGCGGTGTACCGGAAATTTGCCCTTCAGGACGGCCGGATCCGTGGTTTTATCCTGGTGGGCGAAGTGGCCCGGGCGGGAATATTGCTTAAACTGATGCGCGAAAAAATCGATGTGCGCGGCTTTGCGCAGGAGCTTCTCGAGAATAATTTCGGGTACGGCAACCTGCCGGAAGAGTTGCGGTGGCGGTTGTTGCAGAACGACGTCCTTTTGGGGGTGGTGTAAATGCTCGCCAAAAGATTTTTTGCCGGCGGAAGGCATTTACCGGACAAAGATCACGAAGCCTGCGGTCTCTTTGGGGTAATGGACATCAGCGGCAAAAGATTTGGCGGGGAAATGGCCATCAACGCCATTAAGAATATTAAAGTGCGGGGAAACGGCCTGGGCGGGGGTTTTGCGGTTTACGGCCTTTATCCCGACTACAGGGATTATTACGCCTTGCAGATTATGTTTCAAAATAAAAATGCGGCAGCCAAGGAAAAGGTAGAAGATTTTTTGGTCGAGCACTTTAACATTGTCTACGACGAGGAAATCCCCACCAACCCGGGCGTCAACGTATTTTGCCCGCCCCTGGTCTGGCGGTATTTTGTCGCTCCCAAGAAAAAAGGCGAGGATCACGGGATGTCCGATGACGATTACGTAGTTTCCCGGGTGATGTACATCAACACCAGCATCGAGGACGCCTACGTGTTTTCTTCGGGCAAGGACATGGG
>JBFLZY010000127.1:0-5674 GCA_040755975.1 Bacillota bacterium | reverse complement strand
CTTTTTTGCTGGTAATAATAATCAAAAACAGGCACTTTTACTTTTTTTATCGGTTTAAATTCCTTTCTTGCAAATTTTAGCAGCACATCTGTTACTTCAGGGGAATAAGTTTTCTCCCCGCATCTTGTGCAAACCTCGGCCGGCACGTTTTTACAAAAACATATCTGCCGCCATTTTCATAACTGAAGGTTACCGTTCGTTTTTCCATTTTCCCACCGCAAAAAACACACTGCACATTCACTACCTCGTCTGCTCAGGGGCTTAAGAACCCCTACTAAGAAACGGTGAAAGGGTAACGGGTAAAGAGTACACGCGTATAGCTCACCGGGTAAAGCGTAAAACCACGTGCCGGCAGCGAGTTCTTTTGGCGAGGGCGGGAAAGCGGGTAAATTCAATGCCGCGGCTAATCTAATCGATGCCGCGGCTGATAATATTTCAACGTGTAACTCCCCCGCGTCTAATTAAGTGGCCCCTAAATCACCTTCAGCTTCCCTCTTTCATTAACTCCAACATTCTTACTTCGAAAATTGCCTTTACCCCCCGTAATATTAAAGCCTTGATTTAAACTTCCAAATCAGATAAACTAAGATGGGAAGCAAAGATAGACGCGATCCTAATCGCCGGGAATCCCAGGAATATCAGACTAAATAACCTTTCAGAAAAATTCATTTAAATCCATTCAGGAATAGAATTCCTCCAAGGAAGGAGATCTTTGTATGGAACTGTCCTTAGAAGAAATTCAAAGAGCAATTATCAGGCTTGACAGGAGTTTACAACTGGATCTGGCTTACTGGATAATCCATAATGAGGAAAAATATTTTAATTTAGCAGAAACACCTGATGATTTGTGTGCTATCCGGCGGGGCCTCAATGATCTTGAAAAAGGTAACGTATTAACGAGCGAACAGGCCAGAAAACGATTGACAAAAGCCTCCAAAGCATGAAAATCCGTTGGACATTAGAAGCCTTGAACTTTATTGAGGCCCTGGAAGAGTATTCACCCTGCCTCGACTATTGTTGAATAATAGACTTCTATATCGTGGTCTTCTAGTTTCTTCATTGCCCAAACTGCTGCTTTTACTCCTGCCAGTGTATAAATAATTATGTTAGTATCGACCACATATTTATTCGGGTACGACACCTGATCGATCATCTTCATCCTCCCTGATGCGTAACATCTCCTCAACCAATTCAGGATGGTCCTTTAAGATACCCGCGGCCGCCAGGACAGCACCTTTTGATTTACTACGTTTAGTCAGCTTAATGGTTATCTGGTTCGTACCCGGGATAATCTCTACCCAATCACCAGGTTTAATTTTGGCCATTTTCAATACTTCTCCAATGGTAATTCTTCCGCCTGGCTCTACTCTTCTCTTAACCTGTAGCAATGCCATCACTCCTAAGGCCCGATGTTAATATCAATTATATTCTGTAAGATTATACCCCAAAAATGTCTACAACTCAATCTGGTATCTGTTTCTTCTTCTTTAATTACCCGACCATCCTGCTGCATCTGATCCCCTATGACCCTGGTATAACTAAACCTTTAAATCCCCGCGGCCTGCGGCGGTGCCACTGCCAGGCCGTAGCAATGATGTCCTCCAGTTCTGTATATCGCGGTCGCCAGCCTAACTCTGCCATGGCTTTATCAGCCGAAGCAACCAGTATTCCGGGTCGCCAGGCCGCCGGGAGCCAGTACGGTAAGGTACTTCACCTTTCTGCCGCCTTGATTAACTCCAGAACCGAATAGCCCCGGCCGCTGCCCAGGTTATAGGCCACCGTAGGGCTGCACTGCTCCAGGGCCTCCAGGGCCAGCACGTGGGCGGTCGCCAGGTCATCGACGTGGATGTAGTCCCGCACCGCCGTGCCCAATATCCCCTGCCGGCGCCGCCCCGGCGGCGTTGAAATAACGTAAGGATATGGCCCGGAAATTGTAAGCGCGGTTGTAGGAGGCCAGGGCCTTCTCCAGGACTAAATTCCATAATGAATCACATACCAGGCTAGCTTAAAATACTCCAGGCCCACCACTTCTATCCCCCGGTCCTGGAGTCACCAGCGGGTAGGATCCAGCCACAGGTCGAAAGACCTAAATATTTCTGCCATTGTTCAGCATCTGCCTGAAAAAAAGCCCCTGGGGACTTCAGCACCGAACTGGATAATTTTCTGGCAATTACATTCCATTCCGGTAATGTAAAAGGAATCTTTTCATCTTCGTCTTTCTCGCCCTTCCTTGAGATGGCCAGACTGGAACACAGCAGGATTATTGCCTGGCTGTCAGGGGAAATGTAACCCAGGCCGGCGGCGGCTGCGGCTGCCACCGGTTTTTAATCAAATCTACGGCCGCAGACACAAGTTCGTCGCCAAATCACCATAAATGCACAAACACCGGCCCTCCTCATTTCGTAGATTATCCGGAATACGCCCCCGCCATCTTCCAATACCGCCAGGCGGCCATTGTTTCCTTGGTTCAATTTGTTCAACAAATTGATGGCCGACGCCCTCTTCACTCCCGCCCGAAGTCGTCATCAAACCGCACGATGTCATCCTCCTCCAGGTACTCGCCAAGCTGCACCTCGATGACCTCCAGGACAACCTTGCCGGGGTTTTCCAGGCGGTGCTTTTGGCCGCTCTGCACAAAGGTGCTCTCGCCGCTGCGCACGAAAGTTTCCACCCCTTCCACCGTCACTTTCGCCGTCCCCCGCACCACGATCCAGTGCTCGCTGCGGTGATGGTGGAGCTGGTAGCTGAGCTTTTTCCCGGGCAGAACGCTGATTCGCTTGATCTTGTAGAAAAACCCTTCTTCCAGAATGGTGTAGGAGCCCCAGGGGCGGTACGCCGTCAGGTGGAGATCGGCCCGAGCGTCGCCGGCTTCTTTTAAGGCGGCGACCACTTCTTTGACCCGCTGGGCCTCGTTTTTCGGGCAAATCAGCAGGGCGTCCCTTTCGTCCACCACGATCAGGTCGCGCACCCCGATCAGCGCCGCCACTTTGCCCCCGTCCGTGTAGAGAAGGTTGTCGGCCGCATCGAGCAAAACCCCGCCGTTAAAGACGACGTTGCCCCTTTCGTCCCGGGGAAATTCCTCGAAGAAGGCGTCGAAGGAGCCCAGGTCGCTCCACTTCACCGCCAGGGGAAGCACCGCCACCCGCCGGGACTTTTCCATCACCCCGTAGTCGATGGAAACGGCGGGCACCTTTTCGTAAATTTCCTCCAGGTCCGCGGCGCAAAAAGCCTGGCCAACCTCCGGGCAGCAGCGTTCCACTTCCTCGGCAAAGACCCCCGTTTGAAACATAAACATGCCGCTGTTCCACAGGTAGCCCTTTTCCAGGTAGGCCAGGGCCGTTTTTTCGTCCGGCTTCTCTTTAAATTCCGCCACCCGGTAGCCGGCGCTGCCAAGGGGCTCCCCAGGCTTGATGTAGCCGTAGCCGGTGTGGGGCTGCGCGGGCTTTACGCCGAAGGTGAGCAGGTATTCCGCGGCCAGGGGGCGGCCTTTCCGAACGGTTTCGAAAAACTCCGGCCCGTCTTCAAGCAGGTGGTCGGAAGGGAAAACCGCCACCAGATCGTCCCCGTGCCGCCTCTGGATTTCCTTTACGCCGTAGAAGATCGCCGGTAAGGTATTTTTCCCCACCGGCTCGGTGAGGACGTTGCCCTCGTCAAATTTATGGCCCAGCTCTTCGATCTGGCCCAGCACCAAAAACTTGTAGGCGGCGTTGGTGACGACGTAAATCTGGGGCAAAGCGGTCAACTGGAGGCTTGTCATTACGGTAAACTGGAAAAGGGAACGGCCGTTTTTCAGCTTTAAAAACTGCTTGGGGAAGTTCGTGCGGGAAAGCGGCCACAGCCTGGTGCCGCTGCCGCCGGCCAGGACGATCACTTTCATGAGAGCAGTGCTCCTCCCTTCGGATAGTCGCATTTTAGGGATGTGCTCAGGCACTTCCATCTGGAAACTAATCAAGCCAGCAAACGCACACATTTCTTTTTTTATCTCCCTCGAAAATAGCATAAAATTACCATATTAAGCAGCAGGTTCAACATCTTCCAGAGTGACTTTATAACCAAGTTCTTCTAAGCGACGGACAAGTTTTCGTTTTAAACCTTGCTTGTTGAGTTTGGCAAAATAATCAGCACCGAGTTCATAATAAGGAACACCCTTAGTCATAACGTGGTAAATGATCACCGCAATGGCATGAGCAACTGCAACCAACGCCTTTTTCTTCCCGAGCCGGACCACTAGTTTACGGAACAAAGCCGAAAGGTAGGTGTCCTTGGTGTGCGAAGCAGCCCAGGCTGCCTGAATTAACGCGCTTTTGAGCCAGGAGTTTCCCTTGGTGGTTTTGCCGCTTTTCCTTTTGCCGGCGCTTTCGTTGCTGCCGGGACAAAGGCCGGTCCAGGAGGCAAAGTTTTTATGGGTCGGGAAGGGGGACAGATCTACCCCCACTTCCGCGATCACAATCTGCGGGATAAGTTCCTTAATGCCCGGAATCGTGGCCAGGTTCCGGACCTGTTCCGCAAAAGGGCGCATCCGTTCCTCGATCTCCGCATTGAGGCGGGCGATGGCTTCGTCGAGATAATCGATGTGGGCTAACAGCTCCGCCAGGAGGAGCCGGTGGTGCGGTTTAACCACCCCTCTTAAGGCTCTTTGCAGCTCGGGAATTTTGTTGCGCAGCCTGCCTTTGGCCAGATCGGCAAGGGATTCCGGATCCCTTTTGCCGGCAATTAAGGAATGCAGGATGGCCTTGGCGGAAACTCCGTTGATATCGGTGACTACGGAGCTCAGTTTGATGTTGGTGTCCTCCAGGATTTTTTGGACGCGTTGGGTTTCCCTGGCTTTTTCCTGGATCAGGGTGGTGCGGTAACGGACCAGGTCCCTTAGCTCCCGGATCTCCGGCGCGGGGATAAAGCTCCCTTTTAAAAGGCCGACCCGCAATAACCGGGCAAGCCACTTGGCGTCCATTTTGTCGGTTTTGCGGCCGGGGACTGCTTTGACGTGGTGGGCGTTGACCAGCAGCAGGTTAAAGGAACCTTCCAGGATGTTGTAGACGGGCTTCCAGTAGACCCCGGTGCTTTCCATGGCGACGTGGGTGCACTGGCTGGCGGCCAGCCAGTCGTGTAAAGCCAGGAGATCTTCGGTCATGGTGCCGAAAGTGCGTACTTCCCTGACCGGCTTGCCGTCCGGACCTGAAGTAATCAAGCAGGCGGTGATCTCTTTTTTATGCACGTCTAAGCCGCAGCAACGTTCGTAGATTACTTCGAAGGCGTCGAGCGCCTCTTGCTGGTGATCTTTACGCACCTCTTTTTCTAGGAGATTAACTGCCGTCAGGCACCTTAAGGTATTAAAGAGTCTCCCTCGCGTGCTTACCTTTTTCGGTAGCGACAATTAATGGTGCCTCGCAAGTGCCCAGGGCCAAACTCCGCAGCGGGTTTTTTAAAGCACCAGTTGAAAAACCGACCCTTGATGACCGGCAGTTGCCTTAAACGGTAGTATAGCATAAGTTTCGCGCCTATTTTCATTGGTTATGGAGAGAACGAAAGTTCGTCATGGGGAACTCCGCAGAAAATAATTTCAAACTTACTTGACCGGGCATACCACCCAAGATAGAATTAAGTAAGCAAAAATTTTCAAAGAAATAAAAGAGGTGAGCCGGAAATGGATAAAAATCTTTTGGAAAGAATAACG
>JBFLZY010000126.1:0-5684 GCA_040755975.1 Bacillota bacterium | reverse complement strand
TGGATCAAGAAAAAGCTGAACTAAAATGTTCTTTTTGCAGGAAATCAAAGGTTGACCACCTTATTGCTGATCCGGGTGGTGTGCATCTGCAATGAATGCTTAGAGCTGGGCAACGAAATTATCCGGGAAAAAAAGCGCCGGAAAGAAGGTGGCGCGTAAGGACCCGCTCTCTTTTGATAATGGATAGGCGCTTCTAGTTGATCGTGCCGCCAGCCTTCAGACATCCACCGCTTCCGGTAGACGCCAATTGTTTTCCAGGAAATAATTCACAGAGATCAACGCGATCGGAAAAAACAAAAATTGTACGTGAATCGCGGCCTGGGCACTTCCGTGATCCCCGTGCGCTTGTTTGTCCGCCCCGAGGCGGCCCTGATCAGGCTGACATGCTTTGCGCACTCCTTTCATCAACACTAAACTTGCCTTCAATTAAATCTTTTTGTCGTTTCTACCGCCCGGAAATGGTTGCGGATTCCGAGATAAATACGGGGGAACCGGAGCCGGAGAATATCTTTTACTGTGCGCACTCCTTGCTCCCCGTTTTCGGCGATTTTCACCAGCAAACCGTGGGGGAGGCGCGGGCTGGTAAATAACCTGTCGGCCAGTCTTTCCAGGGGGCGGGCCAGGACGTCGG
Organism: Bacillota bacterium; assembly: GCA_040755975.1. Classification (GTDB taxonomy): domain Bacteria; phylum Bacillota; class Desulfotomaculia; order Desulfotomaculales; family Nap2-2B; genus JAIMBK01. The sequence goes on along the minus strand of JBFLZY010000126.1, from coordinate 5,053 downwards.
GCAAGCGGCTGAGCAGCCGGTAAATCCGGACAAAAGTTTTAAAATAATAGCGGGCAAAAAGGAGCTGTTTTAAGGGCAGGGTGGGCTGTTCCAGGCAACGGTCTTCCCGGTAGTCGTAGGTTGCCGGGACAAAGCCTTCCCGGACGGCCAGCGCAAATAAAGGGGTGTCGGGGTACGGGTAATAAATGGGGCTCAGCGAAACGTCTGCCTTGATCGCGGCGTTTAGTTTAATGGTCTCTAAAACTCGCGCCTTGTCTTCGTAAGGAAGGCCGATCATGTTGTAGGCTACCGTTTTGATCCCCACTTGCCGGCAGGCGGCAAAGGCTTTTATAATCTGTTCGCGGGACATGTTGCGGTTGAGCACTTCGTTTCTGATGTAATCGTTGCCGCTTTCCACGCCGAAAAATATCTGGTAACAGCCTGCTTCCCGAAGAATCCTGGCCGTTTCCAGGCTGAACAGGTTGGCCCGGTAGTTGCAGATAAAGGGCAGATTTATTTTTCTTTTGTACAGCCTGGCGAAATTGGCCAGCCAGTCGTTCTGCCACGGCAAAATGTCGTCGCGGAAGTTGAGATAGGCGACCTCCGGGCAGGTCAGCAGTAACTTTTGCAGGTATTCAATGGCGTATTCCGGGCTGTGGAAGCGAGCGTAGTGCCGCTTGTTGGGGTAGATCTCCCGGAATTTGCTGTTTAAGCAATAGGTGCAACTGTACGGGCATCCCCGGGAAAGAATCACCACGGCGGTTTTAATGCGCGTGGCCAGGAGGCGGGAAAAATCAAAGAGGCCGAAATCGGGAAGGGGCAGTTGATCGATGTCTTCGAGCAGAGGCCCGGCCGGGTTCCGGTAGACCCGGTTGTTTTCTTTCACCCAGAGATTAAGCACCCCGGTATAATCTTCCCCGGCGTCCAGGCGCTTGACGAGTTCGCAAAGAGCTTCTTCTCCCTCCCCCCGGCAAAGGATATCGATTCCTTCAGCGGCAATTACTTCTTCCGGCATGGTGGTAGGGTGGTAGCTTCCACAGATGGTGAGTACATCCAGCGCATCCTTGACCCAGCGCGCGTACTCCCGGACGGCGGGAAACCCCCTGGTCATAGCCACGAAACCAATTAAATCCGGGGAGCTTTGTCTTAGATGCGCCTGGAATTCTTTTCTTTCTACCGGGGCGGTGAGATGATATAGAGAAACCTGGTGGCCGTTTTCTTTTAAAACAGCCGCCAGCGAGGCGAGCCCTTCCATATACCAGCCGCCCTTTTCGATCCCGGTGACTCTTTTGGTAAAGGGGTCGATGTTGATCTTATAATCGGGGTAAATAAAAAGTATTTTCATGATTTATGAAAGTCTCCGTTAAATACAGCAGGGCCCCCTGGGGGCGGCCGTTTCTCCGGGCAACACCTTTGGACCCTAAAGTCAAAGGCAGATGGGCCAAAACCCCTTTTGTTGTTTACCCATTGAGGAACTGTTAGAAAACCGTCTATAAATTAAGACGAGAAAAAGGCGGCTTTAGTTCCCATTTATAAAAAAATGCCCCGGGTCCGGGAAAAGATCTGCCTGAACTCCCTTTAGCCGCCCAGGCCGTTGTCGGGCAGTTTAAAAATTTCTTCCGGCAACGGCTTATCCCGGGGCCCTGCTGAACCGGGGCCCCGGCTGGACGTGCCGGCCAGAACCGCCCAGGGGATCCTGATCAGCATCGAAGTCCAGGTCACCAACAAATACGACATCGGCCGGCGGGCACTATTTTACTGGGCGCGGCTTTAAATTAGCCGCTTCAATAGCCCTTAGCGGGATTTTGGTGGAATCATAAGCCAACGTGGTGAACATATCCGGCACGGTACCATATTTATCCTTATAATTACTTATCCATAATTTGACTTCAGGGCGTGGATCATCGGGAAAGGCAATTGCCACTTCGCCTAACACTTCGGATTGGTTGCGCACTATCCCAGAAAAAGCCTTCATTAACAAATATAACTATTGCATTAGCTCAGAAAAATCTTCTCTCCCTACCAAGATGTGGTATAATTTAGATAGAATCAAAGCGGAGGGAAAGCTCAGAGAGCAACCAAGAACCAATCAGCCAGCTTGAATTTCAGGCCCGAGCACCACCTATTTCTTAGTCTGTGTCCAATGCTTCAGGATAATAGCGCATAATAATATCATTAATGCTGTTATCTCTTTTAGCATGTATAAACCTCGAGTAGATTTCGGTTCCAGGAGTCAACTCCTTGTCATTAAGTTTAAATGCATGTAATATTCTCACAAATTGCCATTTTACTAATTCACCATAAACGTTCATATACTCATGCTCTGATTTTTTGGCCAGTTCTTCCGCAATCTCATATGCCTGCTTCATTGTTACTGCTTTAACAAGAATAATACTTTCTTCAAAAAGTTTGTCGTTATTAGCAAAGTTATGTTGGTCAATTTCATTAGGAATTGGATTGCCAGAATGTATAGACTCAAATAATAATTTGGCGGTGTACCAATTGACTTGAAATTCTTGTGAGTTGCTTTCCACAAAAACACCTCTTTACCCAATTGATTAAAGAACGGATTGTCAGCTTTGTCGAAAACGCGCGGGTAGAAAAGGTCGGGGACCAGGAAATTACCTTTATCGCTAGGGGGGGCGGCGATGGCGGCAATTACACCTTTCCCTACCTGCTCCGGTATGACCTGAAAAACAAGGAAATGTCCACTGAGCAAATGTATCTGCAGCGCGACGCAACCTTCGGAACTTCCGGGGCCTGGGCTCACCTCCTAAAGGATGTCGGTAAGTTCAGGCGCCATATTTCCGAAAGCTTCGCAAATAGGTCCGAAATTGCTTTCGTCTCTGGTAAGCGTGAAGAAGAATAAGCAGGGTGAAAGCCCAGCTCCATACCCACATGGGAAAGAAAAGATAGCGGTCGCTGCCGGACAATCCGCTTACCCAGCCGCTGGTGATATCGGTAAAGCCGATCGCCATCATCGCCACCGTGGTTACGAAATGATAAAGCGCCCTTTTTTCCTTCTTTCTCGCCCGCCGGTACAGGCTTGCCAATGTCGACCTGTTCTGGTAAATGTGAATGAACAAAAAAGGGAGCACCAAAAAGGCGAGGGGCATGCAAATGAAGCGCGCGTCAATCCCGAAATAATACCAATGCCCCAGGTAAAAAGGCTGCAGACTCGCTATTAAAATCAGGCAGGATACGGCCAGGCCAATTGTTATTTTTGCTTTTGAAACAACTCTGCCGAACTCCATCTCATTCTTTTTTATGTTCCCACTGGGCAAAGCGAACCAATTTTGGGCCACTAAAAGCCAAGTGAAATACAGGTATGTGACGGCATAATTATACTCTTCTACTTAAAGGGCTTTTGCCCGATCCCGGCCCGGCGGGCGTTCAGCCTTGCATGGGCGGCCCGGTTGCGCCGGTAGAAACCCACGAACTCCCGGAACAATTCGGCGTACTGTTTCCGGTTTTCGGGGTTGGGCCGGAACGTTTCCGCCACGGTTACGTGCTCCGGCATTTCGTCAAAGGTCATGGCGCCGATGCCGACCGCGGCAATCAGGGCCGCGCCGCGGACGTTAGCGGCCACCGGCTCCTCGACCCGCTGGATGGTGCGGTCCAGGACGTCCGCAAAGATCTGGCACCAAAGGTCCGAACGGGCCCCGCCGCCAATGATGCGGATAGGATCGAGGCGCCGGCGGACAAAGGATTCGACGGCCCCCAGAAGCCAGCGGGCGTTATACGCTACTCCTTCGAAAACAGCCCGGATGATGTGCGGCCGGGTGGTTCCCAGGGAAAGGTTATAAAACCCGCCGCGGGTGAAACGGTCCTCCACGGGGGTGCGCTCGCCATAAAGCCAGGGGGTGAAAATGACGTTGCCGCTTCCCGGCGGGACCGTTTCCGCCGCTTTCTCGAAAATCCCGAACACGTTTTCAGGGCTTTTAGCCTCTCCCAGTCCATCGGGGTAAAAAAGCAGGTTATCCTTTAAAAAATTCAGGCAGGCGCCGGCTGTCTCCTGTTCGTTGGCTGCAAAGTACCGGCCGGGAATACCTGCGGGCAGGGAGGCGATGTTATGCACAACATCTGTCCGCTTAAACGGCAGATGGCAGGTGATCCATGAGGAGGTGCCAACGTACAGGTGGGCCTGGTAATCCCGGGTAGCCCCCGATCCAATGGCCGCCGACTGGACGTCCGGGCTGCCGGCCACCACGGGAACACCGGCCGGCAGTCCCCATTCCGCCGCTACCTCCGGCCGCAAGGGGGCAAGCAGATCGACCGGGGACCGGAGGTCCGGCAGCTTTTCCCGTTCGAGACCGGCCAGCCGGAGCAGGGCGGGGTCGTACCGGACCCGGGACAGGTTGCGATTGTCAGTCACCCAGTGGAGGGCGATAGAATCATACGTGGCGGCAAACTTCCCCGTCAGCCGGAGGTTCAGGTAGTCCTTGGGTTCCAGAAACTTGTACGTGGCCCGGTATACCCCGGGCTCCATGTGTTTCAGGTAAAGGATATGGGCTACCGGATCCTTCCCGCTGTGGGCCGGGATGCCGGCGGTTTTACGCACCCATTGCCATATCTTGTCAATTCCATAGCCCGCCACCCGAACAGGCCCGCCCGTGATCCGGCGAACAAACGGCTCCCCGCGGGAATCCATCCAGATGATGGCCCGTCGCAAGGGTTGACCGGCAGCGTCTACGGGGACGGTCCCCGACCACTGGGAAGTGCAGCCGACGGCAACAATCGAACCGGGGGGAACGGCGGCCTGCCCCAAAAGCCGTTTTACTGCCCGATCGATAGACATCCACCATTCCCCCGGGTCCTGCTCGGTACCGCCACCCGGCAGCACATACAGGCGGTTTGGTTCTGTTTCGAGAGCCACCACCTTGCCGTTGGTGGTCACCAGAGCGACCTTGCAGGCCGTCGTTCCAAGGTCGATGGCCAGGATATAGAGCTGATGTGTCGCCACGCAGACACCTCCCATTCTAATCCTAGCAACCTCTAAACTTCGTACAGAAAGTCAAGATATGCCTTCAGGGCCTCTTGTACGATCCCGGCCGGCACAGTGGCGGCCATGCCG
>JBFLZY010000125.1:0-5841 GCA_040755975.1 Bacillota bacterium | reverse complement strand
AACCCGGGGATATCCCCATAGGGCACAAACCGGCCGCAACACTGAAAAGGCGGCAACCAGCGCTACAAAACCTGGACCACTTCTTTTACTTCCGGAACCATTTGCTTGAGCGACCGCTCAATCCCCATTTTCAGGGTGTAAACGGCCCCCGCTCAACCCCCGCAGGCGCCCTTAAGCCTGACCTTAACCACCCCGTCCGCGGTAACGTCGACCAGCTCCACGTCGCCGCCGTCCCTTTGCAGCATGGGGCGGATTTTATCCAGGACTTCCTTAACTTTCTCGCGCACCGGTGAAAGACCTCCTTTCCCTAAATACTGGTGGCTATGTGGTTATTTTAAACTGAAAACAGACAAACATGCAACCTGAAAATCACTCTTGCCAGTAAATTTCTACCGAAACCAGCTGTAATTCTTCGGCGATCTTTTGCAACTGCTCTTTTAAGGACTGGATTTCAGCCTGTAAACCGGCTAATTCTTGCTGGAAAGGAGAATCCGGATTTCTTGTGCTGCGGTTGTTTTTATGCTCGGCAAGCATTATCTTTGCCATTTCTTCTTCCTTAAGCTGTTTTTGTTTAAGCTCCTCTGCCAGCTTTAAGTAATCCGCCGTGACGTCCTGCTCTTTTTCTTCCTGTTTTAAGATAGTGCCCAACGTCTTGATTTGCGCTATGAACTCCGGCAGCCTGGAAATTTCGATTTTTCCGGTGAGGGGATTTTTGACGCCCGGTTTTTGATCATCTCCATTGGAGCCGGCGCCCGCCGGCCCGGCTGCCGCCGCTTCCTCCCCGGCCGCGGCAAACCTTGCCAACAAAAGGGTTAACTTTTGAACGTCCCCGCCTTTCACCGCTATTTCCATCCGCCGGATAACTTTTTGGGGCGGCGGGGTGCTTTCGCTGAACAGCATAAGGACTTCTTCGCCGGTGCTTTTGTCGGTCAGCGAAATCTCTCCCCCGGCGGCGGACGGCTGCTCCGGCGCTGCGGCGGCCGGTTCTGGAGGAACAACTGCATTTTTACTGCTTTGTTTTGCGGAGGACCGGACTGAACCCGCCGTTTCCCGGGCCTGGTCGGGTTGTTCGGCTTTCCAGGAATCCTTTGCCTCCGCCGCCAACGGACGTGCCGGCGCCGATGCGCGCAACGGCTCTTCTCCCTGCCCTGTTTTTACGGGGACGGATTGTTGCGGAACCGCCGGTTTGGCATACCCGCCGGCAATAAGTTCATGGCTTTTTCTTTTCTCGGCGCCAAGAACGGCTTCCGCCCCCGCCTGGCGCCCGGGGGAACCTTTTTCTTTTTGCGCGGGCGAAGCGGCAATTTGCCCTAACGGGGCCGGCGGCGCCCCGGAATACAACCCGGGCCCGGCCAGGCCGTACCACAGGGAGGCAATCCCGACGGCCAGCAGCAGGGTTGCCGCCACCGCCAGCCTGGGCCAGATCCCGGCGCCGGACAGAAAAGCGGAAAAGGCCGCCCGCGGCCCCGCCCGCCGGGAAGGAGCAAGGCCGCCCGCGGCGCGCCCGTTTTCGTTCGCCGCCCCGGAAAGGCGGGGAGCGGGCCGTAATGTCGGGTCCCGGCCGGAGATTGCCGCCGCGCCGGGGCGCTCGCCCGCGGGACGGGACAGATCTTCCCGCACCAGGCGCTCCCGCAGCCTGGCCCGGAAAGTGGGCGCCGGGGCAAGCTGCGGCAGGCGGCGGAAGATCTGCACGGCCGCCTGCAGCTCCGCCAGTTCGCTGCGGCAGGCAGGACACATTTCCAAATGGCCGGAAAGAAATTTTTTTTCGGAGGGTTCCAGTTCGCCGTCAAGGTAAGGGGACAACAACTCGCGGGCCTTTTCACACCCCATGCGCTATCCCTCCTTACCTGCTAGACGTGGGAGGGGCTGAAAAAGTTCCCGCCGGGCCAACATTTTTTGTTTAAAGGCCTGGCGGGCCCGGCTCAACCGCGATTTCACCGTGCCCGGGGAAATATCCAGGGCGGCGGCGATTTCGTCGTAAGACATTCCTTCCACTTCCCGCATAACCAAAACGATTCTGTATTCGTCAGGAAGAGAATTTAAAATTCCCTGGACGGCTTCGCTCATTTCCCATTGTTCAAGGGTCTTTTCCGGGCTGCCGGCGCCTTCCGCCGGCAGCGGGATCCCGCCGGAAGAGGACATCATCTCCTCCAAAGAAGTTTTCGGGTGCTTGCGCTTTTTCCTTAATTCGTCGCGGCAAACATTGGCGGCAATCTGGTGGACCCAGGCGGTGAAACTGCCTTCTTCGCGCAAGGCGGGGAGGGCCTGGTAAATCCTGATAAAAGTTTCCTGGGCCAGATCGTGCGCGTCGGCCCAGTTGCCCACAAAGCGGTAAACGAGGGTGAAGACTTTTTTCTCGTACAGGCGCACCAGTTCCTCGAAGGCGTCCAGGTCGCCGGCTTTGCTTTTCCTGACCAGCTCTTGCTCACAGAGATCCAAGGCGTTTCAACCCCTGGGTTTTTTCATGTTTGTTTAATTCGACACCTTTTTAAACCAGTCCTGCCGGAAGCCGGAAAAACAACTTTTAATTTTTCTTGCTTAACAACCAGTCAATATTTATATATAATGTTTTACTGAAGATTTACCAAAAGGAGAGCGCTGCGCTTTGAGCCTGCGGTTTATTTTAGGCCGGGCCGGAACCGGCAAAACACACCGCTGCCGGGAAGAAATTTCCGCCGCCCTGAAGGAATCGCCGGAGGGGCCGCCGTTGATTTTGCTGGTTCCCGAGCAGGCCACCTTGCAAACCGAGCGGGCGCTGAGCGCGTTTCTTCCCGCCAAAGGCCTGCTCAGAGCCCAGGTGCTCAGCTTTCGCCGCCTTGCCTGGCGCGTCCTCCAGGAAGCGGGCGGCATCACCCGCACCCACATCGGCGAGCCCGGCAAACAGATGCTCCTGCGCAAAATACTGGTCGAGCGGCAGGGGCAGTGGCGGCTTTTTTCCCGCGTGGCCGACCGGCCCGGCTTCGTCCAGGCGCTCTCCGAAATAATCCGGGAGCTCAAAAATTACCGCGTCGACGCCGGCCGCCTCCGGCAGGCCGCCTCCCTGCTGGCCGGCGGGCAAAACGCAGGCGGCCATCTGGCCGGCGGACTCCCCGCGAAACTAGGCGACCTGATTCTCCTGTACGAGCAAATGGAAAAGGCGCTGGCCGACCGCTACCTGGATCCCGACGACTACCTGGCTCTGCTGGCCGGCAAAATACCCGCCTCCCGCGCCTTGCGCGGCAGCCAGGTCTGGATCGACGGCTTCGCCGGCTTTACCCCCCAGGAATATAAAGTAATCGAGCAACTGCTGCTGGCCGCCCGCCGGGTGAGCGTGGCGCTCTGCCTGGACAGCCGGTCTGCCGCCGGGCCGGCCGGGGACCCGGACGTTTTTTATCCTACGCGGGAAAGCCTGCAGAGGTTACAGGAAATGGCGGGCCGCCTGGGCGTGCCTGCGGAGCCGCCGCTGCTCCTGGACGAACAGATCCCGCCGCGCTTTTTGAGCAACCCGGCCCTGGCCCACCTGGAGGAAAACTTTTTCCGGCCCGCCCCCGCTGCTTACCCCCGCGAGGCGGAAGGGATCAAGGTGGTGGCGGCGGCCAACCGGGTCGCCGAAGTGGAAGGAGCGGCCCGGGAAATCATTGCGCTCTGCCGCGAAAAGGGTTACCGCTGGCGGGAAATAGCGGTGGTTTTAAAGGATCTCGGCACCTACCAGACGCTGCTCAGGACCATCTTCAGTGACTACAAAATACCTTTTTTCATCGACGCCCGCCGGGAAGTCGTTAATCACCCGCTGGTGGAACTGATCCGCTCCGCCCTGGAAGCAATTGCGGGAAACTGGACGGCGGAGCCGGTTTTCCGCTACCTGAAAACCGACCTGGTTCCCGTCGCCAGGGAAGAGGTGGATTTGCTGGAAAATTACGTGCTGGCCCACGGAATCAAGGGGGCGCGCTGGTACGACGGGCAGGACTGGCGCTACGTCCGCCGCTACACGCTGGCAGAGGAAAAGGAAAGCGAAGAAGAAACGGAGCTTGCCTTGATCAACCGGATCCGGGCCGCGGCCGCCGCCCGCCTTTTCAGCTTCCAGAAAGCCCTCCAGAAGGCGTCCGGCGTGCGGGAGATGGTTGCCGCCCTGTACGAACTGCTGGCCGCCCTGGAAGTTCCCGGGCAACTGGCGGAGTGGAGCAAGGCCGCCCTTGCGCGGGGGGACGTGGAAGCGGCCAGGGAGCATGCCCAGGTCTGGAGAGCAGTGGTGGATTTGTTTGATCAACTGGTGGAGACCCTGGGCGACGAAAAACTCTCCCTGAACGATTTTGCCCGGATCATCGAAACGGGGCTGGCAGGGATCCGCCTGGGGCTGATTCCCCCCGGCCTCGACCAGGTCCTCGTGGGTTCTTTAATGCGCTCCCGCAACCCCGACGTGCGCGCCTGCTTCGTGCTGGGCGCCAGCGACGGCGTCCTGCCGGCGTGCCCGCCGGCGGAAGGAATTTTCACCGACGCGGACCGGGAACTGCTGGAGACGGCCGGAATAAAGCTGGCCCCGGCGGGGCGGCGATACCTGTTGAACGAGCAATACCTGGTGTACATTGCGCTCACGCGCAGCAGCGAGCGCTTATGGCTCAGCTACCCCCTGGCCGACGAAGAAGGCCGGGCGTACGCGCCCTCGCCGGTCATTTCCAGACTGCAAAAAATCTTCCCGGGCCTTCGGGAAACCCCCTGCCCGGCGCAGCCGCCCGGCGACCCCGCGCTGGACGCGGAGTTCATTGCCGACGAGGACCACACCCTGTCCTCCCTGGTTTTGAGTTTGCAGGAAGCCAAAAGCGGGCGCGCCATCCCGCCGGTGTGGTGGGCGGCTTACAACCGGCTCGTCGACTCCGGCAGGTGCCGGCGCGTCCTGGCCGGGTTGTTTTACACCAACCAGGAAAAGCCCCTCGCCGCAGGAACGACCGCCGCCCTCTACGGCAGGGTGCTGAAGACCAGCATCTCTCAGTGCGAGCGCTACCACGCCTGCCGGTTCGCCTACGGCCTTGCCCACGCGCTGAAACTCAAGGAGCGGGCGGTTTACAAGCTACAGCCGGTGGAACTGGGGGAATTTTACCATGCCTGCCTGAAAGCTTTTGCCGAAAGAATTGCGCAAAAGGGATTGGACTGGGGAGAGCTGACGGAGGAGGAGTGCCGCGAATTGATCGGCGAGACCGTCGCAGAAATGGCCCCCCGCCTGAAAAGCGAGATCTTGCTGAGCTCCGCCCGCCACCGCTTCCTGGCCGAAAGAGCGAAAAAGGTGCTGGAACGGGCCGCCCGGGTGCTCTGTGCGCACGCCCGCCGGGGCATCTTCCGGCCCCGGCTGGCGGAGGTTTCCTTCGCGCCGGCCGGTGAGCTTCCCCCGCTTGCCGTGCCCCTTTCCGGGGGTTTCCGGATGGAACTTTCCGGGCGGATCGACCGGGTCGACACGGCCGCTTTTGAACAGAACAGGTACATCCGGGTCATTGACTACAAAACGGGCCTGGCGGGACTCAGCCTGAGTGAAATTTTTTACGGGCTCAAGCTCCAGCTCGTTGCCTACCTGGCCGTCGGGCAAGCCGCGGCCAAAGACGCCTTGCCGGCAGGAATTTTTTATTTTCCCGTGGCCGACCCGGTGCTGCCTAGAGCCGGCCCGCTTCCGCCCGCGGCGGCCGAAGAGGAAATCCTCAAGGAGCTCAAATTAAGGGGCTTCGTCCTGGCCGACCCGCAGGTGGCAAGACTCATGGACGAACAAATCGCCGGCCGCTCCAGCATCCTTCCCGCGGGCCTCAAAAACGACGGGAGTCTGCGGGCGAACTCCAGCGCGCTGGATTTGCGGCAGTTCGCCCTTTTGGCGGCGTACCT
>JBFLZY010000124.1:0-6238 GCA_040755975.1 Bacillota bacterium | reverse complement strand
CTTACCCTGCAGAAAACCTGCACCAGGTCCGCGTAAGCCAGCAAATAGTTCAGCCCGTCGTGAAAGCAGGTGACCAATTCAACCGGGGCGTCCAGACGAAAGGTGCGCATGTCCTGAATTAAAAAAGTCACGTCCAGGCCCGCTTCCCCGGCTTTTTGCGCCGCAACGGCAACCATCTGGGGGGATATGTCGATCCCGGTGACTTTATACCCCCGCCTGGCCAGGGGAAAAAGGGTATTGCCCGTCCCGCAGGCCAGGTCGGCCACCGTGGCCGGCCGGTAATTGAACCTTTGCAAGATCTCCTCCAGGTAATCAATCCAGGCTTCGAAATCTACCCCGGCGACCAGGTAGTCGTATATCTTCGCCAGTCCGGCATACAAAACAGGGCACCATCCCTTCAAAAAAACAGCTTTGCCCGGCCATCCGCCTGCCGCAAATATACAGGCACAAAGTGATCCGATCGTGCATTTTTCTTTAATTTTTAAGTCCGGACCGGTTCCCTTTGTGCCTTCGAGCTTCGCTTTTTCTGCCTCAGAAGAGAGTTTATTACCAGTCACCACCAGGGAGCATAGATTAGCCGGCCCTTCTTTACTTCAGGCTCGCCAGGATGTCCGCCAGCACCTTGCCGATTTCCTGGTCGCCGTTGATGTTCTTCAGCAGGCCTTTTTCTTTGTAATAGTCGATAAGCGGCTGCGTCTGCGCTGCGTACACGTCCAGCCGGTTGGCCACGGCTTCCTCGTTGTCGTCGCTGCGCTGGTAAAGCTCCCCGCCGCAGGCGTTGCATTTACCGGGCGTTTGCGGCGGGTTAAAGAGGATGTGGTAGCTCGCCCCGCAGTTTTTGCAGACCCGCCGGCCGGTCAGCCTGGCCATCAGCCTTTCCCGGGGAACATCGATGTTGATGACGCCGTCCAGTTTAATGCCCATGGATTGCAGGGTTTCGTCCAGCGCCCGGGCCTGCGGCAGCGTCCGGGGGAAGCCGTCCAGCAAAAATCCTTTGGCGCAGTCCGGTTGCGAAAGGCGGTCCTTCACCATGCCCACCACCACTTCGTCGGGCACGAGTTCGCCCCGGTCCATGTACTCCTTCGCTTTTTTCCCCATCTCGGTGCCTTCCTTAATGGCATTGCGGAACATGTCCCCGGTAGAAATATGGGTGATCGCCAGCTCTTTCACCAGCACTTCGGCCTGGGTTCCCTTGCCTGCTCCCGGCGGACCCATAATCAATAAATTCAAGCAAAATCCCCTCCCCGAATTTTTCCTTGATTATATCACAGGTTTGTCTTGTCCAAAAGCACTTCTCCAATCAATTATGCAATCAGGCAATAGGGTACCTGGAGGCAGTTTGTCAAGCGCCGACGCCCGGACCCTGCCTGCTTTTTTCTTCATCGACCAGCACCCGCCGCAAGATCTTGCCGACACTTGTTTTGGGCAATTCGTTCCGGAATTCTACATGGGTTGGAATTTTAAATTTGGCCAGCTTATCCTTGCAATATTCCCGGATATCCTCTGCCGTCAAGGTCTCCCCTGGTTTGGGCACCACCCATACCTTGACGGTCTCCCCGCGGTAGGGATCCGGAACGCCGCCGGCCGCCACCTCCAAAACCTTGGGGTGCTCCTTGATCACTTCTTCAATTTCCCGGGGATAAATATTGTACCCGCCGGCGATGATCATTTCCTTCTTCCGGTCCACAATATAGAAGTACCCGTCTTCGTCCATTTTAGCCAGGTCGCCGGTGTAAAGCCAGCCGTCCTTCAACACGGCGGCGGTTTCCGCGGGCATGTTCCAGTAGCCGGCAAACACCTGCGGCCCTTTGATCGCCAGTTCGCCCACCTCCCCGGGCGGCAGTTCCGTAACCCCGTCGGCCGTGCTGATAATTTTACAGTCCACATCAGGAAAGGGCAGGCCGATGGAGCCGTAGCGGTTTTCACCGGAAACGGTGTTGCAGTGGGTGGCGGTGGGCGCTTCGGAAAGGCCGTAACCCTCCCGCAGGGCCGCCCCCGTCAGCGCTTCGAACGTTCTCTGGGTTTCCGCCATTAAAGGCGCCGAGCCGCTGATGCAGGCCCGGATGCTTTTGAGGTCGAATTGCTTCACCTGCGGGTGGTTGTTGATGGCGTTGTACAGGGTCGGCACTCCCGGAAAGATGGTGGGGCGGTGGCGCTGGATGGCGTGGAACAGGTTATTGATGTCCCGGGGATCGGGCACCAGGACGAGGGTGGAACCGGAGGCGATCCCGAAGTTGAGCACCGTGACCAGCCCGTAGACGTGGAACAAAGGGATGGCCCCCAGCACGATCTCTCCCGTTTCCTTCAGATCATGGATCCAGGCGCGGATTTGCAAGGTATTGGCGATGAGGTTACGGTGCAGGGCCATGGCGCCCTTCGGCAGGCCGGTGGTCCCGCCCGTATACTGCAAAAGGGCCAGGTCGCCGGACTCAACCTGCACCTGAGGGCGCTGGCCGGCGCTGTACCGGTTCAGCAAGCCGGTAAAAGAGTAGTCGCCCTCCGCCGGCGTCACCCGGTCGCCGCTCTTTTTCTCTTTAACCAGCGTAAAAAAGAAGCGCAGCAAAGGGGACATGTAGTCCTTTATGTTGGTTACGATAACCTTTTCCAGAGCAGTGTTTCCCTGGACTTTTTTAATTACGGGGTAAAAACGGCTCATTACAATCGCTGCTCTGGCGCCGGAATCCAGCGCCTGGTGCTCCATCTCGCGCGGGCTGTAGAGCGGGTTGGTGGCCACCACCACCGCCCCCAGCTTTAAAACGGCGTAGTAAGAAATAACGAACTGCGGAGAATTCACCATCAGCAAAAGCACCCGGTCTCCTTTACGAATACCCAGGTCATGCAGGGCGGCGGCCAACCGGTCGCTTAAGTCGTTTAGCTCACGGTAGGTCATTTGGCTGCTGGCGTAGCCGGCGGGCGCGGGTTGGAAAATAAGGGCGGTTTTGGCGGGTACTTTCCGGGCATTTTCTTCCAGAAAATGATAAACTGGTACGTTTGGATACTCAAGGTTCGGCGGTACTTGCGGGTCGTAACTTTTTAACCACGGCCTGGCGGACATCCTGGTAGCCCCCTTTCTTAAAATGAATAACCATTCAGCTAAAGAAATTCTTCCCGATCAAAAAAATTCCTGCTTAATAACCCGAAAAGTTTACGTACACGCTGATGAAAAGGGGACTCCTATTCCCTGCTTCACGACCTCCGGGCGAAATCGAAAAAGCCGCGGCCGGAAGAGGCCGGGGCAGGCTTTTGAGATTAGCGGGCCTGCTGAATCCGCAGGTAGTCCTCCAGAGTATCGACATCCAGCAGAACCACCTCGTCAGTTACCGGCGCCAGTACAACCCGGTCGCGATGGCGGGCAATAATCTCCCGGGCGCCGACATCACCTTTTAAAGTCAACAGTTCCGGGATCAGGGACGCATCGAGGAGGACAGGGTGGCCCGGGCGGTCTTTAAAAACGGGCCGTGTAATCAGACAGGCGGAGGTTTGATAAACTTCGATCAGGCGGTTGATCAGGTCCGGGGTTAAAAACGGCTGGTCAGCCAGGATAAACATGAGCGCCGCGGCCTCCGGGCACGCGGCCTTGACGCCAGCGATTAACGAGGTGCTCTGGCCCCGGGCATAGTCCTGGTTCACCACCAGGCGCACGGGTTTTCCGGCCAGCACTTGAGCCGTCTCTTCAGCCCGGTACCCCAGCACCACAATCACTTCGCCCACCCTGGAGGCCAGGGCGGCGTCCACCACCTTTTCCATGATGGTCCGCCCGTCCAGCGGCAAAAGCAACTTCTGGGCGCCCATCCGCACCCCCCGCCCGGCGGCCAAAACAATTGCGGAAACAAAAGGATCCACTGTCCCAGTTCCCCCCGAATCGTTTTAAACAGATCCTGCCGCAGCCAGCTATTCATCAACACTATTATCCCGGAGCACGTATCCCATCGCCCTTGCGTCCTGTCCTTTCTTCCTGCCTTCTTTTTAACCGCTACCTTCGCTTTTTCCTTTCCCCGGAGGTGACCACGGCACAAAAAAACTGTCTTCCCCCGCAGCTGGCCAGCACCACCCGCTCAATTCCGGCGGACAACAAAACCTCCGCCAGCTGCCGGGCGGCCGGCTGCTCGGCCGGCCCATCCACCTTGTTTATCAGCGGGACCACTCTGGCTCCCGGAGGCACGCCTTTGCTTAAACCCGCCGGGTGCACGATAACCTTGCCGGCCACCGCGGGCGTCACCGGCGAACCCGGAACAGCTTTAGCAATCCGGGCAACGATTTCCGGGCGGTGGACAAATTCGGCGGTGAGCGGCCTGCCCAGCACGTCCAGGCCGACCACGGGCACCACCAGGGTAGCCGCCCCGGGAACCACCGGCTCGTGTTCCGCGGGAGCTTTCAGGGACCTGCCCCGGCTGCCGTCCGCTTCCACCAGCAGATAATCAGCGATCTTGGTTCGCCAAAACTCATCCACCCACTCTGCCGGCAGACCCACCAACTTCCCGTCCCAGGCAATTTCCCGGCCGGCCGCCGCCACTCTCCCGGAGGCAAGCGCCCGGCGCAGTCCGGCAAGGCAAGCCCGGTAATCGCCGGAAACAACCACTTCACCCAGGCCGGCAAACTGCTCCCGGTATACTTTCGTCGTAGTCGCAGCCACCACGGTCCGCCCTGCCTCGGCCAGCTCCAGGCCCAGCCTGCGCAGCGCCGCCGTCTTGCCGCCGCCCCCGGTGAAGGCCGCCAGTTCCCTATCCGCCAACCCCAGAGCCGCCCGCAAAGTCAACTCCAGTTTAAATCCGGACACCTCAAAATACCCCACCGCAGACAGTATGGAAAAAGGCCCTGGCCTTTTTCGGCCTGGTTTTTTCTTGCCAGAAAAAGCTCTGCCGGGAACTGAACAGAGAAACAAGAAAAACGAAAGAAATAAGGAGTTAATCGCCCTCACGAAAAACTACAGATTAAGTCTGTTTAATAAATGCAACATAGCTTCGAGTACCCCGCCGGCCACCGCCCGGGCCTTTTCACTGATGGTTAAGCAGTATTCCGGGTGCCCCCGCGGGTCGATGTCCCCGATTTTCAACCCTTTTTCCACCGGAGAGCCGCCGGCGATCAGGCCGCGCAAGACGCCGCTTATTTCGGCCCGGACGGGATGTTCCCCGACAAAGCCCACCACGTCCTGCGCACGGACAATTTCTCCAATTTTCCGGCTGGCGGTAAAGATCCCCGCCGCCGGCGCCCGCAGGACCCGCTGGAAGGTATACCCGTCGACCGGCCCCGGCTCGCCCGTATTCGGCAGGGCGGTTCCCTCCCAGATGACGCGCCCCAGGTAGTGGCCCCGCTTTGTTTCGACCACGGCGTGGGCGTCTTGGCCGGCGCAAAACCCGGGCCCCAGGGCGATCACCACGGGGGCGTCGGAAATCCGGGTCCCGGTGTTGCGTTTGGCCATTATGGCGTCTACCAGCACGGTCGGCCGCAAAACCCGCACCATTTCCCCCGCCGGGTCCACCACTACGGGGATTACCCCCGCCGCCCGCAGGCGGGCGGCGTCCTCCAGCCCGGCGGCCAGGGCGGCGCGCACGCCTTCCACAACAACTTCACCCTCTTCAACGGCGGCGGCAAAAGCCACCGTCCGCCGGACCACCAGAGGCCGGGGGAGCTCCGTCAGCACCGGCACAAACCCGCACCGGTGCAGCCGGTGGGCCACCCCGCTGGCCAGATCCCCGGCCCCTTTAATCAGCACCAGGATATCCTTCATGGGTATTCACTTTCCTTCCTGAAAACAAGGGTTAAACAATAAGTGAAGTGCCAGGCACTTAACTTATTTTTGAAGGGGAGACTGGTTCGAGCAACACTTCCACTTTCCCGCCGCAGATCATCCCTTCGGCTGCCGCCGTATCGTTATCCATCGCGTACTCAAAAAGAACGGGGAGGCCGCCCGCAGCCAATAAATCGAGGCCTGCTCTGCGCACTTCTTCTTCCACCAGGCCCCCGCCGATGGTTCCGCAGATGCTCCCGTCAGGAAAAATGAGCATTTTTGCCCCGGCCTTGCGGGGGGACGAACCACGGGCGGCGATGACGGTGGCCAGCGCCGCGGGCGTACCCTGCCGGACGCAGGCAACCAGGGCCTGGAAAAGATCAAGATCCTGCGCCGCCAGCGAGCCGCCGCGAAGATACCCCCGGTTCCCCTGCCCCCCGCCGAAATCTTCCGCCAGAGAGCGGGCCCCGCCCCCGCGCCGCACCTTGATCAGCTCGGCGGCGATGCTCA
>JBFLZY010000123.1:0-6259 GCA_040755975.1 Bacillota bacterium | reverse complement strand
GTTTTCGATTTCTTTAAATTTACCGGGGAAGTTAAGGCCGCCAACGGAAAAACGTATCCGCTTTTCGGCGTTAACAAAACGGCCTACGACCTGGCGGACGGCACCCCTTCGGACGTCAACCACTTAACGCTCTACAACCGCCATTGGGGCCCCCAGCCCCGCGGCGCCCACCCGGCCTACCCCGATGCCATGGTAGCCCGGGTGGAAAATGACACAGTGAAAGAAGTGGTGTACGCCAAAGACGCCCAATTCGACATCCCGCCCAACGGCTACGTCCTTTGGGGCGCCGGGACGGCCGCCGGGTTCCTTCGCGAAAACCTGCTCCCCGGCCAGCCGGTGCAGGTTGGTTATAAAACCGTTCCCGATTATCAAAAAATAAAACTGGCCACGGGCAGCAACACTTTCCTGGTCCAAAACAAACAGGTGGCCGAATTTCAGGAGGAGATCAAGGGCAAAACGGCGCGCACCGCCGTGGGTTATGCCGATGGGGGCAAAATTCTATATTTTGTCGTCGTGGAAAAGAGCCCGGCCAGCGCCGGGATGGAGCAAAGGGACCTGGCCCGGTTCCTGGTCAGTCTGGGGATTGAAGAAGCCCTGAACCTGGACGGGGGCGGCTCCACCGCTATGGCGGCGCGCCGCCTGGGTGACTTCGAGATTACCCCGGTCAATGTGCCCAAGGAGGGCCGCGAGCGAAAAATTCCCGATGCCATCGGCATTTTTAACACGGCTCCGCCCGGCGCGCCCAAGGGCCTGCTGATTACCGGGCCGGAAACGGTCATTGCCGGCATCGAGGCCACCTACAGCGTCAAGGGCTACGATTCCCACTACCACCCCTGGCGGCCGGAAAATCCCCAGTGGATTTTCCCGGCAGGAACTCGCTCAAACAAGGAGAATATATATAAGTACGGGCTCACCTTTGCAGGCGACGGACCAAAGGAAGTCACCCTGCAGGTCAGCGCCGGGGGTATCCAAGACACCAAAAAAATAGCGGTAATCAGGGCTGACGACATCCGGGCCCTTAAGGTTACGCCGGCGGAAATCAGCGCCAAAAGGGGGCAGGTCATCCCCTTAAGTTTCCAGATTATCACGAAAGATAACCGCACCATTCCTGTGGAAAGCCGTTACGTGCAATGCAAAGCGACAATCGGCGCCATCCAAAACGGCGTCTACGAAACCGGCCGGCAAAGGGGCCGGGGCATAATCACGGCCAGTTTTAACGGCCGCCAGGTGGAAATACCGGTGCAAATCGAATGTCTCTTCAAAGACAGCGCCCAGAGCTGGGCCTTTGAACAAATCGAAGACCTGGCCGCCGCCGGCCTCGTCAAGGGCTTCGAAGACGGCACCTTCCGGCCGGCCCAACCGGTGACGCGGGCGGAAATGACCGCCCTGCTGGCCCGCCTGCTTGACTGGCCGCCCGCCCCCAAGGAAGCCCGTTTCAAGGATCAGCTTCCCGAGTGGGCGAAGGGCGTCATTTCCGCCGCGGTGGCCCAAAACATCATCAAAGGCTACCCCGACGGTACTTTTAAACCCAACAATTACATTACCAGGGTAGAGCTGTGCGCCATTTTGGACCGGGCGCTTAAACCGGCCTCAACCATACAAAAGTTAAACTTTAAAGACGCCAAAGAAATTCCCGCCTGGGCGAAGGAAGCGGTGGCCCGGGTGGTGGCCGGCGGTCTGATCCGGGGCTACGAGGACGGCACCCTCCGGCCTAAAGCGCCGGTAACCAGGGCGGAAATGGCGGCGGTACTCTGGCGCCAGTTGCAGGCCAAACATTAAAAATTGCTACCGAAAAAGATAATTTAAGGCAGGCTTTTTGCCCGATGAAGCATCCAGCCACGATCTTGCTGGCCCTGATGAAGTTAGACATCGGCGGCGCCGAAACCCATGCCGTCGTCCTGGCCCGCCACCTGACGGAAATGGGCTACAAAGTAATTATGGCCTCCAACGGCGGCTGCTTTGAAGCAGAAATCGCCCGGTACGGCGTAAAGCACTACCGGGTTCCTTTGCATCAGCCCAAAATATCCTTAATCTGGCGGGCCGCCCGGGCCATGCGCAGAATCGTCCGGGAGGAAAAAGTAGGTCTCATTCACGCGCACGCCCGCATCCCCGCTTTTGTGACCGCCGTTATGGGCAGGCCGAAAAGCGTTCGCTTCATCACCACCGCCCATTTTAACTTTGAATATCGCTACGGCTTAAAATATCTCTCCCGATGGGGAGAAAAAACCATTGCCGTCAGCGAAGATATTAAAGACCATTTAATTAAACACTTCCAGGTGCCGGCAGAAAACATCGTGGTTATTCCGAACGGCATTGATACGGACGTCTTCCGCCCTTTGCCCGGCACAGGTCAAGAGGAAGAGGAGCAGGAAAAGCGGGAAGAACAGGCAGGACGGAAAGGAAACGGGGGAAAGGAAACCCGCATCACCCTGGTCAGCAGGCTCGACGGCGATCAACTGGCCGGCGTGGCTTTAAACTTGATTGCCGCCTGCGAACAACTTTACGGCGCCCGGCCGGAGCTGCGGTTGGCTATTGTCGGCGACGGCACCCGACGCACCGAAGTGGAAAAGTGCGCCAGCGAGTTCAACGAGCGCGCGGGAAAAGAAGTTGCAGCCCTGCTGGGCGCACGCACGGACGTAAATAAAATCATGGCCAAAAGCGACCTGGTGGTCGGGGTAAGCAGGGTGGCCTTAGAAGCCATGGCCTGCGCAAAACCTGTTCTGCTGGCCGGCCCCCAGGGTTTCGGGGGGCTGCTCGATCCCCAAAAACTGGCTTTTTTCCAAAAAGATAACTTCACCGCCCGGTCAGCCGGCGAGAAAACAACGGCGGAAAACCTGGCGGCCTCCCTGCAGGATTTTTTAAACCGGCCCGGCTCCTGGCGCACCGCCGCCGGCCGGGTTTTCCGGAATTTTATCGAGAAAGAGTACAGCAGCCGCCAGATGGCCCAAAGAGTGGCCCGGGTTTACCAGGAAGTTTTCAACCAACGGCAATAAAAACGTCCCTTTACACCCTGAAAATGTCAGGCACAAAGTTAATTTTCATCCTCTGCCGGGGCCGCGAAAAAGCGGGATGAGGGTCTATCCGGCGGTTATTTTTTGTTTTTTACCGTCAGGCCGTAAATAACCCCCGTAGAAGAAGCCAGGTTGGTCTTAATTTTTACCTGCGCGCCGATTTTAACCTCCACGCTGCCCACCATAACGTTGTTTTCGCTGACCACCGCCCCGGAACGCAAGGTCAGCAGCACGTTATATTTTTCCGGCACCGCCGCCAGCACCATCCGCCCGTCCGCCGTCGGCACGGCCTCCTGATAAGGGGTAACCTCTTTTTTCACGATCTTGCCCAGGACAGCGTTGTTCTGGACGTCCCGGACCACCTGCCCTTCCCGGAAAGCTTCGGCAGTTGGAATGCGCACCTTTTCCACCAGGATCTGGTATTCAATTTCTCCGTTCTGAGCGACCACCCCGCGGTTGACGAAAAACATTTTATACCCCCCGAAGGCCAGCAGGGCAAGAATAACCAGGACAACCAGGACATCCACCGCGTTAAACTTCGCCTTCACCTTGTCCATCCTCTCCCCTTGCAAGTTTTTCCAGTAAAAGCAGAATGGCGATTAAAATCCAGAAAAAAATCGCCAGGGAATAATACCACAATGTATAATCAAAAAAGGAATGGACGAAAAAGCCCGCCAGCGCGCCGCACACCCCCGCGCTTAAATTCTTGACGGCCCTGCTGCCCGCCGCGCTTAGTTTCAGGCCCAACCGGAAAAGAGCAAGGAGCAGCCACAGGAAAATGCCCAGACCCACGATCCCCATTTCGCTGAGCAACTGCAAAAAAAGATTGTGCGCGTGCGGAATAATCGCTGAATTGCGCATGTAAGTGTAGTAGACCCGCGTAAAGGCCCGCCACCCCAGGCCTACCCCATACAGCCAGTAGTCCTTGAGCAGATCGAGGGTAGAATTCCAGATATCGAGGCGGTACAGGTTGGAAGCGTCTTTTAAGCTGGTCAGGTTAGCCAGCCTTTGGTGCACGGTCGCCGGTAAAAAGAAATAAAGAACGGCGCCGGCAGGGGGCAGGGCCAAAAGGAGAAAACGGCTGCGCACCACCGCAAAAACGCCGGCCGCGGCGGCAAACCCGAGCCAGCCACCCCGCGAATAGGTGAGCAGCAGGCAATAAACGTTTAAGGCTGCGGCGGCCAGGAAAAAGATCCGTTCCGAGAACCGGCGGGCGTTGCCGAGTCCGGCAAGCAAAAGGGGAAAGGTCAAAACCAGGTAGTGCGCCAGCAAATTGGGGTTGTCAAAAACGGCGTAGGCCCGGTTTTTGATGTCCGGGTTGGTGTTGGGGTCGACCCAGATTTTGCCCAGTTCGCCGATCGGGGTGCCGAAATAATAATTGTAAACGGCGTAGCCGGCCACCAGGAAGGAGCAAACAGCCAGCACCCGCACGAGACTACCCAGCTCCCCGGATTTGTCGATTGTCCCGGTCAGGAGCAACAGGTAAAGAAAACCGGCCGCGGCAATCAATAAATCAAAAAGGCTGGTGGCAAGGGAAACCGAGGTGACGGCGGCGTAAAACTGGACGAGCAAAAACAAAATTGCTGGCACGAAGGCGCCCGAGCGGGGCCAGCGCAGCGGCACCCTCCGGAAAAATAAAAAAACCGCGGTAAAGGCAATCAGGGCGAACAGGGTCCGGAACCGGAGAAAAGGCAGGAACAGGGCCACGGCCAGCAAAAGCGTCAGGCCAATCGTCCTGGCGACCGGAAGAGAAGCTTCAGGCGCCTTTGCCGCCGCCTTTTTGCTTTCACCCCGGGCGGTAAAGTTTTCTATTTTCTGTAGCAGTGCCCCGATCGCCCGGTAAAAGGCACTCTTTGCCGCCCAATCGGCGGTTAACCAGGCATAGAGCAGGCTCCGCCGCCATACCGCGCTTAAATCGCCGGCCATTTTCCAGGTGAAGCTTTCCTTTGCCGCTTCGGCCAGTCTACCCCGCAATTTATCCCATACCGCTTCCATCAACGCCAACCATCCTCGTCCCGGTGAACATTCTGGATTAACCGCAAAACTTCCTGCGCCCGGGCCGCCCAGGAGTGCTCCCGGACCGCCTCCTTTTGCCGGCGCGCCTTTTCCGCGCCGTGCTCCCGCAAAGCCAGGTCAATCCGGCCGGCCAGGTCCGGCGCCGTCGTTCCCACGTACACGTAATCGCGAAATTCGGCCACCGCCGGCAGGGCAGTACTCACCACCGGCCGGCCCGTAGCCAGATATTCATACAGCTTCAAAGGGTCCGATTTTAAAGAGTGTTCGGCGGTGGTCCGGGGCAGCAAAAGCGCCGCGGCCGCCTGCAGGTAAGCGGGAAGCGCCGCGTAAGGCCGGCTGGAAAGCCAGTGGACGTTGGGCCTGGCCAGCAGTTCCGCCCATTGCTGCGGGTCAACGTTTCCCGGGTAGCAATGCCCGATCAGCACCAGGGAATATTGCGGGCGCAGGTCGGCCAGTTCCTTCAGCAGGGCGACGTCCAGCCAGGAATTAATTGAACCGGCGTACATCAGCAGCGGCTGCGGAATCCCGCGCAGTTCTGCCGCCGCCTCGTCCGCAGCTTCTGCCGCCGGTTGGCGCCCGGCCCGGCCGCCGCCTTGTCCGGGATCTGGGCGGGCGCCCCCCCTGCTGTCCCGCCCGGCGATCCGTCCGAAATGCTCAACATCAACGCCGTTTCTCAGCACGGAAATTTTCCGCCCGTACAGCAGCTGATACTTTTCCGCCAGTTCCGCGGAGACGGCCGCCACCACCGAACTTTCCTTCATCAAATAATTAAAAAACGACTTATTGACCGCCAGCGTGGCGGGATCGTTAACGATCTGGGGAAAGGCAAAGGTGTCGTCTAAAAGGTGAAAGAAAAGATGCACCGGACGCAGGCCGGCGAGCATTCCGGCCTGGGTATAGCTCCAGGAAGAAACGTAAAATAAAGTGCACCGGCGCCAGCCGGAACCGTACCGGGAAGCCAGCACCCCCGCCAGCCCCCGGGCGCAAAGGGCGTTGGCCTGACTGCGCAACCCCCCGCGCACGGGCAAAAACCCGAAAGGAGGGGAAAGCCGTTCGATGCCGTCGGAAACTTCCCTTCGCCAGCGCAGACTGCGGAAAAAATAAGCGGGCTCCGCCAGGGCGGCCCTGATGCCCAGCGGCGGGTCGACGTAAAGCCTGTCCACCCCGGTCATGGCCCTGGCCAGCAAGCGCACCGTATCATTGATTTTCTGGTGGTCCCAGGGATTCATCCC
>JBFLZY010000122.1:0-6269 GCA_040755975.1 Bacillota bacterium | reverse complement strand
CCACCACCATCCCCTTGACCTTAATGGGAACGCAATTGCTGATGACCGTTGTGCCGTTAAAAACAAATTCCTGGTTTAATTCCGGCTCCCCGCTTTTTAAAACGCGGGAAAGAAAATCTTTGGCAATCACTCTGCTCACAGGCCGGCCGACCACCTGTTCACCGACCCCCAGAAGACGGCCGGCTTCCCTGTTCAGCAACGTAATGTTCTCGTGGTTGTCAATGGCAATAACTCCTTCGCCCATCGCCTGAAAAGTTGCGTTGCGCTCCTCTAAAAGCCGCCCGATTTCTTCCGGCTCCATTCCGAACATTGCCCCTTTAATCCGGTTGGCCAAAAACAAAGAGCCAGCCAGGCCTACAAACAACCCCACCGCCAGGGAAGGGTAGATTTGCGGATGAATGACCCTGAGCAGTTCGCCGGCAGTGGGAGTAAGCACGCCTACCACCACCACCCCGACCTGCCGCGTCCCTTCATCGGTTTTGACGGGTGTAAAAGCACGTACGGAAGGACCCATTACCCCCGTCGCATAGGAGATATATTCGCGATCATGGAGGGAAAGATTGATATCTTCATCCTCAAAAGGTTTTCCAATGCGCTCCGCGATTGGGTGGGAATAACGGATTTTATGCAGATCAACGATCACTATGTAATCAACACCCGTAGCCAGCCGGATTTTTTCGGCAACGGGCTGGATCGCCTTCTCCCCACCCGGCCTGCCGACGTTATTTTGAATTACTTCCATCTGGGCCAGCGTGCGGGCAATGGCCAGGGCGCGGTTGCCCATTTCCCTTTCCAGCATGTCGGATATTCTTACGGAGATAATCAGTCCGCCAATGAAAACGGCCAGGACTACCGAAACAAACGAGAGGAGGGCCAGTTTGTGCCGCAAGGCAAAACACTTTGCTTTTATACCGGACATAAGCACACCCATTCAGTTGTTATCAGTTGTTATTAGACCTCCATGCCGCTCTTTAGCGGTACCAACAGAGAACGAAAACTTCCGGCCCGCCGTTCGATTTGCCTGGAGCGACATATGCGAAGGGCTGGCAATATCGGTCGTCAGTCGTCAGATGTCGGACGTCGGAAGACCACCTTTGAGACAAGTTTAGGTAGCGCGCTTTTTTCTGACGTCCGACGACCGACGACTGAATTCGCAGGTGAGGTTAGCGAACCGGCAGCGCAATTGAGAAGTGAGATGTGAGAAGTTGGAGGTGGGATTTAAAATTCTCACCCTTCTAACCTCTCACCTCTCAATTGGCTGGTTCGATCCGAACCAAGCCGATGTTTCGTCAGCCCGAAGCATCGGAGCGACGGCAAACGAACGGCGTGCAAAGGACTATTTTCAAGGTCATCAAAAAACAAAAACAGCCTGTTCCTGCTGTCCCGGGATCGGAACAGATGATTAAATTCGACAAAATACTGCAAAAACCTGCTTAATTTACGTTAAAACGCCTCCTGGTATCCTCGTTAAAAGTAAAATTATAGAAAACGTCGGTAGCATAGTTGCTTAGCCGGTTTTGACTGCGGGCTACGTAGAGTTTTCTCCGGAGGTCCACATCTTTCAAAAGAATTTCCTTCACCCTGTTTAAAAGAAGCGGCTCCCGGGCGGCCCAATAAGACACTACCCCTATTCCCAGACCGGCCTGCACCGCCGTGATGATCGCCCGGGTACTGCCCAGTTCCATGGCGGTGTTGCCTCGCGTGAGCAGAACATTTTTCGCGGCCAGCCTGTCTTCAAAAGCCCGCCTGGTGCCGGAACCGGGTTCTCTTAAAATAAGCGGCTCTTTAATCAACTCGGAAACATCCACTACCTTTTTCTGTCCCCAGGGATGGTCGGGAGGGATGATCAAAACGAGGCGGTCATCTATCCAGGGCAAACATTCGACTTCTTTACCGGCAACGAAAATCCCTGTAAATCCCAGGTCGATTTCCCGGTTCGCGAGCCACTTCTCCACCTCCCCGCTGCCACCGATCCGCAGGCTGACCAGGACGCCAGGATATTTTTTGCGGAAATCGCCAATCAATAAAGGCAGCAAATATTCCCCGGGGATGGTGCTGGCGCCTATTTCCAGGTGGCCCGTGCGCAGGCCCTTTAAATTGTCCAGACCGGATTTTATTTTATAAAAATGGCCGATCATCTGTTTAACTTCCGGGTATAAAAGACGGCCCGCTTCGGTAAGCATCACGTTCTTTTCATTGCGCCAGAAAAGTTTAACCCCCAGTTCTTCTTCCAGGCTTCTAATTTGAAAACTGACCGCCGGCTGGCTCATGTACAGTTGCCTTGCCGCCCGGGTAAAACTTTTTAATTCGGCCACCCGCAAAAATACTTCCAGTTGCCGTAAATTCATCTTGGTCACCTGTTTAAGGTGCGCCGTTTCCCCGCGCACGCCGGTGCCCGCGCAAGATAAGCACCCCGGCCCGCCGCCGGGCGCACCGAAATGGTTACCCCAAAAAATATTTCTTGCCCGCCGTTCGTTTGCCGTCGCTCCGATGCTGCGGGCCGACGAGACATCGGCTTGGCTCTTAAGCGAACCAGGCAATTGAGAAGTGAGAGGCGGGAGGTGAGAGGTGAGATTTTAAAATTCCCACTTCCAACTTCTCACATCCCACTTCTCAATTGCGCTGCCGGTTCGCTTACCTCACCTGCACCGTGTCTCGTTACCGGCCTACGCATATGTCGTTCCTGGCAAATCGAACGGCGGGCCGGAAGTTTTTATCCCCTGTTGGTGCTCCTAAAAAGCGGCATGGGGGTCTAACCGAAAACTTCTTTCGCAGCGGAAATAACCGCCAGTTTTACGTGCGCTTTCGTTAAACCGCCCTGCAGGTACACTGCGTACGGTTCCTTTACAGGCGCGTCGGCGCTAAGCTCCAATGACGCGCCCTGCACAAAAGTGCCGGCCGCCATAACGACGGGATCGTTGTATCCCGGTAAGGGAGCCGGCTCGGGGCAAAGATGGGAATCTACCGGCGAAGCTTTTTGGATTCCCCGGCAAAAGGCCAGCAGGCGCTCCCTGGTGCCCAGCGTAATCACCTGAATAATGTCCGTCCGTTCTTCTTGATACAGGGGAGAGACGGCAAAGCCCAGCCGCTCGAAAAAGCGGGCGGCAAAAACCGCCCCCTTTAACGCTTCGGCCACAGCGTGCGGGGCGAGAAAAAGCCCCTGGAAGAGAAGTCTTTGAAACTCCGGGGCTGGACCTACCTGCCCCCCGATCCCCGGTGCGGTCCAGCGGCTTGCGGCCATCTCCACGTAGCGGGCCCGGCCAACCACGTAACCTCCGCTGGGGGCGAGCCCGCCCCCGGGGTTTTTAATTAAGGAGCCCGCCACCAGGTCGGCGCCTGCTGCCGGGGGTTCCGTATTTTCCACGAATTCGCCATAACAGTTGTCCACACAAATGATGATATCCCGCTTGCGTTTTTTAAGAAAATTAATTAACCTCTCCATCTCCTTTAAATTCAACGGAGGACGGTTTGCATAACCGCGCGAACGTTGCAGCAGGACCATTTTCGTCTTCTTGTTGATTGCTCCGGCAATTCCCGGCCAGTCGAGGGTGCCGTCCGGAAGAAGTTCCACCTGGCGGTAGAATATCCCCCACTCCTTGAGATTGCCCGGCGCGCCTTTCCCGATGCCGATGATTGCCCGGAGCGTTTCATACGGCAGACCCTGGACCGCCAGCAGTTCGTCCCCGGGGCGTAATACGCCAAAAAGGCAGAGCGCCAGCGCATGCGTCCCGCTGATGATTTGACCCCTGACCAGCGCCCTTTCGGCACCGAAAATTTCCGCGTAGACCGTTTCCAAGATTTCCCGTCCCTGCTCGCCATAGCCGTAACCCGTGGACCCCTTCAAATGATAGTCGCTGACGCGCGCTTTTCGAAAAGCATTTAATACGCGCTGCTGGTTCACAAAAGCTTTCTTTTCGATCTCTTGATCCACGGGGAGAACTTCTTTTTCCACCTCTTCAGCCAAGTCCAGCAGGTAATTCTCTTTCAAAAGCATGTCCACCTCGTGAAGTACAGGCAGCAAACTTTAAGGTCAACATACAACAGTTCTCAAGCCTAAAGTATTAATCTGTGTCTCTCCCGCTGCTTTCAATACCCCTTTCACGGGTCCCAATTGCGGATTTCATACCCACTCCGCGCGCGTAATATATCTTCCCGCGTAATGGTCATCAACTCTTCCCGGGTAACTTCTCTCTTGCCGACCAGCCGGACTGCCTGCTGCCTGATTGACTTTTCGATAAAATTGCGGATCAGCCGGGCGTTACCGTTGTGACGGTGGGTAGCCGCCTCTTTTTCTAAAATCAGGCGCAGTTCTTCCCTGGCCCCCGGAGACAAAATATACTGCCTTTTCGACAGCATTAAATCCGCTATGGCCAGCAACTCGTCAATGGTGTAGTCGGGAAAACTTAAGTGAATGGGGAAACGGGAGCGCAGACCGGGGTTGCTTTCGATAAACCAGTCCATCTCGTCCCGGTATCCGGCCAGAATTAAGATGAGGTTGTCTTTATTGTCTTCCATTCCTTTAACCAGAACATCGATCGCCTCTTTTCCGAAGTCCTTTTCCCCGCCGCGGGCTAAAGAATAAGCTTCGTCGATGAAGAGCACGCCCCCCAGTGCCTTTTTCAACTGCTCGCGTGTTTTTTGGGCCGTGTGACCGATGTACTCGCCGACCAGATCCGCCCTTTCCACCTCTACCAGGTGCCCTTTCGGCAGTACGCCTACTTCTTTAAAGAGCCGGCCGATGATTCTGGCTACCGTGGTCTTCCCCGTACCAGGATTTCCCTTGAAGATCATGTGCAGTACCTGGGGCTCTACAGGTAACTTTTCTTTTTGACGTTTTTTTTGGATTTCTACAAAAGCGTAAATTTCGCCAATTAGCTTTTTTATTTCCTTTAATCCTATTAAAGAATTTAACTCGTTTAAAATTTCCTGTACATTCGGGTAAACATGGTTGTCTTTTTTCAAAACTGGTTGGTGTTTTCCAGGTGGTTTTACCCCATCATGCTGCCATATTTTAATTTTTACCAAACCCAGGTCACCTCGGGCAGGCATCATCACTTTTAATTATACGCCTCGAAAATAGCCTGCCAGACCTGGAAATAAGAAGACCTCTCGGCAATGGAGAGGCCACTCTGAAGAGTTATGCCGGTTTGTTCTCCGCCAGGTTAACGCTCACCGGTTTAACCGGGCTGATGGTGGAAATGGCGTGCTTGTAAACCATCATTTGCTTGCCGTCGCTTTCCATAATCACCGTAAAATTGTCAAATCCCTTGATTACTCCTTTGAGTTGAAACCCGTTAACTAAAAAGATTGTTACCGGCAAATTTTCTTTGCGCACCTGGTTTAAAAAGGCGTCTTGTAAATTCAGCTGTGTTTTTGTCATGCAATGGCCCCTCCGTTGGAATTTTTTTTCTTTACTCAAGTCTTCGACGCGTCTTTAAATACTCCTGCTGCCAGGTGAACAATTTCCCCGGCTACCCCTTTTGGATCTTGAAAACAGGCAACGTCGATCCATTTGATGCGCCGGTCCCGGCGAAACCAGGTCAGCTGGCGCTTGGCAAAGCGGCGGGTGTTGCGTTTTAACAAATAAACCGCCTCGGCGAAGGTGATCCGGCCCATTAAATATTGGGCCATTTCCTTGTAACCCAGCCCCTGCATGGAAGTTAATTCCAGACCGTAGCCTCTCTGGAGCAGTTGCCGTACCTCTTCCACCAGCCCCGCCGCCAACATTTTAGCCACCCTTTCTTCAATCCGGCGGTAGAGCAGCGCTCTTTCCATGGTTAAGCCAAAAATGGCCAGGTTGTATTTCGGTCCTTCTTTTTTTTGTTGCCGCCGGGAAACGGGCTGACCGGTCAAATAGTACACTTCCAGTGCCCGGATAACCCTTTTCAGGTTGTGCGGGTGGATTTTTTGGGCGGCTTCCTGGTCCACCGCGCACAGGCGGCGGTACAGCGCCTCCTTGCCGAAAGCTTCTGCTTCCTCTTGCAGTTGCCGGCGCAACCCGGGATCAAAGCCGGCCCGGGCAAAACTGTAACGATCAATTACAGCGCGAATATATAAGCCTGTACCGCCGACCAACAAAGGGAGTTTGCCGCGCCCGCTTATTTCCAGAATGTGCCTTTCTGCTTCCGTCTGGTAAAGGGCAACGCTATATGGTTCGTCGGGATCAATGAGATCAATCATGTAATGGGGAATGCCCTGCCGCTCCTCGCTGGTCGGCTTGGCCGTCCCGATATCCATATAACGATAAATCAGCATAGAGTCGGCAGAAA
>JBFLZY010000121.1:0-6365 GCA_040755975.1 Bacillota bacterium | reverse complement strand
TCACTGGCCCGGAAGTCCGGCATGTGCAGGCTGACGTCCGCGTTCACCACCCCCACCAGCGTAACGGACGGGATGTCCAGCCCCTTGGCGATCATCTGGGTGCCGATGAGGATGTCCGCCTCGCCCTGCCGGAAGGCGGTGAGGATCTCCCGGTGGGAACCCTTGCGCGCGGCGGTGTCGCTGTCCAGGCGCAGGACCCCGGCCTGCGGGAACAGGCGCCGCACCTCCTGCTCTATTTTTTGGGTGCCCGCGCCGAAATAGCCGATCTGTTTGCTGCGGCAGTCCGGGCAGCGGGCGGGGGCCGGCGCCGTGTGGTTGCAGTAATGGCAGAGCAGGCGGCCGCCTGTGTGGTAGGTCAGCGACACGTCGCAGTGCGGGCACTTGACCACCAGGCCGCACTCCCGGCAGACCACGATGGTGGAAAAGCCGCGCCGGTTTAAAAACAAAATCACCTGCTCGCGGCGGGCCAGCGCGTCGCGCACGGCCAGCAGCAACTGCCGGCTGAAAAACCCCCGGTTGCCCCGGCGCAGCTCCGCCCGCATGTCCACCACCCGCACCTGCGGCAGGGGGCGGCTTTCAATGCGCTCGTCCATCCGGAGCAGCCGGTATTCTCCCCGCCCGGCGGCGTAAAAAGACTCCAGCGCGGGGGTGGCGCTGCCCAGGACGACCACCGCGCCGCGCTCGCGCGCCAGGTGCAGGGCCACGGTGCGGGCGTGGTAGCGGGGACTTTCCTCCTGTTTATAGGAAGGTTCGTGTTCTTCGTCGATGATGATCAGGCCGGGCTCACGCAGCGGGGCGAACAGGGCCGAGCGCGCCCCCAGGACGACGTCCGCTTCCCCCCGCCAAACGCGCATCCACTCGTCGTATCTTTCGCCGTCGGACAGGCGGCTGTGCAGGACGGCCACCCGCGGGCCGAAGCGGGACCGGAAAGTGGCGACCATTTGCGGGGTGAGGGCGATTTCGGGGACCAGCACGACGGCCTGGCGGCCCAAACCCAGCGCCCGGGCGACGCTGCGGCAGTACACTTCTGTTTTCCCGCTGCCGGTGACGCCGTACAATAAAAAAGTTTTGGGCCCGCCCGCCTCCAGGGCGGCCCGGATTTCGCGGACGGCCTCTTCCTGCTGGGGGGCCAGGGCCGGGGGAGGCGGGGCGGCGCCTGCCCCGTTTTCGCCGGGAAAAGGGGAGCGGCTTTTGGCGTATTCCCTCACGGACAACAACTGCTTCGCCACCAGCGCGTCCACCGCGCCGGGGGACACTCCGGCGGCGGCGGCCAGCTCCCGGCGGGTCAGGCCGGGCCGGGCCAGGGCGGCGCGCCAGGCCTTTTCCTGGGCGGGGGCCCCGGCGAACGCGGCCGGGTCGGCCGTTTCGGCGGGCCACAGCCCCTGCACCCGCCTGGGGGCGCCGGCCAGCCGCGGCCCGATGATCGCCTGCAGGGCGCTCACCGTCGGGCACAGGTAGTGCTCCGCCAGCCAGCGGGCCAGAGTCAGCTGCCGTTCGGCAAAGACCGGCCCCGGATCCAAAACGGCGCTGATCTCCTTGAGCTGATCAACCTGCTCCAGCCGGGGGGAAACGGTAAAACCGGTCACGTAGCCGGTGAGTTTCTGCCGTCCGAAGGGAACCTGCACCCGGCTGCCCATCGTGACCTGATCTTTTAAGGGCGCGGGCACCAGGTAGTGGAACACCCTGTCTACCTGCCGCGCCGGCAAATCCACCAGCACTTCCGCGTACAAACCCGCTTCCCCCAACTGATTTCCCCCAACTGATTTCCTCACTTAATTTTAACTTTTCCGGTTTTTCTTTGCAACCGGTTTCAATTTTTTAGTTTTGCCTCCTTATCCGGCGCTTTTTCCTTCGGGGCGGGTGCGGCTGACAATTCTTATTTGCGGCGGCCCGCCGGGAGGCGAGGGGAAAGAGGGCCATTCCGGTTTTGCGCCCGGAAAGGGCCGGCGGGACGGGAAGCGGGGGGAATGAACGAGGGTAATGCCGTCTAACTTGTATTCTTCTTCCCTGACCAGTTGTCCACCTTCGTAGTAGCGGCGGCGAATCTCGGCCCTGGGGATGATCAGCGACACCTCAAAAGGCAGGCGCAGGGTGGTGGATCTGTTCAATTTCAAGCTTACGCCGTCCAGCCGGATTTCCGATTCGTCCACCTGCTGGTAAAACGGCCGGGACGGCGGACCGGGACCAAACGGCGGCATAAGTACACCCCGTCAGGATAGGTATTCATTACCATATTATGATAACCTATACCACTTTGTACCTGTTCCAATTATTATGCTCTTCCGGATATCACCCCTAAAAAAATAAAAAAACCGGTTACCCCCGGCCGGATAAATTAAGCTACGGATTAAGATTTCTTCCAAACATAAAAAAGTGTGCATCGAAACCCAAAACTTCGTTGATATTTAACAAATCAAGAACGACAAAGCTTGTTGCATCCGTGTAAGAAAAAGTCTGGTCAGTATATTTTCGTAGGATTCGCCTCGCTTTTTCTTCAATCGTTATGTCTGCTTGAACTACGACCAACTCACTACTTGCCGCAGCCCTTTCAACGACATCCAGAAACTTAACAGCCGCCGAATGAGAAGTATGATATCTTAACCACGTATAAGTCTCGGCAACTACTAAATTTGTCGTGTAAAATAAAGCTACGTCCTTAATGGATGCGTAGTATTGAACTGCTTTTTTATGCTCGTGATCATCTTTATAAACTAAGGCAATAAAACCGCCTGAATCTATAAAAACCTTAGAGCGGCCTTGGTCCACCGTATAAATCCTCCTTGTATGTACGTGAACCTTTATTTTTCGTGCCACCCGCGATACCGATTAATTCCCCTAATACTTTTCCCCCCTTTTTTCCTTCTTTTAGTTCTACCCCTAAGCGTTCATACAATTCCTTTTGAAGGTGCAAAGGCAGTTCTTTGATCATCTCATAAATTCTGTCGACCCTATTTACTGCCATTAAAACTCACCGCCTTACCTTATTTATCCCCATTATAACGTCTGATGAACGTTTCTAGCAAAGGTCATTTTATTATCGTTCCGCCAGATAACTTTTCACCCGCGCAGGGCCAGGGCCGCGTCCAGGATGCGGTCGGCCAGCACCGTTTTTTCCAGCAGGGGCAGGTCGACGACTTTACCGTCGCGGTAAATGAGTTTGACGATGTTGGTGTCCGCGCCGAAGCCGGCCCCCGGCCGGGTGACGTCGTTGGCCACGAGCAGGTCCACATTTTTCTCCGCCAGTTTCCGGCGGGCGTTGGCCAGCAGGTTTTCCGTTTCCGCGGCGAAGCCCACCAGCACCTGGCCCGGTTTTTTACACCGGCCCAGCTCCAGCAGGATGTCGGGGTTCCTGGTGAGTTCGAGCACCAGGGTTTCCCCTTCCTTTTTAATCTTTTGCTCCGCCGGCCTGGCCGGCCGGTAATCAGCCACCGCGGCCGCCTTCAAGACCAGATCCGCCTGCGGGAAGTGCTCCAGGACCGCAGCAAACATCTGCTGCGCCGTTTCCGCCGGAACAACCCTGACACCCGCGGGAACGGGCAGGGCGGTGGGAGCGGAGACCAGCGTGACGTCCGCCCCCCGCGCCGCCGCGGCCCGGGCCAGGGCGTAGCCCATCTTCCCCGAGCTGCGGTTGGAAATAAAGCGCACCGGGTCGAGCGGTTCGCGGGTGCCGCCGGCGGTGACCAGCACGGAAAGCCCCTGCAGGTCCTTTGCCGGGCCGCCCAGCAGCCGGGCGATCTCCGCCACGATCTCCGCCGGCTCGGGGAGCCGGCCCTCCCCCTCTTCCCCGCAGGCCAGCCGGCCCGCCCCCGGCTCCAGGACGCAGTAGCCGTATTCTCTGAGGACGGCGATATTGGCCCTGGTGGCCGGATTCCTGTACATGTGGACGTTCATCGCCGGGCAGAACAAAACGGGGCCCCGGGCGGCCAGGATGGCCGTGCTCAACAAGTCGTCGGCCACGCCGCGCGCCGCCTTGGCCAAAATATTGGCGGTGGCCGGGGCCACCACCAGCAGGTGCGCTTTCGCCAGTTCGATGTGGGGGAACGGCGAACCGCCGGCGCCGGCCGCACCGGCAAACATATCGGTATGCACGGGGTTGCCGGTGAGGGCGGCAAAGGTGGCCGGGGCGACGAACTTTTGCGCGCCGGCCGTCATGACCACGTGCACGTCCGCCCCCGCCTTGGCCAGCAGGCTGGCCAGTTCCGCCGCCTTGTAAGCGGCGATGCTCCCCGTGACGCCCAGAGTAATTAACTTCCCTTTGAACATTTCCAAAAAACAGCCCGTCAACGTCGTCAGGCAACGAGGCGTTTGCGCTTTTTGCTTCTGACGGCTGACTTCTGACAACCGACGACCGACGACTGTTTCTTACTTCCTCCCCTGCCTGGTGTGCCGGAATTTTAGTTTGCCGTTGGCTATTTCCCGCAGCGCCCTGGTAACGGGCTTGCTGCCGTTGGCCTCGTTTTCGCCCGCCTCGGTTAAAAGCCTTGCGCGTTTGGCAGCCATTACAACCAGCGTATAACGACTATCGACCCTTCTCATTAATTCGTCCAGAGATGGTTGCTTCATTGCGATCCCCCGCGCCAAATTTTAAGGTCTTGAAAACGCGCTGTCCGACACTTTTCCGCCGTGATGATCGAACGGATTTGCTCAACCGCCTGTTCAACCTGATCGTTGACGACCACGTAATCGTAAAGAGACAGGGACTGCAGCTCACGCCGCGCCCACTGCAGCCGTTTGGCCACTTCTTCGGCCGGTTCGCTTCCCCGCTTGACCAGCCGGGACCGCAGTTCGTCCCAGGACGGGGGAAGAAGGAAAATTAAAACCGCTTCCGGAAATTTTTGCTTTACCTGCAGCCCTCCCTGAACGTCGATCTCCAGCAAGACGTCTTTTCCCCGGGCCAAAGCCTCTTCTACCGGCAAGCGGGGAGTGCCGTAGCAGTTGTCGTACACTCTGGCCCATTCCAAAAATTCGTCGCGCGTGATCATCAGGGAAAACTTTTCCCGGGAAATAAAATAATAATTTACCCCGTCCGTTTCGCCGTTCCGGGGTAATCTGGTCGTCGCCGAAACAGATAACAGCATGTCGGGCGAGCTCCGGAGCAAGACCCGGCTGACCGTGCCTTTTCCTGCCCCGGAAGGCCCGGACAAAACAACCAGGATGCCTTTCCCGGCCATCGCTAGTTGGCCATTTCCTCCACGGCCGTCTGATGAGGCGCTTCCTTGCTCCCCAGGTTCCCCAGGCGGTGCGCAACCGTTTCCGGCTGCACTGCCGACAGAATGACGTGATCGCTGTCCGTAATGATGACCGCCCGGGTGCGGCGCCCGTAGGTGGCGTCGATGAGCATCCCGCGGTCGCGCGCTTCGTTGATGATCCGTTTAATGGGGGCGGACTCCGGGCTGACGATGGCGATGATGCGGTTGGCCGAAACGATGTTGCCAAAACCGATGTTGATTAGCTTGATATCCACTTCGTTCCCTCCCGTTTTTCACTCCACGTTTTGAACTTGTTCCCTTATTTTTTCCAGTTCGCTTTTCACTTCCACCACAATCTGGCTGATTCTTAAGTCATCGGCTTTGTGCGCGATGGTGTTGATTTCCCGGTTTACTTCCTGAACCAGGAAATCCAGTTTTCTCCCCACCGGCCCGTCTTCCGCGCAGGCAGCCCGGAGCTGGTTGAGGTGGCTGAAGATCCGCACGATTTCTTCGGCGATGCTCGAACGTTCGGCAAACAAGGCGACCTCGCCGGCCAGGCGGACCGGGTCGATCGGCACGCCGGGGACCAGTTCCTGCACCCTTTGCAGCAGGCGCGCGCGGTATTCTTCCACCACCAGGGGCGCCCTGGCCTCGATTTCTTTGTTTAACTGCTCGATCCGGTCGATCCGGTTCTGGACATCTGTTTTCAGCCTTGCGCCCTCGCTTGCGCGCATCTCCAGCAGGGCCGTCAGCGCCCCGGCCAGGGCTTGTTCGATGGCCGGCCAGAAATCCTCGGCGTTCTCTTCGGGCTCTTCGACGCTAAAAACCCCGGGCAAGGCTAAAAAGTGCTCCAGTTTCACGTCGGGCGCCAGTTCCAGCTCCTGCAACATTTCTTTCAATGCCTTATAATACGCCGCCACAAGGGATTTGTCAACTTTCACCGCCACATTTTTCGGGCCGGCTTCTTCGACGGTAAAGTAACAGTCGATCCGCCCCCGGGAAACCGCTCTTTGGATTTGCCCCCGGACGCGGTCTTCGATGGGCAGCAAATTTTTGGGCAGGCGGACGACCACTTCGCAAAACCGGTGATTCACCGACTTGAGTTCCACGGTAAACTTTTTTCCGGCGCCGGCCGCGCTGGCGCGGCCGTAGCCCGTCATGCTCCGCAAGCCAAAA
>JBFLZY010000120.1:0-6369 GCA_040755975.1 Bacillota bacterium | reverse complement strand
AGCCCGGCGGGTTGCTTCGCTTACCGCTTTCATCAAGGTGCGCCGCAAGCCCCCTTCCTCCAGGGCAAAAATTCCCTCTATGGTGGTCCCGGCGGGAGTGGTCACCATATCTTTAAGCTTTGCCGGGTTTTCTCCCTTTTCCAGAACCATCCTGGCCGCCCCGAACATGGTCTGGGCGCTCAAAAGAAGGGCCGTTTCCCTGGGGAGGCCCGCCCGCACGCCGGCGTCGGCCAGGGCGTCCAAAATCAAAAACATATAGGCCGGGCCGCTGCCGCTCAAACCGGTGACCGCGTCCATCAGCTCCTCGCTCACTTCGGCCACCCGCCCGACGGCATTAAAAATAGCCTTCGCCCGTCGCAAATCTTCTTCGCGGGCGTACGTACCCGCGCAAAGCGCGCTGGCGCCGGCCCCCACCAAGCAGGGCGTGTTGGGCATTACCCGGACCACTCCGACGGGATTTTTTAAAAACCCTTCAATATATTTTATGGGCACGCCGGCGGCAATAGAAATAAGGGTCTGCCCGGAACGGAAAAACTCCCCCGTTTCGGCCAATACCCGCCCGACAATCTGCGGTTTGACGGCCAAAACAGCAACATCTACCTTTTCAACCAGCTGCCCGTTATCCTCCACCGGATTTATGCCCAGTTTCTTTTGCAGGTAAGCCAACCGTTTCCGCTGAATATCGCTGGCAAACAGATCGGCCGGGGGAAAGCCGCTCTCAATCAGCCCCGCAAGCAGGGCCTCGGCCATGGCTCCCCCGCCCAGACTACCGATTTGCAAACCATCTAAATCCATGCCAACATACCCCATTCTTAGCCAGCTGAC
The DNA here is from genome assembly GCA_040755975.1 of Bacillota bacterium. GTDB lineage: Bacteria > Bacillota > Desulfotomaculia > Desulfotomaculales > Nap2-2B > JAIMBK01. The sequence goes on along the minus strand of JBFLZY010000120.1, from coordinate 5,544 downwards.
TTACCGCATCCAGGAAAATAGTTCACGGTCCCGGGCCTGATTCTTCAACTCGGAAGTAATATCCACATTGCTGGGGACAAAAAGAAAAATACCGTTCCCGACTTTCTGCATGTTCCCGTTTAATCCGTAGGTAGCGCCGCTGATAAAGTCGACCACCCGCCTGGCCAGTTCCGCGTCCGCCTGCTCCAGGTTGACAATCACCGGCCGCCTGTTTTTCAAATGATCGGCGATCCCCTGAACATCTTCAAAAACCTTCGGTTCCGCGACCACTACCCGGACCTGCCGCTGGGCGTGCAGGCTCAGCACCTGCCCTTTGCGCCTGGACTGAGCGGCTGTTTCATCTTCTTCCCGGTCCTCTTTTTCCCGCTCATCCTCTTCTAAAGGCTCCTCTTCAAAGCCGATAAAGCCCAGCACCTTATCTACGAATCGCTTAGCCAACGCCTACCCTCCTTTCTTCCGGGCGCCAAAAACGGCCGTTCCCAAACGTAAGATGTTGGCCCCCTCTTCTACCGCCACCAGGTAATCGTTGGTCATCCCCATGGAGAGATAATCAATTTCTACCCGGGGCAGAAGCGCGCGCGCCCGTTCGTACAAAAAGCGGAGTTCGCGAAAAACCGGCCGCGCTTCCTCTGGATTGGCCACCGCCGGCGCAATAGTCATCAACCCCCGGATTTTCAACCAGGGAAGGGCGCTGGCCTCCCGGATAAATTCCATCACTTCCGCCGGGGGCAAACCGTACTTGGTTTTTTCGCCGGCTACGTTAACCTGGACCAGGACCGCCACCTTTTTCTGTGCTTTTTCGGCCAGCCGGTTAATTGCCTGGGCCAGACGCCAGCTATCCAGGGAATGAATTAAACTTACAGTGTTGATGATATATTTTACCTTATTTGTCTGCAGATGTCCAATAAAATGCCACTCCATACCGGCAGGCAAAAGCGCCTGCTTGGCCAGCATCTCCTGGACGCGGTTCTCGCCGAAAGCATTGATTCCGGCCGCCAATGCTTCCAGAATGCGCTCCCCGCAAACCCCTTTGGTCACCGCCACCAGCTTGATATCCCGGGGGGACCGCCCGGCCCGGCCGGCGGCCAGGGCGATTTTTTCTTTTACTTCCCTTATATTTTCTTGTACGCCCAAGATAAATCTCCTGCTTTTTAAGGAATTGTATTTTTTATTCGCCGCCCAAATCGGAAATCCTGCGCATCAACAGGAAAAGGCGGAAAAACCCGCCCTTTCTCTAACTAAATCTTCTTTAAATGCTTTAAATTTTTGGCAGCATCTCCAGAGCCTTTTGCAATTCTTCTTCGGGCAGCGGATAATCCACAAGCTGACCGGATAAATAATTATCGTAGGCAGAAAGATCCAGCAGGCCGTGCCCGCTTAAGTTCAAAAGAATAGTCCTGGCCTCGCCGGCCTCTTTTGCCTCCAAAGCTTCCCGGATGGCCCACTGAACGGCGTGCGCCGACTCGGGAGCGGGCACGATTCCCTCGCTCCGGGCAAAGGTGATCGCCCCCTGGAAAATTTCCGTCTGGTTGAGCGCCCGCGCTTCCACAACCCCGTCGGCCACCAGCTGGCAAAGCAGCGGGGCATCGCCGTGATACCGCAGGCCGCCGGCGTGAATACCGGGCGGGATAAAGCGGGAGCCCAGCGTATGCATATACAAAAGCGGGGTAAAGCCGGCCACGTCCCCATGGTCGTAGGTATGCAGGCCCCGCGTGAGCGTGGGGCAGGCCGTCGGTTCGACGGCCACCAGGCGCACCCGTGCAGCGCCGGTCAGTTTGTCGTAAGCAAAGGGGAAAGCGAGGCCGCTGAAGTTGCTGCCTCCGCCGACGCAACCGATAACCACGTCGGGGTAATAACCAGCCCTGGCCATTTGCTCTTTCGCCTCCAGGCCGATAACCGTCTGGTGCAGGCAGACATGGTTTAAGACGCTGCCCAGGGAATAATTGGTGTCCTCCCGCCCGGCGGCCTCTTCAATCGCTTCGCTGATGGCGATCCCCAGGCTCCCCGGCGTATCCGGCATTTCCGCCAGGATCCGGCGACCGGCCTGGGTATTTTCGCTTGGGCTGGAGTACACCTTTGCGCCGAATATTTCCATAATTGAACGGCGGTAGGGTTTTTGGCGGTAGCTCACCCTTACCATATAAACCACACATTCCAGCCCAAAAAAGTTGCAGGCCTGGGAAAGAGCCGTACCCCACTGCCCGGCGCCCGTCTCGGTGGTCAGGCGCCTGATCCCCTCAACTTTATTGTAGTAAGCCTGGGCCACCGCCGTGTTCAGCTTGTGGCTCCCGGCCGGACTCACCCCTTCGTACTTGTAAAATATCCGCGCCGGGGTATCCAGGGCCTTTTCCAGCCGCTTCGCCCGGAAAAGGGGCGAAGGGCGCCACAACCGGTAAATCTCACGGACTTCCTCGGGGATCTCAACCCAGCGTTCCCGCGTTGCCTCCTGCACGATCAAGCCTACGGGGAAAATGGACTTTAAGTCGTCAGGAGTTACCGGCTGCCCCGTCGCGGGGTTCAGGGGCGGCCTGGGGAGGTTTGGCATGTCTGCCTGAATGTTGTACCAGTGGGTGGGGATTTCTCTTTCCGGGAGGGTAATTTTAATCTCGTCCATGCTTAACTGAACTCCTCTCTGCTCATTTTATTGGTGATATTATTGTATTTAATTGATTAACTGAAATCAAGGGCAAAATCGTGCCCACCCCTGGATATTATTACCATCGGTTATTTTAACTATTGACAATCCATGGAATTAACTATATAATTTTACGTACAACTGCTTTTATAGATTGGTTTAGACTCTCAACCAACCACCAACTTGCCACCAATTACGATGTGTTAGTTATAATTTTCCATCTTTCCTTAGGAGCCGACGGGGATTACCAAAATCTTGGGAGGTGACAGCGGTGCAAAGTGCCTTAAATCCCATCAGACAAACCGGCAGTCTGGTAGTCGTCTCGAACCGCGCCAGCTACGTCTTTACCGGAAACAGGGAACAAATTACCTGGAAACGCGCCGTAAGCGGACTGGTTTCGGCCGTCGAACCCGTTTTAAATTCATTTAACGGAACCTGGGTGGCCTGGTGCGGCCGCTTAAACAACGGCCATGCCAGGGGCATGAAGATAGCGGTTCCGGCGGGTTCGCCACGATATACCCTGCAGGAAGTAACTCTGGATGAGGAAGAATACAACGGCTACTACCACGGATTTGCCAACAGCAGCCTGTGGCCCCTGGCTCACCAGATGATCGATAAGTGCGCCTTTAAGCAGGAATACTGGCAGGCCTACCGGCAAGTAAACCACAAATTTGCCCGGGCGGTAGTCGATTCGGCCACCGAAGAAAGCATTTTTTGGGTGCATGATTACCACCTGACCATCGTACCCCAGCTGATTCGCCGCCGGTATCCCCAGTCGAAAATAGCCTTTTTCTGGCACATCCCGTTTCCGCCGCCGGATATTTTCGGGGTGCTGCCGTGGGCCCGGCAGGTGCTGCACGGCTTGCTGGGAAGTGATCTGATCGCCTTCCACACCCGGTCCTACCTGGAAAATTTTTTAGCCTGCGTGAAAAAATATTTCCGCCTTCAGGTTAATTTAGAACATGGGCTTGTCTGGTCCGGCAACCGGCGGATTATTGCCCGGGCCATTCCCGTCGGCATTAACTGGCAGCGCTTTGAACAACTGGCCAACGACCCCGAGGTGAAGGCTCAGGCCCGGCGCATCCGCCGGGCGGCGGGAGCCGAACACCTTTTGCTGGGGATTGACAGGCTGGATTATACCAAAGGGATTAGCGAAAGAATAAAGGCTTTCGGTGCTTTTTTAGAAAAATATCCCCAGTACCAGGGGAGAGCCACCCTTTTGCAGGTAGCCGTACCCACCAGAAACGGGGTGGAAGCTTACGCCAGACTCAAGGAAGAAGTAGAGCGGCTGGTGGGAGAAATAAACGGTCTCTACGACCGCGGCTACGGGGCCGTGCCCGTCCGGTACCTGCACCGCTCCTTGAACGAAAAAGAACTGGTCGCCCACTACCTGGCGGCCGACGTTTTGCTGGTCACCGCCCTGCGCGACGGTCTGAACCTGATCGCCAAAGAGTTCATTGCCGCCCGTACCGACGGCCAGGGTGTGCTCTTGCTCAGCCCGTTTGCCGGCGCCGCCGAAGAGTTGAAAAGCGCCGTCCTGGCCAACCCGTACAACCTGAACCAGCTGGCGAACAGAATGAAGGTAGCCCTGGAAATGCCGCCGGAGGAAAAACAAGAAAGGCTCCGGACGCTCCAACAGGTAGTCAAAAACAAAGATTCCCGTTGGTGGTGGCAGACCCACTTAAAGCTGATCGCCTTGCCCCAGGGCCGGTTAACGCCCGAAAAGCACATCGCAGCCAACCAAACGGCTACATAAGTCCGCCGGGAAAAACAGGTTTTCCGCAAAAAGCTTCGGCAGGAACGCAAACGGGGGTTCAACACGGAACCCCCCTTATTTTTTAGGGAAAAATACCTTTTAACGCCCGTTAACCTTGCACCCCTCCGTCCTCCCTGTGTCTCCCTTGCTGATTGCCTGCCTTTAGCCTTTTCAATTTTGCCCCCTTTGTGCCTCTGTTCCTTTGTACTTTTGTCTCTCTGTCCCTTTTGCCTTTGTGCCTCTGTGCCTTTGTGCCTTATGCCCCGAGTCTTTACTTGTGTCCCGTCGGCCCCTTCGGGATGCGGCCCGTCCGGATGCACTCGCTTCTTAACCGGCGGCCGACGATCTTTTCCACCATCCGGCCGATCTCCAGCACCCGGTCCACGTTCACGCCGGTATCGATGCCCATCTCGTCCATCATGACCACCATGTCCTCGGTGGAGACGAGGCCGACAATGTTGGGATCCTGGTAATAGTACGAACCGGTCCCGGCCACAGGCACGCCGTCCACGAAGTTGGCCGGCTGCCCGCCGATCCCGCCCATGGTGCTCTCAAAGTGGGTAATCCCCGCCTGCAGGGCGGCCAGCACGTTGGCCAACCCCCAGCCGCGGGTCACGTGGAAGTGGGCAATGTGCAGGTCGGGATTGGGGAAGGCGTCGAGGACCATGGAAAAATATTCGTACACTTTATTGGGCGGGGCGGAGCCGTCGTGATCGGCGTGTTCAATGTCGTCGGCCCCCAGTTCCAGGAAGCGCCTGGTTACTTCCACCGCCGCCTTCAGCTCCGTGGGCCCTTCGATGGGGCAGCCCCAGATGGTGCTCACCGTGCCGTTAAACTTCATCCCGGCGTCGTGGACCTTTTTAATGCAGCGCTCCACCTCGGCCCAGTAACCTTTGTGATCAAGGCCGGAGTTTTTCACCTGGTGCGATTCGGAAGTGGATACCATCATCAGCACCCGGTCCGGGCCGTATCCTTCCTTTCTGGCCTGGATGGCCCGATCCACCGCCCTTTCCCGGATGGTCACGGCGGTCAATTCCACGCCGGCCATTTTATCTTTAACCTTTTTGCTGCCGCGCAAAAGTTTAAACAGCTCGTCGGCGTCGGCAAACTGGGGCATTCCCCGGGGGTTTCCGTAGTTGGTGACTTCCAGGCG
>JBFLZY010000119.1:4717-6781 GCA_040755975.1 Bacillota bacterium | reverse complement strand
TTTCACCCTCTGTTGGTACCGCGGAAAAAGCGGCATGGGGGTCTAATCCAAATTGCCCCTGTCTTCTTTGGACGTAAATATTTCCGGTAATTTTTCAACAGGGTCTAATTCCCCGGTCTTCTCGCTTAAATCGGCAACCCGGCCGTGGCCCGGGATGTGCAGATCGGGGTCGAGATCGGCCAGGGGAACCAGGACAAAAGCGCGCCTGGTCATGTGCGGGTGGGGGACAACAAGATCCGGCTCGTTTATAACGGCATCTCCGTAAAGCAATAAATCCAGATCGATTACCCGGGGCCCCCAGCGCACCTTCCTGACCCGCCCTATTTTTTCTTCGATCTTCAGCAATATCTTCAGCAGCTCGCCGGGTGGAAGCGCAGTTTCAATTTCTGCCACCGTGTTGATAAACCAGTCCTGGTTGGTAAAGCCCCAGGGAGCGGTCCGGTAGAAAGGCGCCACCCTTTTTACCCGAACATCCTCTTCACTTTCCAACAGAGAAATAGCTTTTTTCAGGTTGACCTCTTTATCCCCCACATTGGAGCCCAGGCCAACAAAACACCTCACGGGACCCATTTCATTACCGCCGTTCCTGTTACGTTAACTGTGGAAATGATCGGCGAAACCGCTCGACTTAAGCTGGGGCGCGGCTTTGTTTGAATAAAGCAGGCAATTACCGGGAATCTGCTACAGGGCATATACTTCCTGCCCGCTTAAAATCCGGATCCCCTTTGCCTGCAAAGTCGTGACGGCTTCCTCCAGCTCCTCGACCCGGAAGACCACGAGCGCCGCCTTTGCCGCCTTCTGGACGAAAGCGTATAAATACTCGATGTTAATTCCCGCTTCCCTTAAAACACCCAGGATTTCGGCCAGCCCGCCCGGCTCGTCAACTACCTCGACGACGATGACTTCATTTACGCTGACGGTAAATCCTCTTTCCTTTAAAATTTTATAAGCAAGGTCAGGACTGTTGACAATTAAGCGCAAAATCCCAAAGTCGGTGGTATCGGCAATTGATAAAGCGCGAATATTGATTTTATTGTCCCCCAAGGCTCTGGTAACCTCCGCCAGCCACCCGGACTTATTTTCCAGGAAAACGGAGATCTGTTTCACCTTCACCATATTTTCAGCCTCCTTTGGGCAGGAACCTGTTTTAAATGCAAATAATTACTATAATTTTCTGAATCATCATCCACAGCCTGATCCCTGCTCTAAAAAAGTTATTAACATAGTTATCCACATTATCCACAGGCATTCATCCACAGTTCAATATTGTTCTTCGCCGAGTTTAAGACCCGGAAACGCGTTTAAAGTTAAAGGGGCAAAATCACCCCGCAGATATTTATAGTAGGCCGCACACCCAATCATGGCGGCGTTGTCCGTGCACAGGGCAGGCGGCGGATAAATTACCGTCAGCATTTGCCGCCCGGCGTTAGCCTGGAGAAGGGCGCGCAGGCGCGCATTGGCAGCCACCCCTCCGGCCAAAAGCACGGCCCCGGCCCGGTATTTTTGCGCGGCCAGGATAGTTTTTTCCACCAATACGTCGACTACGGCCTTTTGAAAAGAAGCGGCCACATCCGCCTTGTTGATCACGACCCCCCGCTCCTTCGCCTGGCGCAGGTAATTAACTACGGCCGTTTTCAAACCGCTGAAGCTAAAGTCGAAAGTCCCCTCTTCCAGGTAGGCCCGCGGGAAAGGAACGGCTTCCTCGTCGCCGTTTTGGGCGAGCTTCTCGATGGCCGGCCCGCCGGGGTATCCTAAGTCCAGCGCGCGGGCTATTTTATCAAAAGCTTCCCCGGCCGCGTCGTCGCGCGTGCTCCCCACCAGCCGGTAACTCCCGTGACGCGCAATGAAAACCAGGTCGGTGTGCCCGCCACTCACAATCAGGCAAACCAGGGGAAACGGCAACACCGGCGCGACCAAAAAATTGGCGTAAATGTGCCCTTCCAGGTGATTTACCGCGACCAAAGGTATATTCAAGGCATAAGCAACGGTTTTTGCCGCCGCTACGCCCACCAGCAAAGCTCCGGCCAGGCCGGGGCCGTAGGTAACCCCGACGGCGTCCAGATC
>JBFLZY010000119.1:0-4617 GCA_040755975.1 Bacillota bacterium | reverse complement strand
TGCCTTTGTGCCTTTACCTCCTTGTGCCTGTGTGCCTTTTCACATCTGCTCGCCCAAAGCGGCCATCAAATCGGTAAAAACTTGCCCCGCCAGCCGGCGGATGACCAGCTCCGCGTGTTCGTCCCAGGGGGTAGGGTCGCGGTTGATGATCACGACCCGGCGCGCCAGTTGGGGCAAGCCAGCCACAGGATACACCGTCAGGCTGCTGCCCACCACAAGCAATAGCTGGCAGCCGGTAAGAACCTGCGTCACCGCAAAGAAGTCGTCACTCATCCGGTCCTCAAATAAAACCACGTCGGGGCGCAAAATTCCTCCGCACTTTTCACATAAGGGGGGGTTTTGACCTGACTTAACCAAATTTACCAGTAAATCAAAAGGATAGCGGCCTGCGCACTGCAGGCAGCGGCAGGTGCGCAGGTGACCGTGGACTTCCCAAACTCGCTGCGAGCCAGCCTTCCTGTGTAAACCATCGATGTTTTGAGTAATCACGCCGGCCACGTAACCCAACTTTTCCAGGCGGGCCAGGGCAAGATGGGCGCTGTTGGGCTGGCAATCCAGATAACTCGTCCAGCGGGTTAAATTGATTTCGTAAAATTTCGCCGGATCCCGGCGCAACGCGGTAAGACTGGCGGTTTTCATGGGATCGTACTTCGTCCACAAGCCTGTCCCGGGGCTGCGAAAATCCGGTATGCCGCTTTCCGTGCTGATTCCCGCCCCGGTAAGAACATAACATGGCCGGCAGGTTTGCACCAAACCGGCCAACGCAGCAATTTGCTCCCCATAATCCATACACATCGCCCCTTTAACTAATTCTCCTTCCGGCCCTGGCAGCCTTCCGGATGCCATTGTTCAATAAGTGCAAAAATCTCCTCCCACGAGGAACACCGCCGCACCAGGGGAGGCAACTCGCCCTGGTTATAAGGGGCATCAAACAACAATACGGGGATTCCGCAGGAACTAAGCTGGTGAGCATTTTTCAAGCTGTCCTCAATAAAGACGTCGACCGCCATGCGGTTGCAAACTTCCCTTTTATCGTGAGTACCCAACAAAATAAGCACATGGTAAGGGATGGCGTGCTTTTGGAGCCATTTTTCCGTCTGGGGCCGGTATTTTTCGTAACGGGCGGAGACAAGATAAATAGTGTGCTTTTGACTTAAGGCCCTTAAATATTCGGCAGCACCGTTCTTTAAGGCCGGTCCTTCCATTAAGGCCGGTTCCTTATCCTTTAAAAACTTCAGCATTTCGGCTTCCGTCAATCCATACACTTTAAATATATTGTAGTCGTTAATATCCTGTAAAGCCAGATCGGTTTTAAAATACTCATTAAGCTCACGGACCAAAAGGGGAAAGGTGTCGGCGATGACCCCATCTATGTCAATCCCAAGGCGCATAAAGGACCTCCTTGCCGGCGTTTGTCGGGGGCTTGAATGCAAAAAAGCCGACAGTCAGAAAATCTCGTCGGCTTGACGAAAAACCACCTGAAAAGGCAAGGTTTAGTTTAAAATGCCGCTGATATCTACGTACAAAGCCCTGTCCTGTTCATCAAACCGGGCTTCGCATTTACCCCGGGGGTTGATTCCAAAGTGCTTGAAAAAACCCCGGCCAAAGACCTTCGTCTTCTTAATCTGCATGCCGCCATCGTCAACAGCACGGATCCGCACTGTTTTCGTTTCGCCATCGTAGGCCAGTTCGACGTGTTGAGAGTTCAGTTTTTCTCTGGAAACATTGTTTAAAACAATTGAACTTTTCGAGAAAGACACTAACGGTGCCTTTTCTGCTTTTTCACCACGAGGTTTATATACCTCAAAGGCCATTTTGGATCATCCCTTCCCCTTTTGGAGGACATTATACAATAAACACATTGATCATGTCAATAAAGCACTTATTCGAAAATTTTCAATAGCACCATTTCATTCCTTGCTATTGTAAATTGTAAGTCCCATCGTTATAATAAAAATGCAAAATAAAAAATAATGCACCGTTCTAAAGTAAGCTTTCACCCGAAAGTCGAAACCTTGGGAGATGGGCTTTATGGTTATGCAACAGGTTGCGTTAGAAACCCCAAAAGGGACGGTTTACATTGAGGGCCCTGTTTCCGATACTTATGTGGAAAACCTGACGATGAATCAACTTTTAACTAATTTTCGCCCACCCGAGCGGCAAAAAGTAGCTTTAATGAAGATTACCAATTTGCCCGCCGGCATGATCTATCTGGCCCGCCACGAGCAAGAAATTGTCGCCTACGTCGCTTTTCACCGGCCGGATGAATATTCCCGCTGGAGTAAACACCCCCGCGTATTAGAGATGGGCGGCATAGAAGTAAGCCCCGCCTGGCGGCAATGCCGCCTGGGGGAGAATTTGCTGAAACTGGCTTTTTCCAACGAACGGCTGGAAGATTTTATCGTGATCACCACAGAATACTGCTGGCACTGGGATCTGAAAAACACGGGCTTGAGCTTGTGGGGCTACCAGCAGATGCTCACGAAATTATTCGGTAAGGTGGGCTTAAAAAAGGTAACCACCGATGACCCGGACATTTTAGAACATCCGGCGAACGTTTTAATGGCCAGGATTGGCCGGAACGTAAGCAAAGAGGATGTTGCCCTTTTTGAAAGCATGCGCTTTACGGGCAAGTACAGCCAGGCGGCTAATCTTTTTTAAACAACGGCCGGACAAGATAATCGGCAAAAAACCCGGCGATTTCTTCTTTGCTCATGCTCCCCTTTTCGGAATACCACCGGGGAATCCAGTTGATTGCTCCCATAATGATAAATACGGCCATTTTACTGGGTAAAGGCCGAAAGATCCCCTTTTCTATGCCTTCATCCACCAGTCGGCGGAAATACCTTTCGTAGCGATCCCGTTTGGCAACAATTATTTGCCGGTAGTCTTCCTCCAATTCAAATTCCTGGCCAAGCGCCACGGTAACTAAAGACATTTCGCCCACGACCATTTCAATATGCGCCTTGATTCCTTCCCGCAACTTGACCTCCAGCGGCCAATCCGTAGCCAGGATCTCCTCCATGCGGTTGATTAACATATCCATGGCCAGTTCGTGGCACTGGAAAAGCAATTCCTGTTTGCTGTTTATGTAGTAATAAATAGAACCCTTGGTGTACTTTAGATTTCTGGCGATATCCTCCAGGGTGGCGTCATGATACCCTTTTTCGCTAAAAAGTTTGGCGGCAACTTTGATTATGTTCTTTTTTCTTTCTGCTGCCCTTTCCTCGCGAAAACTCACCGGCGGCACCTCCCGAAATAGTCGTCGGTCGTCGGACGTCATATTAAAAAGTAAGAACAAACAAGGGACAAATCTTAATTGCCAGCTTACTCCGATCACTTCCGCAAAGCTATGTTATTCTATAAAAATATAACAATTCCTTTTTGTTTAAAAAATAACTTACTGGTTTATTTTAGTTTTTGATCAAAAAGTTTAATCTTCCTGCTTGTTTTAGTTAGTATTTACACCGAAATTCAAAATATAAATGCCCGGTTTTTCCCGGGCATTGCCTGCCTTAACGATACTTGCGCCGGCGCGCCGCCTGTGCTTTTTTCTTGCGCCGGACACTCGGTTTTTCGTAACGTTCGTGTCTTCTCGCTTCGGCCAACACGCCTGCTTTTTGGCAAGTGCGCTTGAAACGACGGAGGGCGCTGTCCAATGTTTCGTTTTTCCCAACCCGTACTTCTGCCATCCATTTCCCCTCCCTCCGCCATTAATTGCTGTCCTCACGTTTTCTACCCCGTTTCAATCGTATATTTTAACCGGGCGGCCACTGCAGCGGGCGGCCGGCCAGAAAATGGTAATGAAGGTGAAAGATTAATTGTCCGGCATCTTCCAGGCAATTACTGACCAGCCGAAAACCTTTTTCGGCCAGGCCGGTCTTCCGGGCGACGATGCCGGCAACGCGCTGAAGGTGGCCGACGATGCCCTCATCCTCTGCACTTAAATCGAGAAAGGTGGGGATATGCTTCTTGGGGATCAACAGGTAATGAACCGGGGCCGCCGGACGAATATCCTTAAAGACCATCACCTGGTCATCTTCATAAATTATTTCCGCAGGGACGTCTTTGTTGACAATTTTACAAAAGATACATTCCGGCACAGGTACTTCACCCCCTTTACAAAGGTCCCCAATCATCGTAAAGCAAAAACACCGGGATTAAAAAGCAAATAAAAAAAGCCGACATTTATTATTTCAACAGGAATTATTTAAATCCTGCAGCAAAGCAACAACTTTTCCGTGCAAGTTTTGGCCAATTAACTCTTCTACCCGGACGATAACCAGCTCACCCCGAATACGGCCGTCGGCCGGAAAGATCACCCGGAGGTAATTGCCGGTCAGCCCTTCGTAATGCCCCGGAAATTCCCGGGAGGGCTCTTCGGCCAGTACTTCCACCTCCCGGCCCAAAAAACGGGCGGCGAAGGAGCGGGCCAGTTCCTCGCCCAGGGCAATCAGCAGCCTGCTTCTCTCTTCTTTTACCGGCGCCGAAATCTGGTCCGGCATTTTGGCGGCGGGGGTGGGTTTGCGCGGCGAATACTTAAACACGTGCAGCCGGGAAAAGGCCATTTCCTGGACGAAACGGTATGTATTTTGAAATTGTTCCTCCGTTTCCCCC
>JBFLZY010000118.1:0-6784 GCA_040755975.1 Bacillota bacterium | reverse complement strand
CTGAGGAATACCTTGAGGATATAGCTACGAATTATGGACCACCAGGCTTTTGGCCGAACATGTCCGGAAACACTGTCACGAGTATGGTTACCCCTGCTTGGCAAAACTTTCCCGGGGTACCGTAGCCAAGATTTTGGCGAAAAGTAGCCTCTCATGGAAAGATATCGCACTTGACTTTTTCACAACCCCCAATAAATGGAAGCAGATGGTATTAATTACAATTACTAAATTTTGGGGGTGTTTTTGTTGGTGAAAAAATATCGTTCCCATGCTGAGTACCAGGAGTTTTTGACCACAAACCTGAAAAAGGAAGATCCCAGTCAGCTAAAGCTTTACGAGGAAGTGATTAACAAGGCTTATCTGCTCGATTTAGACCCCCTTCTCTAAATATGAACTGCCAATCAAGGTTAATGAGTATGGCATCCCCATTTGTCCAAAGGGCTACCCCATGGCCTATTATGGATTTAACAATGCCGGCTTAAATGGCGCTGTCCGAAGATGGCCCGGAAGCGAAAACACCGGGCGAAAGTGGTGTGCGAGCACGCTTCCAGATTGCTGAAAGACGTCTTAAAACCAATGGAACAAAGAGCTGCTTTATAATAAAGCTTGTTTCTCAACGTCCGGAACAAGCCCCAGCCGAAGCCGGTCGGGACAGGATTAAGCCGATTTCATCGATGTTGTCTGGGTCGTTGATCAGAAAATATTTGGGCTTTGCTCGGTTTTCCTTCTGGAACTGGACGGTGTCCGTGACGATATAGATAATTGACATTGACATATAACATATATGTCAGATATACTTTTCTTGAGGTGAACAATAATGAGAAAAACAATGGTATACCTGGATGAGGAACAGTTTCTTATTTTGAAAAAAGTGGCCGCTTCCTCAAAAAAGAAGGCTTCGGAGATTATCCGCGAAGCGTTGACGGCCTATTTTAAGGAGAAAAGCAAAGTCGATTATTTTTCCTTTGTAGGAATAGCCGAAGGGCCCAAAAAGGGGCGAACTTCAGAGGAGGCAGAGGATATTCTAAAGGAGGTTCTGCGTTGATCCTGGTTGATACAGGAGCTTTATACGCTTTAATTGATCGCAATGACGTTAACCATAACGAAGCCAGGAAATTTTACCAGGGCGTGGCAGGGAAGGAAATCCTCTGCATATCGTTCCCCATTTTAACGGAAGCGTGGCTGCTTATCGACGCCCGGATCGGCAGTTATTTTGCGAATCAATTATGGAGAGGAATTTGCGAAGGCGCCCTGGAAATTTTACCCTTAGAAAAAGAAGAATTGCGAGCGGCTTTAGAAATCGAAAGCAAGTATAGCGACAGCGGCTTTGGTTTTGTAGACGCCACCTGCTTTGCCCTTTGTGAAAAATATAAAATCCACCGGGTGTTTACGTACGATAAAAAGCATTTTACGATTTACCGGCCCCGTTTTATCGATAACCTTGAATTGCTCCCGTGAAAGAAATATACCTGCGTTTAAATATATATTGGTCCAGCGGAACACTTCACTTGCTTTCTTGCCCCTTCCCCCGGATTTATTTTTTTATTTTCTGCAGAAAGAACAGGCGGGGAATGCTGCACCGCTACCTGCTCTTTACCCTACCCCGCCTGGCCGGCTGCATTGCCAACCTGTAATGCAAAGTAGTTGCCCAATACTGCCGGTTGATTTAAGTATATACTTTAGGGTATACTTAAGTGTAAAACTATATTTACGATCCGGAGGGAAATTAAGGTGGAATTTGCCACAAGCAAAGAACTGCGGCTGCGCGCCGGGGAGATCCTGGCCAAGGTTAGAGCCGGCAGACGCTTCATCATTACCTACCGGGGTAAGCCCGTGGCGCTGTTAGTTCCGGTGGAAATAGAAGAGGCCGGGTTTACCCCCCGCCCTTACGCCGAAGCGTGGGCGGATATTGAACAGGCGCTGGAAAATTCCGCGCCGTACTACCCAGGCTGGCGGGAAGCGCTCCGGGAAAGCAGGCGGCAGAAATGATCTTCCTGGACTCCGATCTGTTTTTGATCGACTTGCGCTACCGGCGCGACCAAAAATATAACGAAAACGCCGCCTTTTTGTCCCGCCTGAAGGAGCGCCGGCTCCAGGCCGTTACCTCGCTGTTTAATCTCTTAGAGGTTTGCGGCGTCCTCTCCTTTAATTTAAATGAACAGCAGTTACGGGACCTCTATTGCCATTTCCCGGATCACTACAACCTGAAAATTTACCCGGAAGCAAAACAAAGAACTTCCTTACCCCGCCTCCCGGTGGAAAAAATCCTGCAGGTTATGCGCAAGAGGGCAAGTTTTGGGGATGCCCTGATTATCTGCACCGTCTTGGAGCTTGGTCCGGCGGTTTCGCATTTCGTCAGCTGGAACGCCAGGCATTTCGTTCAGCATCTCCCCATAACTGTGCTCACTCCGAAGGAAGCTCTGAATGCCGGTATCCTGGTGTAATAATTCTTTCTATCGTCTTTCTTGCTCCGGATTGAACGGGCCACTCCATTTTTATCGGGAGGAGATCCTTTTTATTAAAATGACTGTTAAAAATTTTCTCAGGAAGGTACTGTGTACTTCCATGGCGAATCTTGTTAAATATTAGGACATTACTATATCTGGTGATATTTATGGGGGTTTTTAGAACGGAGGCTTTTGCATGAAGCTATTCGAGATTTTACCGGAAAAATTTTTTCACCTCTTCTCCGGAAAAAACCGGCTTTTTTACGCGGAAGCGGTGCTGCTTTTATACGAACAGTATCGGAAATCCCTGAAGAGGTCAGAAAACAACTGCGGGAGAATAGTGTCGAACGTCTACGGAAAGTTGTTACGCGGGAGAAAATCAGGGAATATGTCTAACCCTTTTATTCCTTTTAAATCCACGAGCGTAAGCGGCCGGCAGCGGGCGATTTCCTTGAGGACACGATCGTGGAAAAAGTAAAAAACCAGTGCGGTGCTTCCTGGAGATTGCAGGACATCCGGGACCCTCCGGTGACTGATTAAAGCCCATGCGTCATACCCGGGCGCGAGTCAGACTTAAAAGATACTTTCCACCTGAACCGCAAAACCAGCGATGACCCGCGACTGAACCGTCCCCTGCTGCTCTACTTCCTGGTCCAGGGCAAACTTTCCTCCCCGCAGGCAAAAAACCTGAACCGATTTACACTGGGGATCAACGATCCAGTATTCCCTGACGCCGCTTTTTTCGTAAACCTTATACTTGCTCCGCAGATCGTAATAACCGGTACCGGGGGAAAGAATCTCCACCACCAGGTCCGGGGCGCCCTTAATCAGTTTCTCCTCGATAATGGGAAGTCTTTCGTTGGAAATAAAAATTATGTCGGACTGGTAGGTTTCCGTTTCCTCCAGGTAGACATCAAGAGGAGCGTCTAAAACAATGCCCAGCCCCTTTTCCAGGACAAAGCCCGCCATTTTTAATTTTAATTTCATGGACACCATTTGGTGATACGGTGTAGGCGAGGGCGTCATGACCAGTTCCCCCCCAATCAGTTGATAGGGTGAACCCTCCGGAAGGAGGCAATAGTCTTCGTAGGTGTACCGCTTCCGGCCGGCCGCCGGCTGACCCAGGATGGCGCTCACTTTTCGCACCTCCGTTCCTTTTAAATTTCTTTCCCTCATTCAAAAAAACTGGAGCGCAGACCGTTTTTTTCTTTTCCGGCCGTCCGGGGGATGCCCAACCGATCCAGGTGACCAACTACCGCCAGAGGAGGCACCCCTCCCGCGGCAATTACCTCGCCATTGACCAGAACGACCGGCAATTCCTGCCCCCCAAAGGCATCTTTGGAAACGCATTGATAGAACAGCTCTACTTGCCTGCCGTAGAACCGTCTCAACACACCTTCCAACAGGGCGTAAGCAAAGCTCAGATCGCGCTCACCGGACGCGCACCCATGCGGCCCTCACCCTGACGGCTGCCCCCGTTCATTTACCGGGACACTCCCACATACCTCGACTTTTACCGGCATATCCTATCCCCACTACCACTACGAAAGATCTTCACTTTTTACGTGGAGTTACTCCTTTGCCCTGCCCATCCCCATTTATGGTCCTCACCTTAATCCCGGCGGCTTTTTCTTTATTTTACCCGAGAGTTGCTGTTTGAGCAAGGATGAATGCCTGGAGTAATCCGGACGCTGGCCCAGGCCGGGCAGGGCATTCGTAATCCTTGTTGCAGCCGGGGCCTGGATTCAAGGCCAACCGGTAAAGGGGAAATTTGAAGCCCCCGAAACTCCTCAAGGCCGGGCCATGCTGTACTTTAAGCCGTCTTCGCTTACTTTCGCCAGCTCCTGGGCCCGGGCGGAAATTTGCTGGACAATGCTGTTTACCTGGTCGGCGGAACCCGCCATGTCCTGCACCCCCTTGCTGGACTGCTCGGCGCCCTGCGCCACGTGCTCGACCAGTTCAGCGTTGTGCTTGATTTGTTCCAGGATCTGGAGCAGGGCCTGCCCGGCCTGTTCCACGATCAGAACGCCGCCGTGCACTTCCCGCGCGCCCAGTTCCATCGCCGCCATCGCTTCTTGCATCTCCAGCTGGGTTTCGCCGATCAGTTCGCCGATTTCTTTTGTCGCTGCCGCCGACTGTTCAGCCAGCTTGCGCACTTCCTCCGCCACCACGGCAAACCCGCGGCCGTGTTCTCCCGCCCGGGCGGCTTCAATGGCGGCATTTAAGGCCAGCAAATTGGTCTGGTCGGCAATTCCCCGGATGACGTGCACAATCTGGCCGATTTTATCCGAGCGCTCCCCCAGCCGGTGCACGGCAATGGCTCCCTTGTCCACCGTCGCCTTGATTCCGTGCATTTTCTGTACCGCTTCCTGCACCGCCGCGTTCCCCCGCCGGGCGGCCTGCTCCACGTGCCGGGAGGCTTCCGCCGCGCTGCCGGAACTGGCCGCCGCCTGTTCGGCCACAGCGGCGATTTCGGAGGTGGTGCCGGCAATCGCCGCTACACTTGCCGCCGTTTCCTCACTGGCCGCTGAAAGCTCCTGGGCGGACTCGGCCAGCAGATTGCTTTTTTCTTTAATCCCCAGCGCCAGCGTCCGCAGGCCGTTGATCATGACGTTGAAGGCGCCGGCAATCCTGGCCAGTTCGTCGCGTCGGCGCACCTTTACCTGCACCGTTAAATCTCCCCCCGCCACCGTCTCGACCTGCTTAATCAGCCTTTTAAACCTTCCCTCCAGCCAGAAGGAAAAGGCTATTCCGATGGCCAGCGCGGCAAGGAGGGTAACGGCGGCCAGGACAAGCAAAAGATTCTGCGCCCCGGCGGCACTTTTCCCGGCCGCCGCTTCTACCTGCTGAATTTCTTCCTGTCGTTTTTGGGCGTAGGTCTCCGCTGTTTGGGTCAGTTCCTGTTCTAAGCCAGCTAGCCGGTCCGCCAGCAGCCGGGCCCCCTCGTCCTTTTTTCCCGCGGCAACCAGGGGGAAAAATTCCTCCAGCGCCGCCTGCCGGTATTGTTCGTTGAGAGCAGCTATTTTCTCCCCAAATTCTTTGTTCACCTGGCGCCTGGCTTTGGCGGCCAGGTCGGCGGCGGTACGGCCGTTCTGGCCGGTCAACTGGATAAATTCCTGGCGATAGTTTTCCCGGGGATCGACAAGGTAACTCCTGGCGGCAACGGCCGCCCGGGCCGTCAGATTATTCATGGTGTCGGCCGAAATAACCCGCTCCATCTGGATATCCATTTCCACCAGGTACCCGTTAATTTCCCTTATTTTCATAATTCCAACCACGGCTACCAGGGCGGTAAGTAAAACAACCGCCAAAAACAACAGGCAGGTCCGCACCAGCATGGACATTTGCATTCTTGATCCCTCCCTGGTAAATTGGTATTTAGTATCCTTTTTTATAAAGTCTAACCTTTCCTTAAATGATTATTAATGAATGATAACACTTTCACATGTTTTCCCGATCGAAATTCAGTTTCTCCCTTTACCTGCTATTCGGGTGATTTCCGGCTGAACGCGCGTCTTGCCGATGTAAATCCGGCCGCCGCCCCTGGCCAAAAAAGCAAACTAAAGCAGGAACACTCCCTAACTTGCTCACTTCATCTGACGGAAGCCCGACCCCCTAAGCTAATAAGCCATTTGCGAACCCACCCCCCCTATCTAAATAATCACGGGAGATTGTTACATCTTTCCCAAAGTAGATGTTTTATAAGTTCTACATATTACTACGCACTTCCTCCTTTTTTGGAAATAATTTTCGACAAAGGGCTCTCGGCGGCAAATGGGCGACAACTAAGAAATTAGCCCCCGGTCCAAACCCCGGAGGCCTTGATTTTCCTGGAGCTGGTGGTCGGATTTGAACCGACGGCCTGTGCATTACGAGTGCGCTGCTATTGTCATTACGTCTCTGCTAATTCCGGGATAATTTCCAAATTACTTTGCCGGGCGGCCTCCCGGAAGTGTTCATCAAACGCAAAGGCCCGGCGGCAATTAAGCAACGTCATGGTGGCAATGGAAACGCAATCCACCACTCCCCAGGTTTTATCCTGATAATTGAAAAATAGTTTCAACCCGGCCTCTTCCATGGCCCGGTTAACTCTAACAAGCTTAATTAATTGAGGGTCATTCAATACTTCCCATAGAGCTAGCATTTTCTTATGGCCCATACGACCCTTTATTAATGAAAGAGCACCCACGCTGAAGCATCGATAAAAACGCGGCCCGGTTCATTGTTTCCCCTTATAAAGGTAACGACGAAAGTTTTTCGCCATATCCCGAGGTCCTTCGCCCATGCCAACTATTTTTAAAGCGCGACATATCTCCTCCGGGCTCCGTTCCACCGGT
>JBFLZY010000117.1:0-6852 GCA_040755975.1 Bacillota bacterium | reverse complement strand
CGGAATTTAAGGAGGTGCTGGTCTTTTTCACCCAGGGCAGCTGTCCGGGATGCCGGGCGGGCGGAGGGCAGTTTCCCCCTTGTTCAGCCCGGAGCTGTTTTAAAGAAAAAGGGGTGGACTTTTGTTTTCAGTGCGACGATTATCCCTGCGCCAGAAACAAGTATGACCCGGAATTAATGGCGAGGTGGCGCAAGATGAACGACCGGATGAAGGAAGTGGGTGTGGAACAGTTTTACAACGAACAAAAAAGGAAACCCAGGTACTGACTTGTTATCCACGTTTTTGCCGGGGCTGGTGATTGCCGGCCCCGGCTGATGTTACCGCCATCTTCAATGTACCGCTTTGCCTTTACCCAGGTACGGGCGCTAAATTTTTGCATACTCTCGGGTACATCCAGGATCTCCTGGCTGGCACTCTTGACAAAAACATGATTGTATCATAATATTAACACAATAAGATAGCAGGGCACCCTTTGAATTAGCTTAAATGGCATATATCTTAGAATCCAAGGAAAGGACAGGATAATAACCGGTGCTCGAGTTGGTTAATGTATCCAAGGCATACGCCGGAGGGCAGGTGAAGGCGGTCGACAACATCAATTTAAAAGTACGCAAAGGCGAAATCTTCGGTTTTTTGGGCCCCAACGGGGCGGGCAAAACGACCACCATTAAAATGATCGTCGGCCTTTTGCAGCCTGATACAGGAACGATTCTGGTCGACGGAATTGATCTGGAGAAAGACCCCCTCGCCGCCAAACGCAAAATCGGGTACGTGCCCGATCACCCCGACGTTTACGAAAAACTGACCGGGATCGAATATCTGAATTTCCTCGGGGACGTCTACCAGGTGCCCGCCGAAACCCGCCGGGAAAGGCTGGAACATTACCTGGAAATTTTTGAACTAAAGGACGCAATTAAAGATTTAATCGGCAGCTACTCCCAGGGATGAAACAAAAGCTGGTTTTGACCGGCGCCCTGTTGCACGAGCCGCCGGTCTGGATTATGGACGAACCCATGGTGGGGCTGGATCCCCGTTCCGCCTTTTTGCTCAAAGATTTGATGGCCGGCCACTGCGCCAAAGGGCATACCGTCTTCTTCTCCACGCACATCCTGGAAGTGGCGGAAAAGCTGTGCCACCGCCTCGCCATCATCAACCGGGGGCGGATCATCGCCTGCGGGACGCTGGCGGAGATTAAAGAACAGCACGAAAAAGAGACCCTGGAGCGCATCTTTTTAGAATTAACCGCCTAGCAAGCGGGGAAGGCTCTTTCCTTGCCTACCTGAAAAGCCAGAAAACGGAGGCTGTTCCGTGCACCCTTTCATTTCGCTGGTGAAAACGAGCTTTAACGTGTATTACGGCATTTCCGCCTTCAAGTATAAATATTTTCAGCAAAAGAAAGAGCTCTGGCGGCCGGTGGTCGGAATCCTGGGCGGCGGCGCCGGCCTCCTCGTCTTGACGGGGACGTATTCCTCGCTGGCAGGCGCTTTCTACGCGGGCGGGAAAATGCTGGGGCAGCCCTGGCTGGTGCTGGAATTGGCCATCCTGCTGGGAGAATTGCTGGTGTTCTTTTTCGGGCTGGGCTGGACAATTTCAGTCCTTTATTTTTCCAACGATCTCCCCATTCTCCTCCCCCTCCCCTTAAAACCGCAGCAGATCCTGCTGAGCAAGTTTTTGCTGGTTTTAACCAACCAGTATGTCTTTTTGCTTTTCGTTTTCCTCCCTCCTTTTCTGATTTACGCAATCGGCGAAAGGGCGGGCTTCCTTTATTACCTCACAGCGCTGGCCGTTTTCCTTTGCGCCCCCGTCATCCCGCAAGGTCTCGCCACATCTGGCGGTTCTGGGAGTCATCCTGGCGGCGGAGGCGTTTTTGTACTGCCTCCTTGTCCGCAAGGCTCCGGAACTTTACCGGAAAATCGAGGTGTAGAAAGGCGAAAGGTGCGGCTGCCGGTGTTTCTCAACTTTAAAAAACTTTCAACATAAATGGGGAGGTTTTTCGGGGTTCTTTGTCGAAGTGCTGACTACAACTAAATTTATGTAAAGGTGGGGTTAAATTGGAAAAGGAAAGCCCGGAAAAAGAAAATGTACAGCTGCAGGAGTTGGATCAAGCTGGCCAACCCTCCTTAAACGTCTGGCAGCGCCTGGCAGGGGTATTGACCAATCCGCGGCAGACTTTTGCGGACATCACCGCCCATCCCCGCTTTGCGGCCGGATTGGTCATTCTCTGCGCTGTGAATCTGTTGATCGGGTTATCCATTCTGCAAAAGGTAAGAGCCTTTACCATCTGGACAATGGAACAACAGGCCGGCCAGATGCCTCCGGGCGCCGCGATGGTCAAAGAAATGGCCGCGACCGGAGCAGCGTTCGGGGTGGTGATCGCATCGGTGGCCGGCCCGCTGTTCTTTGCCCTGCTGATGGCCGTTTTACTTTTCTTCTTCGGCTACCTGGTGAGAAGCCGGGCGCCTTTTCGCACCCTGTTTGCGGTCAGTGTTTTCGCCTACGTGCCGGCAACCATTGCCAGCGTGATCGCGGGTGCATTGATCGCTTCCCGCCCGGCGGAACACATGGAAGGCGTCACCACCAGCCTGGCCATGTTTCTGCCGGGAGACAGCGCAGGGCTGCTGCACCGGATTCTGTCCCTGGTTGACCCCCTGGGCCTCTGGTCGCTGGCCCTGGTCGCCCTGGGAGGAGCGGTCGCCTACAAGACGGGGTTCAGCAAAACGGCCGCCTATATATTTATCCTTTGGGCAATTTACGTGGCGGCGGCCGCGGCGATCCCCTCCCTTTTCCCCAAGGCAGCCGGCGGGTTTTAAACAACTAACCAGCCGGTCAAAATTTTTAAATTAACTACAGAGGACACAGAGAACACAGAGAATATAGGTATCAGCAACCAGTAGCAAGGTTGCAGCTCTTAAGCCAGGAGACCTCATTATTCCATATCTGGAAGACAGGGAAGTAAATTCCATGAAATAAAATTAAATATGACTATCAGCTAACAACGAGCAGCCCATTTTTGTCGGTTTTTTTTACCATCGTTGCCGTAACAGGCATTTATTTTACCAGGCGGACCTAAGCCGGGAAACATTTGTAACCTGCTTTTCGTAATTAATAATCAAGGCCGCTTAAATTAAAAAAACGATTCAATAACCTTGTTTATATCTTATAATCATGCATTTTGACGGAGGATCGCCTTTGACCGGAGAAACAATCACACCCGCGCGCAAGCGTTTGCCGCGCTTACGTTCAAAAAAAATTTTCATCGTCGCCGGCCTCCTTTTGTTTATCGCCGCCGTCATTTATTTTAACCTGCACCGGAAAGGCGGGGAGCCCGCGCTGGCTGTGCAGACAGTCACGGCGGAGGAAAAAGACCTGGTCAAAACCATTTTTGCCACCGGCCGCCTGGAGGTGGCCGGCAGGCAGGAAATTTACGCTCAGAGCAGCGGTCTGCTGGCGGAATTAAAAGTCGAGGCCGGCGACCGGGTAAAAGCGGACCAGGTGCTGGGCAGCCTGGACACCGCCCCCCTGGCCCGGCGTTTAGAAGAAGCCGAAGCGAACTTTAGCGCCGAGCAGGCGGCCTTGGAAAAACTTTTGCGCGGCCCGCTGCCGGAAGAACTGACCCAGGAGCGGGCCTCCCTGGCGCAGGCGGAAGCGGAGCTGGCCGGGGCGCACCAAAAAGTGGAGCGCGCCCGCTTGCTCTACGAACAGGGAGCGGTCCCGAAAGTGGAACTGGAAGAAGCCGAACGGGAATTAAAGATTCGCCAGGCCGCTTACGACCGGGCCGCTGCCCGCGTGGAGCAACTCGCCAGGGGAGCGGCTGCCGAAGAAGTCCAGACGGCCCGGGCCCGGGTGGCGGCAGCGCAGGCGGCGGTGAAGAACGCTCGCGACCAGCTGGCCAAAGCCGTCTTCCGGGCGGGCACCGACGGCGTCGTGCTAATCTGCAACGCCCGCGCCGGCAGCTACGTCACCGCCGGAACGCTGCTGATGGTGGTCGGCGACCCGGAAAACCTGGAGATCAGCGGCGAAGTGGCCGAAAGCGACAGCGGCGAAGTGGCGCCGGGCCAGGAGGCGACTTTCACCTGCCCTGCCCTGCCGGGGAAAGAATTCAAAGGAACCGTTGCCTGGGTAGCGCCGGCAGCGGTAAAATCCGCGGGCGCCGGTTCCGGTGCTGGCGGGGGCAGCACCGGTCAGGCTGACGGCAGCAACCCCGAAGTGGCCGTGAAGATTAAACCGGCCGGGCCTACGGACGGGCTGCGCCCCGGCTATACCGCCGACCTGACCATTACCACCAGGGTCGCCCGGCAGGCAGTGGTCATCCCTCACGAAGCCGTTCGGGAAGAAAACGCCCGGAAATGGGTGTACGTCATCCAGGATGGCCGGGTCGCGCGCCGGGAAATTAAAACCGGCACGGGAAACGAGCTTTTCATCGAAGTTACGGAAGGCGTGCAAAAGGGTGAAAAGGTCATTGTCAATCCGCCGAAGGACTTGCAAGAAGGACGGGCCGTGAAAGAAAAAGCAGCAGAAAAAGCAGGCAAATAATGATCCGGTCCGGTTTCACAGAGGCGAGACAACGACTCGCCACCCCATTGCCACCCAATAATGGCTTAAATATCTCCAAAGGAAACCAGGAAATGATTACCGTTCAGCATCTCACCAAAGTCTACCAAAGCGGCCGGCTCTCTTTTCCCGCCCTCCAGGGAGTCTCCCTGACCATTTCCCGGGGCGAGTTCGTCGCCGTGATGGGGCCCTCCGGCTCCGGCAAATCTACATTTTTAAATATCCTGGGCTGCCTGGACCGTCCTACTTCCGGAACTTATTATTTAGACGACCAGGAAGTAAGCTCCCTGGGTGAAAACGAACTGGCCGCCGTCCGCAACCGGAAAATCGGGTTCGTTTTTCAAACCTTTAACCTGTTACCCCGCTTAAACGCCCTGCGCAACGTGGAACTGCCCATGATCTACGCCGGGGTGCCGCCGGCCGGCCGGCGGGCGCGGGCGCGCATCGCCCTGGCCCGGGTGGGCCTGGCGGAACGGGCCCACCACCGGCCCCCCGAACTGTCCGGCGGGGAAAGGCAGCGGGTGGCCATCGCCCGGGCGCTGGTCAACGACCCGGCCGTGATTTTGGCCGACGAGCCCACCGGAAACCTGGATTCCCGCGCCGGGGCGGAAGTAATGGCCATCTTCAGTGAGCTGCACCGCCGGGGGGCGACCATCGTGCTGGTCACCCACGAGCGGGAAATCGCCGAATACGCCGGGCACATCCTGTTTTTCCGCGACGGCCGCCTGGTGGGCGAGGAAATCCCCGGAAACGGGGGGCCAAAGGCGGAGGTGGGCGGCCGGTGAACCTCCTGGAGTACTTGCGCCTGGCGGCGGAAGGCCTGTGGATGAACAAGCTGCGCTCCTTTTTGACCATCCTGGGCATCATCATCGGGATTGCCGCCGTCATCACGGTGGTGGCGGTGGGCCAGGGCGGCCGGGCGGTGCTGATGGCCGAAATGGAGAAGATCGGCACGAATTTATTTGTCATTTATATCGACTGGCAGGAAGAGGAGCCGCCTAAGGAGCGGGATTTTACCCTGCAGGACATTGCCGTCATCAAAGAACTGGTTCCCGAAATCACCCACCTGGCGCCCACCAGCTACCAGCCGGCAACGGTAAAGGGGCCCAAGAAGAAAAAGCCGGCCCAGGTCATTGGAACCGCTGCCGATTACGCTTCCGTTGCCAAAACCAGGGTGACCCGGGGGAGCTTTCTGGCGGCCGGCCAGGAGGGCGCCAGGGCGGTAGCCGTGCTGGACGAGACGCTGGCACAGGAGATTTTCGGAAATGTGGACCCGCTGGGCAAGCGGGTGGTGATCAACGACCGCCCGGCCCTGGTCATTGGTTTAACCAAAGAGGAAAGCGGTTTCTTCGGCCTCCAGACAGTAAAAAACGTTTATGTCCCCTTAGGTTTCTGGCAGGAAATTTTTGAGGAGCGGGCAATCGCCCAACTGGAAGGCTGTACGGTCAAACGGGAGGACGTGCCCCAGGCCATGGCGCAGGCGGTAAAAATTCTGGAACGCCGCCACCAGGTTAAAGACCGCTACAAGGGCATCAGCCTGGAGCAGCAAATGCAGGTGGCCGGCAAAATCACCGGCATCATCACCCTGATCATCGGGGCGGTGGCGGGCATCTCCCTTTTGGTCGGCGGAATCGGCGTGATGAACATCATGCTGGTCTCGGTTACCGAAAGGACGCGGGAAATCGGCGTCCGCATGGCCCTGGGCGCCCGGCGGCGGGACATCTTGAGCCAGTTTTTAATTGAAGCCGTGGTCCTGTGCCTGGCCGGCGGCCTCATCGGTATCCTGCTGGGGGCCGGAGGCGCTTATCTCGTCGCCCGGCTGGCCAAGTGGCCGCCCCTGATCTCCTTCGGCACCGTCCTCATTGCCTTTGCCTTCTCCGCCGCCGTCGGCATTTTCTTCGGCCTCTACCCCGCCAACCGCGCCGCCCGGATGAACCCCGTGGAGGCTCTGCGGCAGGAGTAGTTTACCAAAAAAGACACGCACGCCACCATTCTCCCAAGCCAGCAGAGTTTTTGTCGAGTAAGGGCATTTGGCTGCGGTCTCTGTCCCGTTTAAACAGAAAACCCGGGTTGCCGGGGCTTTTTGCGGCAAGGAGGGCAAGCAGGGACGGTTCTTCTTGCCGATTCACACTGCTTTACTATAATTTACCAGGCAGGGTAAGAGCCGTCCCTATTTGCTGTTGCTTATTTGCTTACCAGCTGGATTTTCGCCTATTCAGCCAAATCTTTTTTCTGTTGGTCCTTTCCGAATTTCGCCACCACCTCGGGGATCAGCCCGGCCAGTTTTTCCAGGGTGCCTTT
>JBFLZY010000116.1:0-6903 GCA_040755975.1 Bacillota bacterium | reverse complement strand
TGGGGCAATCGAAAATTTTGCCAACAGGAATATAGATATAATTATGGCTCAACCGAAAGCTACCAGCTAACAGTTGAGCCTTTCGTATTTACAAAACTTCCGATTGACCCCTTTGAGAACCGTCCCTTGGACACCCCAATTTCATGCGTCAGCACTGACACCTGGACACCTGTATTGACTTTATCCTTTGTAACGTATATAATCGTCTTAACAAAGGGGAGTAGCTACCCGGAGCCAACCCGGGCTGCCAAGTCGTCATTCCGGCCTGAACCCGGCTTGGCATTAGCAAGTGTCCGAGTGGACAGCTAAAGCGAGACCATTGCGCCAAGTGCGTAAGGGTCTCGCTTTTTACATATAATGAGCAAGGCCACTAATTATTCATTGATTTACCGTGGCCTCAAAGCGAATTTCATACTCGGCTTCATTATGATAACGCAATTTTATCCCTTGCCGAGTATATATAAGGCTGAAGATTATCTGCTCGAAAGGAGAAAACCAAAGCTAAACGATCTAACAATCTTTTGTTTCTCCTGGGAAGATACGGTTGCATAAATACGCTGGGTTGGGAGGCAGACTAAAGTGTATGAACCGTTGGCTGGCCGTATGCTCCGAAAAAAAATCGACGCTATTGAGCCGCTGAAACGACTTTCTTGCCATAACATACTTTTTGTTGATTGGCATAAAGAAACCCAGCAACTCCTGGCAACTGTTTTTGGGGAATACTCGTTGGAAGTCGCGCACTTTAAAAAGGTCAGGTTCAAGCCACGATCGGCTGAAGGGTTTTCAGATACCCGGACACCAAAAGAAGTTTTCCTGCATGGATTGGAACAAGCCAAAGCTCTTCTTTTGGATGCCGCAGGTAAGGTTGACTCGTAAAGTTTGATGAAAAAGCTAGTACACAGTGGCTTTAATACCTAATCACAAAGCGGCAGACTAAACTTTTAACAGCTTTCCTGCGTATGTCCAGCGAAACGGCTTGGCCTTTCAATTTCTTTCTCTTCGACAAACATTTAGACAGGAATTGCCGTTTTCCTGCCATCATTCCCCATTTTTCGAAATACACATCCATAACTTTTGGCACTAAAGCCATGTCTACAGACAGGATACCGATGAGAAGTGTTGGCAATATAAGGGCCGTAACATTCTTTGCGATGCTACGGCCCCCAATTTTTAACTCGAACTAGATACAGGCTATAGAGAGATCTCTTCCGGCAGAGCAAATATTTCCTTTAAACTTATTTGTAAACCGGGCAGGAGGGATGACGTCAGCACGTCTTCCTCGTCATAGGCACCGAACTGGTACCACCCATCTTCCTTGGAAGTTAATACTTCCGCCGTCCTGGCCTCTGCATCGACCAGCCACAGTTCCTGTACGCCATAATACCGGTAAAGGGGGCTCTTCTTTATCCGGTCGCGACTGCTCGAAGAAGGGGAAATCACTTCCACCACCAGATCCGGAGATCCTTTAAAGCAGGCGTCAGTAAGCAGATGATACCTTTCCCGGGAAATAAAAAGTACATCCGGCTGCAATACTATATCTTCGGCCAAGACCACATCAAAAGGTGCTACGATCACTGTTCCAAGGTTATTTTGTTCCACAAATTCCGTCAAGGCCTTCTCTATAGCAGCAGTTATCTTCTGATGTTTGAAACCCGGCGAAGGCGTCACCACCAGTTCCCCCTCGATTACTTCATAACGATTGCCGTCTTCAAGCTTTAAGTAATCCGAGTAGGTGTATCGTCCTCTTGAGCAAAAAGCCCCCGGGGCATTTCCTGCGGCCATCAGGTCCTGCATCTTGCCTAACACCACCTTTGAACAAATGTGAGCTTAAGCTTTTAGTCTGCGATCGCTCACCGGTAAAAGGGGAGAGAAACTTCTTTGCAAGTATTATACCACAAAGGAAAAGACTTGTAACTTTCGGGTTGAAACGTTTTCCCCGGAACACTAGCAGTTAATTTCAAACCGCGAACCGGACGGTGGCGGTACCCAGCCGGTCAAAACAGGCCTCGAAGTAATCGCCGGCAGCGGGCGTCACCGCTGCGGTAAATGCCCCGGACAGGACTACTTCCCCGGCTTTCAGGGTAATCTCAAACTCTGCCAGTTTATTGGCCAGCCAGGCAACAGCGGCGGCAGGGTGCCCCAGCACGGCAGCGCCGGCCGCGGTACTCAAGACCTCGCCGTTTTTCCTGAAAACCAAACCGGTGAGGCTCAAATCGATGTTATCCACCCGGGTAAGCCTGCCTCCCAGGATAAACCGGGAACTGGAGGCGTTGTCCGCCACCGTGTCCTGGATCTTGATCTTCCAGTCCTTCACGCGGCTGTCCACAATCTCCAGGGAGGGTACCACCGCTTCCGTAGCCCGCAGTACGTCAGAAACCGATACTCCCGGACCGGCCAGATCTTTCTTGAGCAGGAAGGCCACCTCTGCCTCCACCTTGGGCTGCATCAACTCTCCCAGCCGGATTATTCCGCCGTTCACTACCTCCATGTTGCTAAGCAAGTGGCCGTAATCAGGCTCGTAGACCCCCAAAAGGTTCTGCATGGCCAAGCTGGTAAGACCGATCTTTTTTCCCACCACCCGGTTGCGATCCGTCAACTTGGCCTTGATCACGCGCAACTGGATCTGGTAGGCGTCGTCGATGGTGATGTCCTTGTATTCGTCGGTAATTGCCGTGATGGCCTCCCGTGTGCGCTCCGCCACCACTAGGCGGTCTGCCAGTTGTTGGTACTTTTCTTCCCCTAACACTTTAAAACCCTCCTTTTCTCAATAATGCCCTATTGTCTCGGTTTCCCGGTTTACCACAGCCCGTAGGCTTTTGCTTTGGACAACGCCAAGGCCACGTCCACGACCATGTCTTCCTGGCCACCCACCACCTTGCGGCGGCCCAGTTCAATCAAGATATCCCGGGGGTCCAATCCGAATTTCTCCGCCGACCGGAAGGTGTGCAGGAGGAAACTGGAATACACCCCGGCATAGCCCAGCGAAAGGGCGGCCTTATCTATTACCTGGGCACGCCGCATCAGCGCCGGATCTTTATCAGCAGGTCTGTTCCGATGTTGCCGGTGCCCAGTATTGCGGCTTTCACTGCCAAGTTTCTTCATCCTTTCTCCTTTAAGTATTTTGTTCGCCCAGTTCTGGGCAAGCTTTAACTCACCCGCCGGGAAGTCCCCGTCCTGAACGAAGTGAAGGGCGGGGATGAGAGGCGGGCAATTTATTGATGGAGAACACTTGTTCGCTGTTAGTTCTACTGCTATAATGGAACCATGAAATACCAATTAGACAAAGGCTGCCATGTTGTATACTCTCTTCGGTTCCATTACGTCTGCTGTGTCAAAGACAGGCGAAAGGTGCTTACGCGCCAAATTTCAGATTATCTAAAGAAGGTCAATGCCAGCGTAGCCGAAAGATTTGGCGTGCAGATCCTGGAACAAGAGACAGATTGTGATCATATCCACATTATCTTTGCTTCCAAACCACAGGTTCAGCTAACAAAATTCATCAACTCGCTGAAATCCGTCTCCGCCAGGCTAATTTTTCGCGACTATCCTGAAGTGAAGAAAAGTTTGTGGGGAGGCCATTTTTGGTCCCCAAGCTACTTTTTAGCTTCAGCAGGCGAGGTGAAACTGGAAGATGTCAAGCGATACGTCCAGTCTCAAGGTAACGCGTAACTATAAGTTTCGCATCTACCCCAACAAGGAACAAGAGCGAAAGCTTTCGCGCTGGCTGGAAGTCTGCCGGTGGATCTACAACAGCGCTCTTTCCTTACGGAAAGAAGCCTGGGCAGAAGAAAAACGCTCCGTCACCCGCACGGAACAGCAGGTGTGGCTGAAAGAAGCCAAAAAAGACAAAAATAATTGTTTCCTGCGAGAAGTCCATTCCCAGGTAGCACAGGACGTATTGTTCCGCGTAGAGAGGGCTTTCCAGGGGTTTTTCCGCCGGGTGAAAACCGAGGATAAACCGGGATATCCCAGGTTCAAGGGTAAAGGCAGGTACAGATCCCTCACCTTTACCCAGTTTGGCGAAGGACTGGGGGCCTGCTTCAAAAACGGTAAACTCAAGCTTTCCAAAATCGGCCTGGTCAAGATCAGAATGCACCGGGATATTCCGGGGACCGTCAAGACCGTGATCATCAAGAAAGAAGCCACCGGAAAGTGGTACGCCGTCCTTGCCGTGGAAATCGCGCTGACACAGGCTGTCATTCATCCGGGTTCTGCCGTTGGTTTGGACGTAGGGTTGGAGAAATTCGTTGCCCTGTCAGACGGCAAGGTCATTGAAAACCCAAGGTATCTCCGAAAGACCGAAAAGAAGCTCAAACACGCTCAACGCAGCCTTTCTCGCAAGCAAAAAGGTTCCCGTAACCGTGGCAAGGCCAGGTTAAAAGTTGCCCGGCTGCACGCAAGAGTAAGCAACCAGCGAAAAGACTTCCTGCACAAAGAAACCCGCAAGCTGGTAAGCTGCTATGGACTGATTGCTGTCGAAGACCTTAATATCCATGGGATGGTCAAAAACCATCACTTGGCGAAAAGCATTTCGGATGCCGGATGGAACAGTTTCCTTTCCATGCTCTGCTACAAAGCGGAAGAGGCTGGCAGTAGAGTGTTGAGGGTAAACCCTTCCCGCACATCGCAGGAATGCAGCCGGTGCGGCAAAACCGTGCCCAAGGAATTGTCCACGCGAATGCACCGGTGCCCATCATGCGGCCTGGTGCTCGACAGGGACGTAAACGCGGCCAGGAACATATTAGCACGGGCATTGGCTCAGGAAGTGGCCTAACACTTCCCTACCGTGGGAACCACGGGACGTTACGCCTGTCGAGCTAACCCGATAGGGTTACGATGAACCAGGAAACCCACGAATTCGTTCGTCCAGGAAATTCCTTCCTTGAGCGAAGCGAAGGGAGGGGTAGTTCACTGTTTCCTCAATGATCTTATAGGCATTGATGCGGCTGGTGCCGTAGGTCACGTTGGCCTTGATGTTGTCGCTGCGGTCATCGTTTTTGCCCTTGACGTTCCAGTTGGCGGTATAGCCGGAATACAGCACGTCGATGTAGCGACGGTACATATACGGCGTTTCCAGCAATTCAAACATGAAGTCCTTGACCACATCGGGGGGAAGCCAGGTAGCGCCGAGGCGCACGTCAATCTCGGAGGCGCTCAAATCCTTCGGCTGCACCTTTTCCAGCGCCGCGACGTTCACACTGTAAAGGTCGGGGTGCATTGCGGCAAACTGCCGGGCGGTTTTCAGCTTTTCCCGCACATTGCCGGAGAGATAAGCGTCCGCCGTTTCGTAGCGAATCACATTGTCATCCGCTAAATGGTCGGGATTGCGGAAGATGACGCCTTCCAGGTCTTGCGCAAGCTGTTCTGCGGAAAGTCCCGTCAGGCTTTGCATGAAGCCCATATCCACACCGGCTTTTTCCGCTATGGAGATAGCCAATGCTTCGGTAGCGGTATCCACCTGGGTCACGGTAGTGCGCTGCCGGATAGTGCGCTTGGTGAACATATCCGCCTTGCGCTCGAAATTGCCGTCCTCGTCCAGAACTTCAAGGGAGCAGAGCAGACAGTAGGAACTATCGTCGGAAAAGGCCATGTTGTTGCCCCGGCTGTTTAACAGTCCGTATTGGGCGGTAAAAGCGTCATACAGGCGGTTCAGCTTGCGCTGCTGCTCGTGAATAGCCTCATCGCTGTAATCCTCGATCTGATATTTAATCAGGTCCCGGACACAATCCCGGATGGCAATCATGCCCTTGATGCGGCCCGCCGCCGTGACGGAGGTTTCCACACGGTTCATCCGGCTGTTTTCCCGGTAGTAGATTTCTCCGTCAACCAGGCAAAAACTGAAATTGCGGACGCCCAGATCTGCCGGGATGGAGGCGTCCTCCTCGTCGGAAATGTCGTCCAGCCCGTATTCGGTGATTTCCGCATGGATATTCTCCAGCGCTTCCCGGAGCAGTTCGGCAAGGTCGGCGTCCTCATAAGGGTTGCAGGTGGTCTCGTTTTGGTTGCCGTACATGCGTTTATCAAAGGCCATCGTGCCCAGCATCATCTCGGGGTTGTCGGCAAAGTATTGATTGACCGGTACGCCGTCTGCGGTGGCGGAAAGGTGTACCCAATCCGGTTCGATGTCGATCACGCGGTCGCGTTTTTGCAGGAATAGGATGTCGGTCGTAACCTCTGTGCCTGCATTGGCGAAAAACGCATTGTTGGGCAGCCGGACAGCGCCCAGAAGCTCGGCCCGCTGGGCGATATATTTGCGCACCTCCGGGTTTTGCTTATCCATCGTACCTTTCGATGTGATGAAAGCGATGATGCCGCCGGGACGCACCTTGTCTAAGGTTTTTGCAAAAAAATAGTCGTGGATGTAAAACTTGTACTTGTCGTATTTCTTATCCGCCACGCCGTAGCTGCCGAAGGGCACGTTGCCGATGGCCAGGTCGAAAAAACTGTCGGGCAGGCTGGTTTCCTCAAAGCCCTGCACGGCGATACTCGCGTTTTGGTAGAGTTGTTTGGCGATCCGGCCCGTGATGCTGTCCAACTCCACGCCGTACAGCCTGGAATTCTTCATGCTGTCCGGCAGAAGGCCGAAAAAGTTGCCGATACCGCAGGCCGGCTCCAGGATGTTTCCGGTCTTAAAGTCCATGTTTTCCAGGCAGGCATACATGGCCTTGATGACGGTGGGGGAAGTGTAGTGGGCGTTTAAGGTGGAGGCCCTCGCGGATCTGTATTCGTCCTCGTCAAGCAGGGATTTTAGTTCGGCGTATTCTTTCGCCCAGGAAGGGTTGTTCTCGTCAAAGGCTTGCGGCAGGCCGCCCCAGCCCACATACCGGGACAGGGTTTCCTGCTCCTCCGGCGTAGCCAGGCGGTTTTCTTCTTCCAGTTGGTTGAGCAGACGGATGGCGGCGA
>JBFLZY010000115.1:0-7058 GCA_040755975.1 Bacillota bacterium | reverse complement strand
TTATCCTCCCGCCCCTACAGCTTCTTGCTGGACAGCGGGCTAATCGTTCCGGAACTGGCTCGCTATTCCATAATGGGAGCAGACCCTTTCCTGGTGCTCCGCTCCCGGGGAAAACGGCTCTGGCTGGAGCGGGAAGGGAAAAGCACCTCTTTAGTCGGCCATCCCCTGGTCAAGCTCAAAACCCTGCTGGCCCGCTGCCGCCTGGCCCCGGGCAGCCACCCCCTTCCTTTTGGCGGGGGCGCGGTGGGTTACTTCAGCTACGACCTGGGACGGATGCTGGAAAAGCTGCCCGCGCTGGCGGCGGACGACTTGCACACCCCCGACCTCTGCCTGGGATTTTACGACGCAGTTACGGTGATCGACCGGGTGGCGGAGGAGGTGTGGGTAGTCTCCACCGGCCTTCCGGAAACCAATCCCGCGGCGGCGGAACGGCGCGCGCGCAAGCGGCTGGCGGAAACCTGCGCACTGTTAACCAGAGAGCAGGGGGAACAAAAAGAACCGAAACAACGAAAAGTTGCACCCGTCCTTGCAAAAGCAGAACCTCCGCAACCTGTTCCTCCCCAATCGTGGGCAGGAGACGCCCCCAGGGCCGCGCCCCGAACAGATGATTCTGCTCCGAAAAAGTATCCTGGCAGCGGCGGCGCACCCCCCGTCATCTTCGCCCACTTCGACGAAGCCGGCTACTGCCGGGCCGTCCAGCGGGTCAAGGCCTATATTGCCGCCGGGGACATCTTTCAGGCAAACCTGTCCCAGCGCTTCTCCCTGCCCCGGGTGACGGAGCCCTGGCCCCTCTACCGGCGCCTGCGGGCCATCAACCCGGCCCCGATGGCAGCCTACCTGAATTTCGGCGAATTTCAGGTAGTCTGTTCTTCGCCGGAACGGTTTCTTAAAGTAAACGGCAGGCGAGTAGAAACCCGGCCGATTAAAGGCACCCGCCCCCGCGGACAAGACCCGGCCAGCGACGCGCGGCTCCGGGAGGAATTATGGAAAAGCGCCAAGGACCGGGCCGAACTGGTGATGATCGTGGATATGGAGCGCAACGACCTGGGGCGGGTGTGCCGGCCGGGATCGGTCCGGGTGCCGGAACTTTACCGCCTGGAGGAGTACGCCACCGTCTTTCACCTGGTTTCCATTGTGGAAGGAGAACTGGCTCCGGGCAGGGACGTGGTGGACCTGCTGGCGGCGGCCTTTCCCGGCGGTTCCATCAGCGGGGCGCCGAAGGTCCGGGCCATGGAAATCATTGAGGAGCTGGAACCCGTGCGCCGGGGGATCTACACCGGCTCCATCGGCTATCTTGGTTTTGATCAGAATGCGGATTTAAATATTGTTATTCGCACCCTTATTTTTAAAGGCGATCAAATTTACTTCCAGGTCGGCGGCGGTATTACCATCGATTCGGATCCCTACCGGGAATACGTAGAAACCCTGGACAAAGCCAGGGCGCTGGTCCGGGCGCTGGGTCTGGACGACCGGCAGGCTTTTGCTTCCCTGCAGATAAAACCAGCGGCAGAAAAAGGAAGGTGACAGCATTGCCAGGTATGGTCTGCGTCAACGGCCGGTTTCTACCCGCGAGCCGCGCCCAAATTTCCGCAGTAGACCAGGGATTTCTTTACGGTTACGGCCTTTTCGAAACCATCTTGATCCGCGCGGGGCGGCCCATTTTCCTGGAAGCACACCTGAAACGACTGGAGGCGGGGTGCGCGGCCCTGGGGATCACCCTACCTTTCCCGCTGGCGACGGTAGGCCAGCTGGTGCACGAAACGATCAGGGAAAACGGCCTCCCCGAAGGGGCCCTGCGCCTGACCATTTCAGCCGGGGCTAACCCGGGGCAGGGCCCCGGCAATCTGATCATTTTCACCCGCCCCCTTCCCTACGGCCCCCCGGATTACGAAAGGGGCCTTGCGGCCGGGTGGTCGGCTCACCGGCGCAATGAACGATCCCCGTTAGTTAAATTAAAAACTCTAAATTACCTGGAAAACCTGCTGGCCAAAAGGGAAGCCCGGGAAAAAGGGTGGAACGAAGCGCTTTTTCTAAACACTACCGGCTGCGTGGCCGAAGGCGCAGTAAGCAATGTCTTTATCGTCAGGAACGGCCAGGCGGTTACCCCTTCTGACGACCAGGGGCTCTTGCCGGGAATTATGCGCCGGATCGTGCTGAAAACCTGCTGTGAGCTCGGCATTCCGGTTGTCGAGCGCCCGGTCGCGCGGGCCGAACTGGTCAGGGCCGACGAATGTTTCCTCACCAATTCCTTGCTGATCGTCATGCCCCTGGTCAAAATAAACGACCGCCCCATTGGAAACGGAAAACCGGGACCCGTCACCGAACGGATCAGGAATGCTATAATTAAGAAAACGTAAGAAAACCACCCGAAAAATTGTTTACCGGGCATTTATGGAAAGGCAATCAACAAGATAAAAAAGTACACAGGTGCTTTAGCCTGTGTACTCTTTCACCTAAACTTCCATGATGATCGGTAAAACCATCGGCCTTCTCCTGGTTTTTTCGTAAAGAAATTTGCCTAGTGTTTCGCGGACCTGCGATTTGATCGCGCCCCACTCGGAAACACCCTGCTCGCTGCATTTGTCCAGGGCGCTGCGGACTTTTTCCCTGGCTTCTTCGAGGAGCTTTTCCGACTCCCGCACGTAAACAAATCCCCGGGAAACTATATCCGGTCCGGCCATCACCAAACCCGAATCGCGGTTGATGGTAACCACCACGATGAGGATCCCGTCCTGGGACAGCTGCCGGCGGTCCCGCAAGACAATATTGCCGACGTCGCCGATCCCGAGGCCGTCCACCAGCACCCGCCCGGCCGTCACCCGCCCGGCCACCCGCCCCGAACGGCGGGTGAACTCCAGAACCTGGCCGTTTTCCGCCACGAAAATATTGCTTTCCGGAATCCCCATGGTCCGGGCCAGTTCCGCGTGCTTCCTCAACATCCGGTATTCGCCGTGTACGGGAACAAAAAACTTCGGCTTCACCAGGTTAATCATGAGCTTGAGCTCTTCCTGGCTGGGGTGTCCGCTGACGTGAATGCCCGAAACAGTTTCATAAATCACGCGGGCCCCTTTCTTAAACAACAAATCAATCACCCTGGCGACCAGCTTTTCGTTCCCCGGGATGGGCGCCGCCGAAATGATTACCGTATCGCCCGGCAGAATCTCAACCTGCCGGTGATCTCCCCAGGCCATCCGCGTAAGCGCGGACATCGGCTCGCCCTGGCTGCCCGTGCTTAAAAAAACCACCTTGTTTTTCGGCAGGCGGTTTGCTTCCTCCAGCTCCACCAGGGTACCGTTCGGGATATGCAGGTAGCCAAGCTCATGGGCGATGGAGAGCACGTTCACCATGCTGCGGCCGACCACGGCCACTTTCCGGCCGTACTGGCGGGCGGCGATGATGGCCTGCTGCAGCCGG
Organism: Bacillota bacterium; assembly: GCA_040755975.1. Lineage (GTDB taxonomy): Bacteria > Bacillota > Desulfotomaculia > Desulfotomaculales > Nap2-2B > JAIMBK01. Next base: position 3,644 of record JBFLZY010000115.1, on the reverse strand, counting down.
TGGATATTCGAAGCGAAGGTGGCGATAATGATCCTTTCTTCGGCGTGGCGAAAGGTTTCGTCAAAGGTTTGGCCCACCACGCGCTCAGAAGGGGTGTAGCCCGGCCGCTCCACATTGGTGCTGTCCGACATCAGCACCAAAACGCCCTTTTCGCCGAGCTGCGCAAAACGGTAAAAGTCGGTCACTTCGCCGTCGACCGGCGTGTGGTCGATTTTAAAGTCGCCCGTATGCACCAGGACGCCGACCGGTGTATGGACGGCCAGGGCTACGGCATCCGGGATGCTGTGCGATACCCGGATGAACTCCACCCTAAAGGGGCCTATAGAAACCTCTTCCCTGGGCCGCACCACCCGCAAATCAACCGTTTCGGCCGCGCCCTGCTCTTTGAGCTTCCCCAGGAGCAGCCCCAGGGTGAGCTTCGTGCCGTAAACGGGAACATCCAGGTGCCTGGCCAGGTAAGGCAGCGCCCCGATGTGATCTTCGTGGCCGTGGGTCAGCACGATCCCGCAGAGCTGCTCTTTATTTTCTAAGATATAGGTGATATCCGGGATTACTACATCGATCCCCAGCAATTCTTCTTCCGGGAACATCAAACCGCAATCGATCAACAGAATATTTTCCCCGCATCTCACCGCCATCATGTTTTTGCCGATCTCGCCCAGTCCCCCCAAGGGGATCAGGGCTAATTTTGGTTCTTTGGCCAAATCCACACCTCCCTCTGTTTTTGATAAGACGATCAAGAAGAAAATAAAATTAACCGGTGAGAAAAAACAGGAGAAGGTGGGGAAAATATTCTGTTTTCGCCCCGTAATTGAAGAGATCCGTACCTATATTCTCACAAGGCTATTATACAAAAATTCAATCCTGTATACAAGTTTTTGAAAGGGGCAAAAGCCGGATAATGGCGCACGGAGAAGGCTTTTTTGAGACAAAGGCAGAAAGTTTGGCGAGGCAGAAAGTTACGCAGGCCCACAGGAATTATAAGAGAGCACACATCCCTTAAGGCTTTTGCCAAAGTTCCCTGGCCAGCGACTTTATTTCCAACGGCAGGCCGCTTACCACCAGGTAGACTTCGTCGGCCAGGCGGGCCAGCCTCTGGTTGGCTGTCCCCAGCAAATCCCGGTAAACCCTCCCTGCCGGATAAGGCGGAACCAGTCCCCACCCCACTTCGTTGGTAACGATAATTATATCCGCCGGCGATTCCGTGATTACTTTACATAAACGCTCGAAAACGCCGAGGATCCTTTCCTCTTCTTCGGCGGTTAAACCTGCGGATTCCTCATTGAAAAGACGGCCTGTTTTGCTTAAGAGGTTGTTTAAAAACAAGGTTAAGCAATCAACGAGGATCAATTTATCCGGCGCGCCCATCCGGTTGATCACGCCGGCAATTTCCAAAGGCTCTTCAACGGTCTCCCAGGAAGGCGGCCGGCGCTGCCGGTGGCGCTCCACGCGCAGGGCCATTTCTTCATCCCCAACGGTGGCCGTAGCCAGGTAAATTACCTTTTTCCCGCCTGCCGCCGCCAGCCTTTCGGCAAAGGCGCTCTTCCCGCTTCTCGTCCCGCCGGTAACCAGGATAAACTTTTTTTGCTCCATATCCCTGCCTCATGCCCCCTTCTTCAACGGAAGCAAAAATTTTTAACAGCAACTATACGGGCAAGTGCACAAAAAGAAGAAAAATGTTGATTTTTTCTTTACCCCTGGGTGCTTCTGCGCTTTTTCCCTTTGTGCCTGATCATACAACAAGGAAAACAATATGACAACGGCCATTACAAGAATCTAAAATTGTCAACAGCATCCGGAAAGGTTACCAGCCACTTTTTGCCCAAAAACTTCAGCTCAATTTCGCCGGCCCCCGTTCTTTCCACGGCCCAGAACCGGACGGGTTCCTTCAGGCCGGCGACCTCGTTAAACGCCGCCAGCGACACCTGCCAGCAATGCAAGACAATACCTAACAATAAGCCGCCAATAAGCACTAAAAGAAACGATCTGTTCATTTTATTCACCTGTTTTCAGCATATCCATAACCATTTCGCCCAATACATCGGCAAACAGCCGGGCGCCAGCCACGGCCTCTTCGGTCGAATTATTAACGCTCCCGATTTCCACCAGGATTGCCCGGGGATGGAGAAACTGATTGTAGCGGCCGTCTTTTATCCGCACCCCCAAACATAGACCTGGGTATTTCTCGTTCAACCTCGCGGCCAGCGCAACGGCAAACTGGTGGTTTTTCTCCCACGTGGGAAAGGGAAGGCGCGCGTCCGACCCGACGACCAGCAAAACCGGCGCAAGCTGCCGGCCGTTGACGTTCACCAGGCTGTTTTTGCGCGGCCGGCCCGCGTCCCGGTGGATATCCAGAACAACTTTCGGTTTTTTGTTTTCGGATAAAAGCTTGCGCAACGTTTTCTCCGATTCCCTGTAAGAAATGTCGTATTCGGCGTCGTGAATTTTCTCGGAATGGACCACCCTAACGCCGTATCTATTTTCCAAAACTTCCTTTACCGCCGCCCCCGCCTGCACCACCCCGCCGCACTTCCCCTCCAGGCGATCCCTGCCGTCGGTAAGAGCATAGGTTTCTCCGGTGTGGGTGTGGTAAATAATCACCAGCGAATCTCCGCTCACCCCGCCGCGAGACACTTCCGGGAGCTGCTCCGGAAAAGCGGAGGAAGCGCCAATTACGGGAGGCTCACCAAACCCCGGAAGCGGCTCTTCGTCCGGCAAATCAACAACCGTCAGGTAAGGCAGGGATAGCTTTAAAATTGCCACAGGCAGGGGATCACGCCTATCCAGGCGCAGCGGCGCCAGCAATTTCGAAACCGAAGAGGTCATGGGCCCCGCCGGCAGTTCTCCTTCCGCCCCGATCCAGGCCATTACCGGCATGGCCGCGCAAAGCAAACCCTGCGAGGCCCCTTGATTCGGATAATACCACTGGTACCGCCAGTTAAAGAAATTAAAAAGGTAAAGGCAGGTTAAAAAAAATAAAAAGATTAAAACCAGCAAACACCGGATAGCCCGCTGCCATTTTAGCCGCCTGAACATAAAAAGCCCCTTCCCGGTTTTTTAGATTTTTATGACCGGGAAGGAGCTTTTATGTGCTTTAACGCAAAACTGTCGGAACAACCGCATCAATTAGTCCAATAATGAAGGCAGAAATCAAGGCCCCCACCAGGGTTACGCTCAAAAACCCCGGAATGATGAACTGGGCCAGATAAATCACCACGGCCGCGGCGATAAAACCCACTATTCCGCGCGCCTGGGGAGATATTTTCTGGCCGAGAAGGGTTTCCGCCAGGTAGCCCAGTAAAGCAATTACCGCGGCGGCGATCAGCGCGCCGATAAAGCCGCCCTTCACCACAAAACCGGGGGAAAGCCAGCTCACCACGATGAGCACCAGCGCCGAAACCACAAAACGGATGATTAAGCCCAGCCATTGCATGACCACCACTCACCTCGCTTTCCAATAATGTGATCAAATATAGCATGGACAAAAAAATGCCCTTTTATACCAGGACCCGCCCTTAGTAGCTGTAAAATAACTGTGGGTGATCACCAGTAATCTCCAGGGAGAAAAAGAAGGAGTTTTCCCCCGGGGAAAAGAAGAAAACCTCCAATGCAATCCAACCAAAACCACAAAGGAGGTTTCTTCT
>JBFLZY010000114.1:0-7071 GCA_040755975.1 Bacillota bacterium | reverse complement strand
ACCTCGTGGCAATCCCGGCCCAGCACTTCCTCCCGGCGGTAGCCGGTAATCTTCTCGGCGCCGCTGTTAAAGTAAAAGATCCGGCGGTAGAGGTCGTGGGCCACAATCCCCTCGGAAAGGTTGTCCAAAATCCGGTCGGCGTTGTCTTTTAGCGTAAGCAAGGCATAAAAGTAACCGCCGGCAAACAAATCCGCAACCCGTCTTCTTATTTCGTCGCGGCTTTGGCGAAAAGCCGCCAGAAGCTCTCCTTCGCCTCCCCTTGCCCTGGCCGGATCAGCCAGGTTCCAATGCACGGCGCCGGGGATGCCCTGCAGCACCGGGCAGTTTTCCCCGGCCCGCGCACTTAAGGTAACCACCACGTCAAACAGCTGCGTCCCCAGGTCCGCCACCGTTTTAGAGGCGTGGGAAGCGATGTCAATCCCCGCCTCGGCCATCACCCTGACGGCCAGGGGGTGGACTTTGCCTTTTGCCAGGCCCGCGCTCGCTACTTCCACGCCGGGCGGCGCCAGGGCGCGGGCAAAGCCTTCGGCCATCTGGCTGCGGGCTGAATTTTTTTCGCCGACAAACAAGAGTCTGGACATAGAAACCACGATACTCCTTAACCATAAAGGTACTGATTAGAACCTTTGCCTGTTTGCTGGAAAAAAGCAAGATCGTATACCTGACCTTCTTTTAACACCAGGGGTGTAAAAGTTCCTGGCAAGTTACTGATCAGATTAAAAATTTCTTTTTCGCTGCGCCACGGGGGGTGATGGATAGGAGCAAGCGCTTTCACCCCGGCTTCCGAAGCTATTTCCGCAACAGCACCTGCCCAGGAATGCTTTTCCCGGGCAAAAACACCGTCTGCTTCCCTGGCCTCCATTGCTTCCCTGTCTGTTAACCATACTTCGTGCAATAACACGTCAACACCCTTTACGAAGGGGATCGTCTCCCGATCAGCAATAGTATCGGTTATATATGCAACAAAGTTGCCGATTCTTATCCCTATAGATCCCCCCGGGTGTTTCTGGGCCCTTACCCTGATCTCAATATTGTTAATCCGGAAATCTTTTGTAATCGATCTAATTTGCAAAGGTAAAACATCGAGTTTCAATGAATATAGCGGGGGATTCAGCAGTCCCGCCAGGGCTTCGGTAGGTGCGGCCTGGACCAACGGCGGTCCCGGTGCATAAACTGTAACGTCCCGGTCGGGCAAGACCCCGGTCAAGAACGAAAGACCCACCATGTGATCTAAATGAAAATGCGAGAGAATGACAAAAAGCTCTTTACCGACCAGCAATTGTTGCACGGCAGGGTCAAGCAATCTGGCGAAGCCTGTTCCGGCATCTAAGATGAGGGCAGTAAAATCATTAATGAGGAGTAAATAAGAAGCTGTATATCTGTTGTTAAAAGAAAAAAAACCGTTTGTCCCCAAAGGAATGAGCTTCAATTAATAATCACCCCTATTTTTGGACCTTCGCTAACAATCCTGATAAACACCAGGATCTTTCAGGATGCTCCCAGAAATCTTGCTCCGCCTTTTCTAAAAGAGTTCTGGCGACAACATTATTGACGAGCAAAACAGCAATAATCAAGACACTTCCCAATACAAAGACAAGGGGGGTGGTCATGACCTTTGATAATAATGTAATTATAACCATTACCGTGCCCACAACACAAATTTGCACCAGCAAAAAGTACCTGTTTGTAAATGTTGAAGGCAGGAAAGGCTGGCGCAGTTCTGGTGAAACAATTCCCGCACTTACTTCGGAACTTTGTTGAACAAGCATAGATTGGATTATTATATGGACATTCATATATTCTACATGCCACTTCCGGGCTGCAACCATGGCAAAAAACACAGCCTCCCCAAAGGCGAAGAGCAAAATCAAAATCAGTAACGCAAGGGCAACGGCTCCAGAAGGCCACTCCAATTTGAAAAATTCCAGACCAACAAAGGCAGAAAAAGCCGAGAGAATAATTTTCAAATACAACTCAAACAGATGTTCTCGTTTTTGATCCGTATCCCGGAGGTGGGCATGGACTTCTTGTTGTAACGAAAGCAATACTTCGGTCAGGTTCTCTTTTTCAAGTTTCTCCATTTTTTAAACCCTTTTCTTACGGATCAATTGAGTTCCTTCCGCTCCCCGGTAACCAGGTAAATCACCGCCTCGCCGATGTTGGTGGCGTGGTCGGCGATCCGCTCCAGGTAGCGGTTGACGTACAAGAGGTAGGCCGATTGCATCACCACTTTGGGATCTTCCATCATGCAGTTTATCAGTTCCCGAAAGGCCCGGGCAAAGAGGTAGTCGACGTCGTCGTCCAGCGCGCACATCGCCCTGGCCTTTTCCACGTCGTTGTGCACGTAGGCGTCCAGCCCGTCCTTGATCATCTGTTGCGTCAACCTGGCCATCTGCGGTATATATTCAAGCGGTTTAACGTTCAGGGGATGACCGCTCAAACACATCGTGGCGCGGGCGATGTCCACGGCGTGATCGGCCATGCGCTCGAGGCTGAGCAGGATTTTGATCCCTGTGATCACGATCCGCAAATCCTTGGCGATGGGCTGCTGGGTGGCTACCAGTTTCACGCATTTATCCTCGATCTCGAGGTACAATTCATCAATCATCTCGTCCCCCATGATCACCTGGGCCGCGCCCGTAACGTCCAGTTTCACCAAAGACTGCACGGAATCGTACACGGCCTGCTCGACCAGGCTGGCCATGCGCAAAATATCCTGCTGAAGCTCTTTAAGCGCCTTATCAAAAGCACTCCGCGGACTCATTCCCATACCCCCTGCAAAAAATTTTCCCTAGCCAAAACGCCCGGTGATGTAATCTTCGGTGCGCTGGTCCTTTGGCCGGGTAAACACTTCCTCGGTCGTCCCCCATTCCACCAGTTCGCCGTTTAAAAAGTAGGCGGTGATGTCCGAAACCCGGGCGGCCTGCTGCATGTTGTGCGTTACGATGACAATGGTGTATTCGTGCTTGAGCACCTGGATCAGTTCCTCTATTTTCAAGGTGGAAATGGGATCCAGAGCCGAACTGGGTTCATCCATTAAGACCACTTCCGGCTCCACGGCCAGCAGACGGGCAATGCAGAGGCGCTGCTGCTGCCCGCCGGACAACCCCAGGGCCGATTTAAACAACCTGTCTTTGACTTCGTCCCAGAGAGCGGCGCTGCGCAAACTCAACTCCACGATTTCGTCCAGCTGGCGCTTGTTTCTCACTCCGTGAACCCGCGGGCCGTAGGCAACGTTATCGTAAACGGACATGGGAAAGGGGTTGGGCTTTTGAAAAACCATGCCGACCCGTTTGCGCAAGCTTACCACATCCACGTCGGGCGCGTAAATATCCCGGCCGTCCAGTTGCACGGTTCCCTCCACGCGCACTCCCTCAAACAGATCGTTCATCCGGTTCAGCGTACGCAGAAAAGTCGATTTACCGCAGCCGGAGGGCCCGATCAGGGCGGTGATTTTATTGCTTTGAATTTCCAGGTGCACATCTTTTAAGGCCTGGAAGTCTTTATAAAAAAGGTTGAGGTCTTTAACCAGGATTTTAATATTGTTCAAAAAGAGTCCCCCTCAAAAGCAAATCCCCGCTATTTACCTTCCGTTTGCGGCGGCTTCTTTAATGGCGCTCCGGCAGCTTTCCTCCACCGGCAGGGTAAAGGAAAAGGTGCTCCCTTTGCCGACCGCGCTCTCCACGTATGTCTTGCCGCCGTGGGCGCGGATGATGTGCTTGACGATGGCCAGGCCCACGCCGATGCCGCCCAGCTCGCGGGAGCGCGCCTTATCCACCCGGTAAAAACGTTCAAAAATACGGGGCAGGCTTTCCGGCGGAATCCCGACCCCGGTATCTTCCACACTGACCCGGACGTCCCCTTCGCCAACGCCGGCCCGGACGGCAACCTTTCCTCCCGCGGGCGTATATTTGACGGCGTTGTCCACCAGGTTGATCAGCACCTGGGTCAGCATGTCCGGGTCCCCGTGGACGGCGGGAAGGCCCGCCGGCACCTCCGCGATCAGCGCCAGGTTCTTTTCGTTGGCCTGGGGCTGGAACATGGCCACCACGCGGCTGATGGTGTCGGAAAGCTGCACCGGCTGCCAGCGGTGAACCACCCGGCGTTCCTCGATCTTGGACAAATCCAGAAGGTCGTCGACCAGCCTGGTTAAACGCTCCGTTTCTTTGTTCATTATTTCCAGGAAGTGGCGGGCGGCGGCCGGATCCTCCAGAGCGCCGTCCAGCAGGGTTTCCAGGTAGCCCCGGAGCGAGGTAAGCGGGGTGCGCAATTCGTGCGATACGTTGGCGACAAACTCCGTGCGCATATCTTCCAGCCTTTTCCGCTCCGTAATATCGCGCAGCAGAACCACTATCCCGCCCTGTTCGGCCCCCTGTCCTTTAAGCGGGGCGGCGTGCAGATTAAAAACCTTCGGCTCCGGGTAAATGAGCTTGATTTCCTGGGTAAGGGGCTTGCCTGTTTTTAAAGCTCTCTCCAGCAGGCGCTCCACGTCGTAGTTCCGGATGACGCCCAGGATATTCTTGCCGTGGGAGGAAAGCTGGCTGATCCCGAAAATTTTTTCCACCACCGGGTTGATAAAAAGCACTTCCCCGTTTTTGTTTAAAGCAATCACCCCGTCGGTCATGCTGTTCAAGATGGCCCGGGCCTGGTTGCGGGCTTCGGTAATCTGGGCAATGGTCACTTTTAACTGCCGGGCCATTTCATTAATGCTCCGGGCCAGCTGCCCGATTTCGTCGTCGGCATAAACCAGGATCTCCCGCTCCAGGTTGCCCCGGGCCATTTCCCGGGCCACCTCGTTAATCTCGTTTAAGGGGCCGATTACGCGCTTGTACAAAACCCAGGAGAGGCCGGCGGAAAGAAGCAGCGCGATGACCAGGGCCCCGGTCATATTCAGTTTCTGAACGGCGTACAGCTGCAGCAGGGCGTAAAAAATGAGCAGGAAAAAGAAGTAACTGGCCACCGGACGCCAGGTTATCCCTTTGAAAAGCCTTTTCATGACCTCAAGGCGCCTCCTTAAAACGGTATCCCACGCCGCGCACGGTCTCAATAAACCGGGGTGCTCCCGGCACCTGTTCAAGCTTTTGGCGGATGTGCCGGATATGCACGTCTACCGTGCGGGAGTCCCCCGCGTAGTCATACCCCCAGATATGCTCCAAAAGATATTCGCGCGAAAAAACCCTTCCCGGTTCGCCGGCCAAAAAACGCAAGAGTTCGAATTCCTTCGGCGTAAAATCCTGCCTGATCCCGTTTAAGGTTACGGAAAACTTCTCCTGATCAATCACCAGGGGACCGTGGACCAATTTTTTCTTTTCCAGGACGGCGGCCTTGCCGTCACTTTCCGCGTGCCCGCGCCGCAGACGCGCCTTTACGCGGGCCAGCAGTTCCCGGGGACTGAAGGGTTTGGTAATATAATCGTCGGCGCCCATTTCCAGCCCCAGGATCCGGTCCACCTCTTCAACCCGCGCGCTCACAATGACGATGGGAATTTGTTTGGTCTTGGGGTCGTACTGCAGGGTGCGGCAAACAGAGAGCCCGTCTTGACCGGGCAACATGATGTCCAGAATGATTAAATCGGGCTGCTCTTCCTGCGCCAGTTTCAGGGCGGTGTCGCCATCGCCGGCCGCAATTACCGTGTGGCCCTCCCGTTCCAGATTATAGCGAATCAGCTCCACGATGTTTTCCTCGTCATCGACCACAAGGATTTTAGGCATCGTGCGCTTTCCCCCGCCTTTCCCCACTCAACATGATTAAAGCCGCCATTCTGCCCGTTTTCCCCCCGCTTGCCCGGTGCGAGAAGAACAAATCCTGCCGGCAACTAGTACAAAGATTCGCCGCCGCAATGCGCTCTTCCTGCAAACCCGCTTCCAAAAGAGCGCGCCGGTTGGCCTCCCAGAGGTTTAAAAGCCAGCGCCCCGGAGCGGCCGGCGTAAACAGGGACGGCCAGTCAGCAAAAGTGCCTTGAAAGCGGGTGAACACCGGTTCGTCCACCTCGTAACAGCAGGGCCCGATGGCCGGGCCGATTCCCGCCAGGCAGTCCCGGGGGCGGGTGCCGAATGATTGCTGCATGGCCTCCACGGTTCTGGCGGCAATTTTAAGGACCGTGCCCTTCCAGCCGGCGTGGGCCACCCCGATCGCTTTTTGCACCGGGTCGAGCAGAAAAACGGGAACGCAGTCGGCGTGGTAGCTGGAAAGGAGGACGCCCGGCTCATTGGTAATCAAGGCATCTGTGGCCGGCAGGGCGCTTTCGGCCTCGGCCGCCCCTTTCCCCCGGTGCTCCGTCGTCACCCGTGCCACGCCTTCGCCGTGCACCTGGGCGGCGGCCACCAGGTCGGCCGGCTCCGCGCCGAGCGCCCGGCAAATGCTCAATCTATTAATTAAAACATTTTCGGGGCGGTCGCCTACGCGAAAGCTCATATTTAACCCGGCGTACGGCCCCTTGCTCACCCCGCCGCAGCGGGTGGTAAAGGCGTGGGCCACCAGGCCGGTACGGGAAAAGGAATCAATCGTTAAATACTGGACGCCGTCTTTCTGGCACAACGTAAAGCCGGTCAAGAAAACTTACCTTTCCGTTGGCGAAATTTTTTTCGTTTACATTTTAGCACAAAAAACACGTTCCTGGCTATAGATTATAGAAAACTGGAGGATAAATTAAATCTTTGGCAAAAATATTGCTTAAAAAACGTAACGTGTTAAATTAAAAACAAAACAAAGCCCCGCCCGGAAAATTAAGCCCTTGGTTCCGGGAGCGGGGCTTTACGTTCTACTATATTTTGATTTTACATGTTAAAGCTTCGCCGACTCACTTCTTCCCCGCCATTACCAGCCCCCTGCGGTAAGCCTGGAGGTTTATCTCCGCCGCGGCGCCGGAGAAGCGGCGCCGGACGGTTTTTTCCAGGGATTCCGCTTCGACGATGCCGGTTGTGGCCACGACGGCGCCCAGGGCCACCAGGTTGGCCGCCCCCGCCCGGCCGAGTTCGCGGGCCGTGTCGGTGAAGGGGAAGCCGAAGGCGCGCGCCCTGCTTTTTTCCAGTTGATCGGCGTTAATTAAGCTTGTATCGTAGATCAGGACGG
>JBFLZY010000113.1:0-7231 GCA_040755975.1 Bacillota bacterium | reverse complement strand
AACCGTACACGATGGGCGGGAAAGGTTCTTTGTAAATAACGGCCAGCGGTTCGGCGTAGCAATGCCCCAGGCAGCCCACTTCCACGGCCCGGGCGTCCAGGTTCCGGCGGGCGATTTCGTTTTGAAAAGCGCGCAGCGTTTGCAGGGCGCCGGCGGCTCGCCCGCAGGTGGCCGTTCCCACCAGCACGAGGGGTTTTTGCCGGAGGGTCTGCCAGCTGACCCGGGCTTCCTGGTGGAGTTTGCGGTAATTTAAGGCAATCTCCTTTTTGTTATTTCCGTTTCCGGCCGCCTTCACGGGGTTGCTCCCTCTTCTTTTTGTTTTTCCACTTGATGAGCGTGCAGGAGGCCGTCAACCCGGGTGGGGGTCATTTTCGGATGGACCACATCGTTGATCAGGGTTACCGGTGCCATGGTGCAGCAGCCCACACAGGCCACTCGCTCCAGGCTGAATTCCCTGTCGGCGGTGGTTTCGCCCACCCCGATGCCGAGCCGCCTTTCCCAGCAGTCCAGGATGATCTTGCCGCCCTTCATGTGGCAGGCGGTGCCCATGCAGACTTTGACCTGGTGCCTGCCGGGGGGGTGCAGGCGGAACTGATTGTAAAAGGTGACAATGCTGAAAACATCCACCTCGGGAATATCCAGCCGCCTGGCCACTTCCATCATGGCCTTTTCCGGAACGTAGCCCAGGCTTTCCTGGACCTGCTGCAAAACGGGAATCAGGCTGGCGCGGCCGTTATTGCAGTGCCGGAGAATTTCCCGGGTTTTTTCCCTGATCAGCTCCTCCTCTTCTTCTCTGGCCGGTTTTTCTTCTTTCCCTTTCGCCATTAAATGCATGGCAACCTCTCCCCATAAAATCTTTTTTATTTCTTTAACTTTAAAAAATCCGGACCAATGTTTGAAAGTTGAGGGAAATTTATAGGGAAATTGTTATTGCAAATAAACTCAGCGTTAGCAGGCTTTTCTGATCCTTGTTATGAACGTCATGTAAATAATTAGTCGTTTCGTAAGATAGCATAACGCAAATTGAGCCGGCGGTCAAGGTTAAATGCCCCCAAAAAAAGAGTCCAGCTCGTTGCTGGACTGGGGAGAGATAGAACTCACCAAAGCGGAGTATTTATATTATGCCCTCACCCCTGCTGATAATATACGTCGAAAAGGACAAAATTTGGGGGGCGAAAGAAAAAATCCCCCAATTCCCAATCTTCCCGAAGCATGATAAAATGTTCTTCGGGATATGCTATACTTGTTTCTTATTTGGCGAGGAAAGGGGGTTTTTCATGAAGGACGTTTTCAGGAAGCTGGCGCTGGCCGGGATCGGCGCATTTTCCCTGACCCGCGAAAAGGCGGAACAGATCGTCAAAGAACTGGTCGAAAGAGGACAGGTCAGCGCCGAGGAAGCTAGAGGCGTGTTTCGCGACCTGATCGAAAAGGGGGAGCAGGAAAGAGCAGCCTTAGTCCAGGCAATCAGAAGTGAAATCAACAGGTTCCGCGAAGAAGTGGGTTTGGTTACTAAACAGGACTTAAAGGCCCTGGAAGAGCGGATTAGCCGTTTAGAGGCCCAAACGGGACAGACCGCCGGTCAGGGCGGGGAACCACCGCCGCAGCAGGGGTAGGGTAAATTAAGCTGATTTACCTGTTGAAAATCGGCAGCGCCGATTTTTTTCTTGTGTTCACAATTTTAATATTTTGAGGGGAGGATTTTTCTCTCTTCCGTCGAAACGGATCATAAAGCTAAAAAATTGTTAGCAGGATTTTTTTATCAGGCGGCGAAAAAATTAAAGAGGTGAACAGATGAAATTAGCCATTTCCGGCAAGGGCGGGGTGGGCAAGACGACTATTGCCGCTGCGCTGACGAAATCTTTTGCCCGTACCCACCGGCTGGTTTACGCCATCGATGGCGACCCGGACGCCTGCCTGGCCGCCGCGCTGGGTATTCCCGAAGAGGCGGCCTTGCAGATCAGGCCGGTTGTGGAAATGAAAGAAGTAATCCGCGCCAAAAGCGGCCAGGGCGCTTTTTACGTCCTTAACCCCAAAGTAACCGATGTTTTGGAAGATTACGCGTACCGTCTCGGGAACATCCGGTTTTTCCGGATGGGAGAAATCAAAAAGGGAGGTTCCGAGTGTTACTGCCGGGAAAATACTTTTTTGCATGCTCTGGTTTCCGCGCTGCTGCTCGATCAGGATGAAGTGGTCGTAATGGACATGGGGGCGGGCATCGAGCATCTTTCCCGCGGCACCGCCAAAGGGGTGGATTTGATGCTGGTGGTGGTGGAGCCCGGCCGGAACAGCGTGAACACAGCCCGCCACGTGAAAAGGATGTCTGCCGACCTGGGAATTCAAAAGGTAAAGATTATCGGCAACAAGGTCCGCTCCGAAAAGGAAAAAGAATTTATCGTCAACAGTTTTCAGCCCGGCGAGGTGCTGGGGCTGGTTAAATTTGACGAAAGCGTTTGGGAGAGTGCCATGGAGCCGACGGCAGCGGGTGTTGGGGGAGGATTGCTGGCTGACGTAGAAAGAATTAAAGAGAAAATTTTAAGTGAGGCAGGTGATGGAGAAAGGGAGAGGGGAGTTATTTAGAGGGGCCAAAACTGCTGCTGGCCAGGCCAAAGAAAGGGTTCATTCTTCGGGGAGAGGGATGCGCCAAGCGTTTTTTCCCCGGTCAGTTAACTGAAGAGTTGGCAGCAGGAAATTTTGGCCATTATTTTCTTGCTTTAAATTTTAACCAAGGAGGTTAAATGAATGCCCAGATTCAGGGATCCAGACCATACCAGCCGACCTTCGAACGCGCCCCGGGTAGCGGAACCCAAGGTAGTGAAAAGAAGCGTCGATCCCGGCGCGCTGGAATTAATTGACGTCGCCCAAAAGAGCGGCGTAGTGACCGCTTTTGAGCGGACGGTGGCCCAGCAGCCCCAGTGCCAGTTCGGCTACCGGGGAATTTGCTGCCGTTTCTGCATGGCCGGACCGTGCCGGATTAAAGCCGATGAAGGGCCCGGCAGCAAGGGGATTTGCGGTGCTTCCGCCTGGACCATCGCCGCCCGCAGTACGGGGTTGATGCTGCTCACCGGAGCGGCGGCGCACAACGAGCACGCCCACTTCCTTACCGAAACCATGCACAAAATGACGGAGGGGAAGGCCCCCGACTACCAGGTGAAGGACCCTGCCAAACTCAAGAAAATTGCCGCCCGCATCGGGATTTCCAGCGAAGGGAAAGGCGACCTTCAGCTGGCCAGGGAGGTAGCCGAAGCAGCCCTGGAGGATTTCCGCCGCCTGAACGGCGAAGGCTATTCCACCTGGATCCAGACCACCGTTACCGAAGACCGCAAGGAAAAGTTTTTCTCCCATAACATTATGCCCAGCGGCTCCTACAACTCCATTTCCGAACTGGTCAACCAGGCCCACATGGGCATGGACAACGATCCGGTAAATATCACCTTCAGCGCCCTGCGGGTTTCGCTTTCCGATTACGTGGGAATGCACATCGGCACCGACGTTTCCGACATCCTTTTCGGCACCCCGCGGCCGCTGGTCACCGAAGCCAACTTCGGTGTGCTGGACCCGGAAAAGGTCAACATTGCTCTCTACGGCCACAACCCCGTTTTAAGCGAGATTATCTGCGACGCCGCCCAGCAGTTGGAGGGGGAAGCAAGGGCGGCCGGCGCCAAGGGAATCAACCTGGTCGGCATCTGCTGCACGGGCAACGAGGTGCTCATGCGCCGGGGAGTCCCCTTGTGCACTTCTTACGCCTCCGCCGAACTGGCCATCGTCACCGGGGTGCTGGATGCCTTCGTGGTGGACGTCCAGTGCATCATGCCTTCCATCCGGACGGCGGCCGAGTGCTTCCACACCCAGATCATCACCACCTCGCCGGTGGCGAAGATCCCCGGCTCCCAGCACATCGACTACAATACCGAAAACGCGCTGGACAACGCCAAAATGGCCCTGCGCATCGCCATCGACGCCTTTAAGCGCAGAGACCCCGGCCGCTACCACATTCCGGCCATCAAGCATAAAGTCGTGGCCGGGTGGAGCCTGGAAGCCCTTTACGACCTTTTTGCCGCGGTCAGCCCGGACAATCCGGTCAGCGTTCTTACCGACGCCATCTTAAGCGGCGAATTAAAAGGCGTCGTGCTGATGGCCGGGTGCAACAACTTAAAACGTTTCCAGGACGACAGCCACCTGACCATCGCCAGAGAAATGATTAAAAACGACGTCTTCACCATCGGCACCGGCTGCGCCATGCAGGGCTGCGCCAAAGCGGGCCTGCTCGCCCCGGAGGCCATGGAATTGGCTGGCCCGGGCTTGAAAAAGTTCCTGGCCCGGCTTGCCGAAAAGGCCAACTTAACCGTTCCGCTGCCGCCCATTTTCCACATGGGCTCCTGCGTAGACAACACCCGTTGCTCCGACCTGTGGATGGATATGGCCAAACAGCTTGGCGTGGATACACCCAAAGTGCCCTTCGTGGCCACCGCCCCGGAAGCCATGACCGGCAAAGCGGTTTCCATCGGCTGCTGGTTTGTGACCATGGGCGCCTCCGTACACGTCGGCTCCATGCCGCCCGTGGAAGGGAGCGACCTGTTCTACAGCATTGCCACCCAGATCGCTTCCGACGTCTATGGTGGTTACTTCATTTTCGAGATGGATCCCCAGGTCGCCGCCCGGAAAATCCTAAACGCCCTGGAATACCGGGCCTGGAAACTGGGCATCCACCGGAAGACCGCCGAGGACCTGGAAACCGCTTTGTGCCAGAACTATTAAGGGAACGGAAACGAAGGGAGGAAGCACGATGTCCGAGCAAATGAATTTCGATAAAATCTTTGAAGGCGCGATCACACCGGGCAAGGAGCCCAAAAAACTGTTTAAAGAAGTCTACGAAGGCGCCATTACCGCCGTCAGCTACGCGGAGATCCTGTTAAACCAGGCTATCCGCCGCTACGGCGCCAACCACCCGGTAGGCTACCCCGACACCGCCTATTACCTGCCGGTAATCCGCTGCTTAAGCGGCGAAGAGATCAAAACCCTGGGCGACTGCGTCCCTGTCTTGAACCGGGTGCGGGCCCAGTTTAAAGAAGACTTCCGCTGCTTCACCAACTCCCGGCTGGCCGGCGAAGCGACCTGGTACGCCGCCGACATCATCGAAGCCGTCCGCTACCTGCGCCACACCCCCGAAAACCCCCTGCACGTTACCCCCTGGACGGGCTTTATCGGCGACCCCGTGGTGCGCCAGTACGGGACCAAAATGGTGGACTGGACCATCCCCGGCGAAGTGGTCATCCTGGGCCGGGCGAAAGACTCCAAGGAGCTTGCCAAAGCCGTCAATAAACTGATGGGCATGGGCTTCATGCTCTTTTTGTGCGACGAAGTAATTGAACAATTGTTAGACGAAGGAGTGAAGCTGGGGATCGACTTAATCGCCTACCCCTTGGGGAACTTCACCCAGATCGTCCACGCGGCCAATTACGCCTTGCGCGCCGGCATGATGTTCGGCGGCATCCCCCCCGGGCAAAGGGACGCCCAGCGCGACTACCAGCGCCGGCGGATCCGGGCCTTTGTGCTGTACCTGGGCGAGCACGACATGGTCAAGACGGCGGCCGCCCTGGGCGCCATCAACATCGGCATCCCGGTCATCACCGACCAGCCCCTGCCCGAAGACAAGCAAATCAAGGACTGGTTCGTCTCCGAGCCCGACCTGGACAAAGCCATCCAGCTGGGCATGGAACTGCGCGAGATCAAAATCACCCACGTGGAGATCGACGCCCCCATCACCGTCGGCCCGGCCTTCGAGGGCGAGAGCATCCGCAAAAAGGACATGTACGTGGAGTTCGGCGGCACCCGCACCCCCAGCTTCGAGCTGGTGCGCATGGTGGGCGCCGAGGAAGTGGAAGACGGGAAAGTGGAAGTCATCGGCCCCGACATCGACACCGTGGAAGCGGGCGGCGCCATGCCGATCGGGATCGTGGTGGACGTCTACGGCCGCAAGATGCAGGAAGACTTCGAGCCGGTCTTGGAGCGCCGCATCCACTACTTCATGAACTACGGCGAGGGCCTCTGGCACGTGGCCCAGCGCGACATCATGTGGGTGCGCATCAGCAAAGAAGCCTTTGCCAAGGGCTTCCGCTTAAAGCACATCGGCAACATCCTCTACGCCAAGTTCAAGGCCGAGTTTGCCGCCGTGGTCGACCGCGTGCAGGTGACCATCTACACCGACGAGCAGAAAGTGCTGGAGTTAAGGGAAATGGCCCGCGGCTACTACAAAAAGCGCGACGACCGCTTAAAAGAGCTGCAGGACGAAACCATCGACACCTTCTACTCCTGCCTGCTCTGCCAGTCCTTCGCCCCCACCCACGTCTGCGTCATCGCCCCCGAGCGGGTGGGTCTGTGCGGCGCGGTGAGCTGGCTGGACGCCAAGGCGGCTTACGAGATCAACCCCCACGGCGTCAACCAGCCGATCCCCAAAGAGGGGATCATCGACGAGGTCAAAGGGCAGTGGGAGGCCTTTAACGAGTTCGTCTACAAGAACTCCCAGCGCACCATCGAAAGGGTCAACTTCTACACCATCATGGAGTACCCGATGACCTCCTGCGGCTGCTTCGAGTGCATCCTGACCATGGTCCCGGAGTGCAACGGCTTCATGGTGGTCAACCGGGAGCACCCGGGGATGACCCCCTCGGGGATGACCTTCTCCACCATGGCCGGCATGATCGGCGGCGGCGCGCAGATGCCCGGCTTCATGGGCATCGGCAAATCGTATTTAGCCTCCCGCAAGTTCGTCCCCGCCGACGGGGGCCTGGGACGGCTGGTCTGGATGCCCAAAGCGCTAAAAGAGCAGCTCCGGCCCATGCTGGCAGAAGCGGCCGAGAACTACTGGGGCTTAGGCAAGGACTTCGTCGACAAGATCGCCGACGAAACAGTGGGCGTCACCGGCGAGGAGATCCTGCCCTTCCTGGAGGAAAAAGGGCACCCGGCGCTGGCTATGGATCCGCTGATGTAGTGCTCTAGTGAGCTTGTGGTCTCTCCGTGGAGAAACGGAAAATTTTCGGCCTGGCTGTTCGTTTGCAAGGAGCGACCCGGCACTCACCGGTAATCGGGTTACTTCGACATCAGGCAGGGCGATCTGGAACAGTAGGGCATTCAAGAACGAACTACCAGTGAGTGCCGGGCTAAAGGCGCCGGTAACGAGACATCCGGCACTCACTGGCTGTCAGGTTGCTTCGTTGTCAGCCGATGCCGCTTG
>JBFLZY010000112.1:0-7410 GCA_040755975.1 Bacillota bacterium | reverse complement strand
TCTACCAGAGGGTGAGCTGGCGCTCCTCGTCCCTTTGCGCAGGCAGTCCCAGGTGCTCGTACGCCCTGGGGGTGGCCACCCGGCCGCGCGGTGTGCGGGCCAGTAAACCGCTCTGCATTAAATAGGGTTCGTAAACGTCCTCCAGGGTTGCGGCTTCCTCCCCGACGGCCGCCGCCAGGGTGTCCAGGCCTACGGGGCCGCCGGAAAATTTAGCAATTAAAACGTTTAAAAACTTCCGGTCCACAAAATCCAGCCCCAGCGGATCGACGCCGAGGAATTGCAAGGCTTCCCGGGCTACTTCCCGGTTGATGATCCCCTTCGCCTTAACCTGGGCATAATCACGGACTCTTTTTAAAAGGCGGTTGGCCACCCTCGGGGTGCCCCGGGCGCGGCGGGCGATCTCCTCGGCGCCTTCCCCTTCGACGGCTATTTTTAAAATGCTCGCCGAACGCAGGACTATTTCCACCAGATCCTTTATTTCGTAAAAATCCAGGTGGGTGATCACCCCGAAGCGGTCCCGCAGGGGCGATGTCATCAGGCCCGCGCGCGTGGTGGCGCCAATCAAAGTAAACCGGGGCAATTCCAGACGCAGGGAGCGCGCCCCCGGGCCTTTGCCGATGATGATGTCCAGGGCAAAGTCCTCCATCGCGGGATATAACACTTCTTCCACGGCCCGGCTGAGCCTGTGCACTTCATCGATAAACAGCACGTCCCCCGGCGATAAGTTGGTCAAAATGGCCGCCAGATCGCCCGGGCGCTCAATTGCCGGTCCGGAGGTGATCCGGATATTTACCCCCAGTTCGTTGCTGATAATTCCGGCCAGGGTAGTTTTGCCCAGCCCGGGCGGCCCGAGCAGCAGCACGTGGTCCAGAGCTTCCTTGCGCCTTAAGGCCGCCTGGATAAAAACAGCGATGCTCTCTTTTGCTTTCTCCTGACCGATAAAATCCTGCAGCCGGCGCGGCCTCAGGCTGCCCTCCAGTTCCCGATCCTCCCCTTTGAAAACGGCCGAGACAAGGCGCTCTTCCACCTTTGTAAAGACCCCCTGCCAAAAAAGTTCTAACAATAATTGTAAAATTCCTACCCCGGAAATACCCCTTTGCCCGCCGTTCGTTTGCCGTCACTAATTCCCAATTCCTGCCTTCTATCTGGCAAGCCTTTTTAACGCCAGCCGGACCAGTTGCGCCGCCTGCAAAGGGGCTCCCCCGGCCTCCGCTAAAGTTGTCCGGACAGCCTTGCGCGCTTCACTTTCGTGATAACCCAGAGCAACCAGGGCCTGGACGGCATCTTCCTCTTCTCCAGATACTTTTTTAACGGAAGGATCGATCGGTGCAATTTCTCTGGCTAGTTTATCTTTCAACTCTAAAATGATTCTCTGAGCAGTTTTTCTGCCTACTCCCGGCGCCCTGGTCAGGGCATCCGCTTCGCCTTTCGCGATGGCCAGGTGCAGCCGGTGCGGCCCCAGGGCAGAAAGCAGGCCTATAGCCGCCTTCGGCCCGACCCCGCCCACACCGAGCAAAGCACGAAAAACAGCCAGTTCCTCCTGCCCCCAAAAACCATAAAGAGACACTCCGTCTTCGCGGGAGGCCAGGTACGTATGCAGCTTTACTTCCGCCCCCAGGCCGGGAAGGCGCTCCAGGGTGGAAGCAGGCACCTGCAGCTGAAAACCAATTCCGTTTACTTCTACAATTATTGCTTCTTTTTCAACGGCCGCCAGCGTGCCCCGCAAAAAAGCAAGCATGCACCACCCTCCCTTAGCGGAACGGGTTTCTTCCCGACGCTGAAAAGGCGTCGCAAATAGCCACCGCCAGGGCGTCGGTAACATCATCCGGGGCCGGCGGTGCCGGCAATTTCAAAATGGCCTTGACCATATATTTAACCTGTTCCTTGCTTGCCCGGCCATAACCAACCACCGCCTGCTTTACCTGCAACGGGGTATATTCCGCAACCACCAGGCCTGCCCTGGCCGCCGTCAGCACGGCCACCCCCCGGGCCTGCCCTACGCCCATGGCGGTACGGGTGTTTTTATTGAAAAATAATTCCTCGATGGCAAACCGTTCGGGCCGAAAACCGGCAATTATTTTGTCCAGTTGTTCGTAGATAAGCCGGAGGCGCCCGGGCAAGGGCAGTTCAGACCTGGTTTTAATATAGCCGTAATCCACCACGGCAAACCGGTCCGCCCAAAAATCAATAACGCCAAAACCCGTCCTGGCCGTACCCGGATCCACGCCGATTATCCGCAAGGCTGCCAGACCCCTATCATTCCTGATCCCTTTATAGTTCTACGGGATGTCCGGCGCCTCCTTCCGCAGGCAAACTAAAAATTTCATTGCTGAACAGAAAATTAAGGCCCGATTTCCTTTCGGGCTTTTCCTTAACATGTTCATGTAAAACATGCTCGTCCAAATTTTCTAACCCTGCATTTAAAGCAGATTCTCCGGCAAATTCCAGCTCTTCGCGCAGCCGGGCCTGGATTCCCGGAAGCTGTTGCTCAAAATTCATCGCCTGTTCCAGCTTTATTTGATAATCCGCAGACAGCCTTGCTACCGGAATTTTTTTCTCCACCCGCAACAGCTTCTGGTTGTTTCCCAGGGGCCCTTCGAAAATGGCCAGGTACCCTTCGCTAATCCCCAAGTGCCGGTAATTTTTGTGCTCCGGGCAAAATTCGAGGAATTGTTTGCGCAAAACGAGCGCATCTTGCCCCGCTTCAATCGTCCAGCCGTCTCCGGCGGGGTACCTTCGTTCCAAGGCGGCCCGGTCGCACCCGATGAGCTCCCGGGGCGCCCGCCCCAGGTAAACGATGTGGACATCGCCGCAAAGATATTCATATTCCTCGCGCACTACAGTGCCGGCATACACTTTCCGATCAATACTCTCAACTTCGCGGGCAACAGAAGAAAAACCGGTTAAAACCGGCTTTGCGGCCGGCCCGGCAAAAATGGAGAGAGCCAAAAAAACCGCCGCCGCCACAGCAAACACCGTTAATCCACTCAATATAGCCCAGAAAAGTTTTTTAAACATAAAAGACACCCTGGCAAAATATTATGCTGCCTATATTATTACCATTTCCTGGGGTTATTGATGCATATTAATCCAGGGCGTCTATATTGCAGCTTTGTGCCTTGATGCCTTGGCCTTTACGCCGTTTTTGCCGGTACTTTAATCCTCTATCTCAATATTCGCGTAAACCTCTTGCACGTCGTCATGGTCCTCAAGGGCATCGATCAGGCGAATTACCGGTTCGGCCTCTTTTTCCGTCATCTTCACGGTGCCTGCCGGGAGCATGGTAACCTGGGCTTCGGCCACCGGAATACTCCGGGCGTCCAACGCGCTTTTCACCTGTTCGAAATCTTCCGCGCTGGTGATAATTTCAAAACTGTCCTTTTCCGTTTTTACGTCTTCAGCCCCCGCTTCCAGAGCAAGCAGCAACAACGCATCCTCATCAGAAAATTCTTCTTTATCAATTATAATCAAGCCCTTGCGGGCAAACATCCAGGAAACACAGCCGGCCTCGCCTAAATTGCCGCCGTTGCGGGAAAAAAGGTAACGGACCTCGCTGGCGGTCCGGTTGCGGTTATCGGTTAAAATCTTCAGCATGATGGCGACGCCTCCCGGCCCGTAACCTTCGTAAAAAACTTCTTCGTAGCCGGTGCCCCCCGGCTCGCCCACGCCGCGCTGGATGGCCCGCTGGATATTCTCGTTAGGAATATTCGCTTCCTTTGCCCTTTGAATTGCCGCCTTCAGGCGGGGGTTGGCCTCCGGGTCGGCGCCTCCCAGGCGGGCGGCCACGATAATTTCCCGCGCCAGCCGGGTAAATATTTT
This sequence comes from Bacillota bacterium, assembly GCA_040755975.1. Taxonomy (GTDB): domain Bacteria; phylum Bacillota; class Desulfotomaculia; order Desulfotomaculales; family Nap2-2B; genus JAIMBK01. Next base: position 3,591 of record JBFLZY010000112.1, on the reverse strand, counting down.
TCCCCGCTGGGCGTCCATCCTGGCCTTTTTTCTTTTAATATTCGCCCACTTGGAATGACCGGACACGTGAACTCACCTTCCTTTAAAACGGCGGGCGGGCGGGCATTTCATTTTTATGGGCATTGCACACGGCCAGGGTTTGAATCACTTCCTTCACCCTGTCGGGGCCTCTCCCGTAAAGGATAAATTCGTCCAGCTCGTCGTAGGTAATGCCCATTTCTTCCTCGTCACACTGGCCCACCCACAACCCGGCTGACGGCGACTTGGCGATGATTTGCCGGGGAACGCCCAGGATCACCGCCAATTCACGGACCTGTGCCTTGACCAGGTTGCCGATGGGGAGTAAATCTACCCCTCCGTCACCATACTTGGTAAAATAGCCTACCGTCAGTTCGCTGCGGTTGCCGGTGCCCGCTACCAGATATTTATGGCGCGCGGCAAAGAAATAAAGGGTGATCATGCGGAGCCGCGGTTTTATATTGGCAATGGTCAAATCCACTTCCCGGCCATCATATGGTTTACCGGTCAGCTTTTTAACCATTAATTCAAAAGGTTCGTCCAGATTCACTTCTATAACCGGGACACGGAGGGCATCCGCAACCGCCCGCGCGTCGGCCGCATCCTGGGGGTCGCTGTGGCAGGGCATAATTATCCCCATTGTATTTTCCGGGCAGGCCCTTTTGCACAGGGCCGCCGTAACAGCCGAATCAATCCCTCCGCTGAGACCCACCACAAATCCTCTGGCACCGCGCGTTTCGAGCTGCTCGCGCAGCCAGCCGGTTAAGTTGTCCGCCATTTCTGCGGCGTGCAAAACAAATCCCTCCAGACTAAAGTCGTGCAATTTTATAATAGCACAAAATCAAAAATAAACGCAAATCCAATTAATTTGACCTAAGGTACAGGAGCAAAAGAAGCCATAGAGAATTAAGAAGTGAAGGAATAAAAAAGCAACCATAACCTGTTTTCTATGGCTTCCAAAAGCGCCTGCTTAAGATCACCAGGACTGTGTAAATTTCGAGCCTGCCGATTAACATGCACATACTTAAGGCTATCTTTCCCGCCGCGGGCAGCGAAGCGTAATTGGAAGCCGGCCCCACCAGACCAAGCCCCGGCCCGACGTTTCCCAGGGTAGCCGCCACGGCGGCAAGCGCGCTGATCAAATCCAAACCCAGACAGGCAAGAAACATCACCGCACCTATAAAAATCAAAATATAAATAAAGAAAAATGCCTGGACAGCCTCGACCACCTCTTCGGAAAGCGCCTGACTGCCCAGCCGGACGGGAATAACCGCCTGGGGATGCAAAAGCCGGGTGAGTTGCCGCGAAGCGCTTTTGATCAAGATGAGCACCCGGATGTGTTTGATGGCGCCCCCGGTAGAACCGGCGCAGCCCCCTATAAACATTAAAATAAATAAGATCATTTGCGAAAATGCCGGCCACCGGCCAAAATCCGCGGTGGCAAAACCCGTTGTGGTAACGATGGACGAAACCTGGAACAAGGCTAACCGAAACGCTTTATTTATCTCGTAATCCCCGGTTTTGATGAGGTTTGCGGCAACCAGCAAAGTGCCTAAAGCGAGAACTCCCAGGTAAAACTTGAGTTCTGGATCCTTCCAGTAAGAACGAAGCTCGCCTCCGCGAAAAGCCCGGTAATGAAGTGCAAAATTCATCCCGCAGAGAATCATAAAAAAGACAATAATTACTTCAACCAGGACGCTGTCATAAGCGCCAACACTCAAATTCTTATTAGAAAAACCCCCCGTAGGAACGGTCCCAAAAGTATGAATCACCGAATCAAACCAGGATATCCCGGCTATTTTCAAAAGGATAATTTCGGCGAACGTAATGATGAGATAGATCCGGTAAAGCTCGCGGGCGGTAATCGCTATTCGCGGCAACACCTTGCTTTTGGTCGGACCGGGCACTTCGGCGCGAAAAAGCTGCAGTCCGGCCACTTTCAAAGAAGGGATCAAGGCCACCATCAGAACAATGACGCCCATTCCACCCAGCCATTGCGTAAAGTTGCGCCACAGAAGGATGCTGCGCGGCAAAATTTCCACGTCCGGAACTACCGAAGCTCCCGTAGTGGTAAAGCCGGACACGGTCTCAAAAAAAGCATCGACCGGGTGGCTTAGCGCTCCCGAAAAAATAAAAGGCAGGCTGCCGAAAACAGCTAGCGTCAGCCAGCCAAAAGCGGCAATTACAAACCCTTCTTTATAACTGAGCTGATTCGGGTCAACCGGAAGCTTGACAAAAACAAAACCAAACGCGGCAGTCAACAAAATTACCAGAAAAAAGGCCAGCACACTGTTTTCCTTCAAATAAAGAGCAACCAGTAAAGAAGGAACCATCGCCAGCGATTCACACAGGAGCACCAGGCCCAACGTGTGCAAAACCAGGTTGCGGTTCAAAATCTTTTCCTCCTACGTCAAACAACGCCTCTATAGTGCGAACAGTCTGGCCTACCGCAAAAACTACCAGGCGGTCGTTCCCCTGGATTATATCCTTTCCCTGGGGAACAATGATTTTGCGATCACGTAAAATGGCCCCGATGATTACCCCTTTAGGCAGACCCAGCTTCTCCAGGGAACGCCCGACAACCTTGCTGCCTGCCGGGATAATCAGTTCGACCACTTCGGCCTGACCGTTCAACAGGAGCGATAAAGAAAGCAACCGGCCGCCCCGGATAAATCTTAATATTTCGCTGATGGTGATCAGGCGCGGGCTGATTGCCGCGTCCACCCCCAGGCGTTCCACCAGCGGGGCATAGGAAGGCCGGCTTACTTTGGCGATTACCCTTTTCGCTCCCAGCTGCTTGGCTAACAAAGCAATCAACAAGTTTTCTTCATCTATCCCGGTTACGGCGACGAAACCGTCTGTTTCGCCGACGCCCTCCCGCTTCAATAACTCGACATCGGTTCCATCGCCCTTAAGGATAAGCACGTTGGGCAAACGCTCCGCCAGTTCCCGGCATTTTTGTTCGTTTTGCTCAATTATTTTAACGCCCATCCCGCGCGTGCTCAAACGCTCGGCAAGGTAAAAACCGATTTTACCGCCTCCCAGAATCATCACTCTGTGCATTCGCTGCCTTTTCTTTTTAATCTTCGTACAGATTTTATTAACGCTGTCAAAGTGGGCTAAAAGATACAGGGTATCGCCGGCGTGGATCTTATCGTGTCCGCCCGGCACAATCATTTTTCCCTGGCGGGAGATGCCTACAATCAAACATGCCCTGGGCATGTTGAGTTCCTGGAGGCGCTTGTTTACAAATTCATAATGACCCTCTTCAATATTAATTTCCGCCATTTGAACCCGGCCATTGGCAAAAGGTTCCGTATAAACAGGCAAAGATACGCTCAGCAAACGGGAAATTTCCAACGCCGCCGCAAATTCGGGGTTAATCACCAGGTCAATTCCCAGTTCCTCCTTGGAAATATTAATGTCCGCCGTATAGTCGGGATCCCTGACCCTGGCAATACTCCTGGGAACGCCCAACCTCTTCGCGATCAGGCAGGCGATCATGTTAATCTCGTCGCTGTTCGTTACCGCCACCACCAGATCGCTTTCCGCAACCCCGCAATTTTTCAGCGT
>JBFLZY010000111.1:2949-7419 GCA_040755975.1 Bacillota bacterium | reverse complement strand
TTTTGCCCACGCTAAAGCCCGGCATCCCCTTTTCCACGATAAAAACGGCCGCGCCCTTGTGGCCCCCCTTTTCCGGGTTGGTCAGGGCGTACACGGTCAGGACGTCGGCCACGCCCCCGTTGCTGATGAAAATTTTCGACCCGCTTAAGATGTAAGAGTCGCCGTCTTTTTTGGCCTGGCACCGAAAGCTGGCCACGTCGGAGCCGCCGCTGGTTTCGGTGAGGGCGAAGGCGGCCAGGTGCTCTCCGGAAGCCAGTTTGGGCAGGTACTTTTTCTTTTGTTCTTCGTTACCGGCCAGCATAATGGGCAGGGTGCCGAGTTCCTGCAGATCGATCAAAAGGCCGGCGGAGGCGTCCACTTTGGAAAGCTCCTCGACGGCGATGATCAGGGAAAGCATCCCCGCGTCGCTGCCGCCGTATTCTGCCGGAAAATCGAGCCCGAAGAGGTCGTTTTCCCGGAAAAGGGCGACCATATCCCAGTCAAACTTCCCTTTTTCGTCCCTCTCGCGGGCCCCCGGCTCCACTCTCTCTTTGGCCAGCCGGCGCACGGTTTCCCTCAACAGTTCCTGCTCCTCGGTTAACGTATACTGCACAAAAGGTCACTCCTTCGAAAATAGAAAAAATTTAACCACAGAGGACACAGAAAAAACTTGTCAGGGGACGGTTCTCTGACACAGTCAGTGTAATAAGTTAAAGTGCCTGGCACTTAACTTATTTACCTCTGTCCCTTTGTGCCTTAGTGCCTGGGTTTTCATTTTCAAATAATTCGCCTTGCGGGGCATTTTCTCCTTCTTGAAAAGCACCATCAAAAGTGAATTTCGGTTTTACCGCAAAATCTGCCTGGCGATGACGATTCTCTGGATCTGGTTCGTTCCTTCGTAAATCTGGGTAATCTTGGCGTCCCGCATGTAGCGCTCCACCGGGTATTCCTGGCAGTAACCGTAGCCGCCCAGGATCTGCACCGCGTCGGTGGTCACCTGCATGGCCGTGTCGGTGCCGAACATTTTCGCCATGGAGGCCTCCTTTGTATAGGACAGGCCCATGTCGCGCAGGCGGGCGGCGCGGTATACCAGCATCCGGGCCGCTTCCACCCGGGTGGCCATGTCCGCCAGCATAAACTGGATGGCCTGGAATTCGGCGATGGGGCGGTCGAACTGCACCCTTTGCCTGGCGAAGGCGATGGCCGCCTCCAGGGCCGCCTGGGCGATTCCCACCCCCTGGGCGCCGATGCCCACCCGGCCTCCGTCGAGAAGCTTCATGGCCACCTTGAACCCCTCGCCTTCCTCGCCCAGGAGGTTTTTCCGGGGAACCCGGGCGTTGTCAAAGATCAGCTCCGCCGTGGCCGCGCCGTGAATCCCCATCTTTTCTTCCACGCGCCCGATGGAAAAGCCGGGGGTGTCCTTTTCGACAAGCAGGCAGGTGATCCCTTTGTGACCCTTGCTGCCGGGGTCCGTCCGGACGAAGGTGACGTAGAGGTGGGCCTGGCCGCCGCTGGTGATGAAAAGTTTGCTGCCGTTGACCAGATAGTGGTCGCCTTCCAGGCGGGCGGAGGTGCTTAAGTTAGCCGGGTTGGAGCCGGCGTTGGGCTCGGTGAGGGCGTAGGCGCCCAGCCACTGGCCGCTGGCCAGCTTCACCAGGTACTTCTTTTTTTGTTCTTCCGTACCAAAGTTCAGCAGGGAAAAGCAGCCCAGGGAAGTGTGCACGGCCAGGATCACGCCGGTGGAGGCGCAGGCTTTCGAAATTTCTTCGATGGTGATGATGTAGGAAAGAAAGTCGAAGCCGGCGCCCCCCCATTCCTCCGGAATGGGCACCCCCATCAGGCCCAGTTCGGCCAGCCTTTTCAAATTTTCCCAGGGGAAAGCATGCGTTCGGTCTATTTCCGCCGCCCGGGGAGCGATCTCGTTCTGGCAGAGCTTGCGGACCATATCGCGCAGCATCTTTTGTTCGTCCGTAAGCAGGTAGGGCAAAATAATCATCTCCTTTTAAACTTTAATCAACATGGCGTCGCCCTGCGCCGCGCCGCTACAAATTCCGCAGATACCGATCCCGCCGCCGCGCCGCTTAAGCTCGTAGGCCAGGGTCATGGCAATCCGGGCGCCCGTGGCCCCGATGGGGTGCCCGTAAGCAATGGCGCCGCCATTGACGTTCACCCTGGTGTACAAATCCTCTTCCGGCATTTCCAGAATCTTCTTTGCGCTGACCAGCACCACCGCGGCAAAAGCCTCGTTTATTTCAATAATTTTCATTTGCTCCAGAGCATAACCGGTATCTTTCAAAAGTTTCCGGATCGACAGTCCCGGCACGGTGGCTATGTATTTGGGGTCCTGGGAAACTTCCGCGTACCCCAGAATCGCCCACAAGGGCGCAATCCCCAACTCGGCGGCTTTTTCCCTGGACATCACCACCACGGCGGCCGCGCCGTCATTGATCCCCGGGGCATTGCCGGCCGTAACGGTACCGTCCGGGTCAAACACGGGGGGGAGTTTGGCCAGTGCTTCCAGGGTTGTTTCCGGCCTGGGCTGCTCGTCGATTTCCACTGTTTTCACCCCTCCCCGGGGATCCCGGATTTCCACGGGAACAATTTCATCTTTCAATTTCCCGCCTTCCATTGCCTGTTTGGCGTTCATCTGGCTATGGTACGCCCACCGGTCCTGGTCTTCCCGCGTGATCCCGAACTCCTTCGCCACTTCCGAACCGTGCACCGCCATGTGGCGGTTATAAAACGAGCACCAGAGGCCGTCGTATACCATTAAATCCAGCACCTGCCTTCCGGGAACGCCCATCCTCGCCCCCCACCTCATTTCCGGAAGGCCGTATGGCGTATTGGACATGCTTTCCATTCCCCCGGCAACGCAAATGTCCGCCCTGCCGGCGGCGATCATTTGCGCCGCCAGGTCGATCGCCTTAATCCCGGATGAACATACTTTATTAATCGTGATGGCGGGAACGTCCGCCGGAACGCCGGCCTTAACCGCTGCCTGGCGGGCGGGCACCTGGCCGCATCCGGCCGTCACCACCTGCCCCAGGAAAACGTAATCGACCTGTTCGGGTTTTACCCCGGCTCTGCGCAAAGATTCTTTGATCACCAAAGCCCCCAGCTCAACTGCCGTTAAAGAGCGCAACATCCCCCCAAACCTGCCGATGGGCGTCCGGCAGGCGCTGACGACCACCACTTCCTTCACTATTCTCTCCCCTTTCAAAATTAAACCTTATGTACTTTTTAAAATAATTAAGTAAATAATAACAAAACAGATTAATATTCCGCAACAAAAATTCTTAACGCCTCATCCATCTCTCGATCTCAAGATTTTTTGCCCATCCTTTGAAAATCCCGCCCTATCTCGAAAACATCTCGAAAACAGATTGTTTACGCCAGAAATACCCCTTCCGGGTCGATCATTACTTTCAAAACATCATTGACAATTTGTTTAAGGAAAGATATGCTTTTAAACAGCAGTAGTAAATTTGACCAGAAAGTTATTTTTAGGAACGGTGGGATGATTATGATCGAACGTCACATGTATGAAGATGTCATTCAATTCAAATTGGGCAGGGCGGTAAACAACCAGGTATTATACTGGGGGGCCGTTTACCTGTTGGACGGTCTGCTGATTGATACCGGCCCTGCTCATACGGCTCACGAGCTTTTAGAGGAGCTGCGCGGAGAAAAGGTAGAAAAAGCCGTCAATACCCACTACCACGAAGATCACATCGGGGGAAACGCCCTGCTTCAACGGGAGTTGGGGATCGAAATTTACGCTCCTGGGAAATCCATCGAGAGAATTGCCGCCAAACCCAGGTTATACCCTTATCAAGAACTGGTTTGGGGCTGCCCGGAGCCCTCGCGACCGAGGCCCCTGGGCAACGAAGTACGCACCGGAAGGTATCGTTTCGAAGTCATCGAAACGCCCGGTCACAGCGACGACCACGTTGTACTCTGGCTGCCGGAAAAAGGCTGGCTCTTTGCAGGGGATTTATTTGTCTCGGAAACGCCCAAGACGGCCCGGCCGGAGGATAACCAGAACGAAATCATCGAATCTTTGCGGAAAGTGCACCATTTACACCCGCAGGTTCTCTTTACGGGGCTGGGAAATATTGTCGAGGAAGCGTCCGGGGCACTGGCAAGGACAATTTTATATTTGGAGAGGATCGCGGCCCAGGTTAACAGGCTTAACGCGCAAGGTTTCACCCCGGCTCAAATGGTCAAGGAAATTTTTGGCCGGGAAAGCACCTTAAAAGAGTCCACGCAGGACCAGTTTTCCTCCGAAAACTTTATCCGCTCCTTTTGCAAGTAAACCATTCCCAGGAGCTGTCACTTTGACGTGGGGTTCGCCTGAGTCCCGGGCAGATTCACGGGTGTTTGAAAAGCAGCTTTTGAAAACTTTTCACCTGCCCGGCAGGCACGTTTTTTCCGATCCGCGCCATAAAAACGTTGGCCGGGTGGGCCAGGATATCCCGGTCATCGGTTTCC
>JBFLZY010000111.1:0-2849 GCA_040755975.1 Bacillota bacterium | reverse complement strand
GCAGATTCACGGGTGTTTGAAAAGCAGCTTTTGAAAACTTTTCACCTGCCCGGCAGGCACGTTTTTTCCGATCCGCGCCATAAAAACGTTGGCCGGGTGGGCCAGGATATCCCGGTCATCGGTTTCCATTTTCACCATCCCCACGGCCTCAAAGAGCCTCACCATGATCCGCCGGTACTGCCAGATATCCAGCCCGCTTCCGGCCAGGTCCCAGTGCCAGCAATATTCCGTAGTAAAGACAATGTAATCTTCAACGCAAGGATCGGCAAAGGCAACTTTCAGCAGTTGCGAGGCAATTCCCAGGTGCCGCCAGGCGGGACTGATCTCGATCCCGCCGACTTCCAGCATCAAAGGGTGGCGGACCCAGCGGCTGAACTTGTGGGGGCGATGGAAATTTACGTAGCCGATAATCACCGGCCCGCTTCTGGCAATGGCGACCCTTCCTTCCGGCAACCCGGCAATCAAAAGCAGGGCCTTATGCTGGCGTTCGGCCGGCCGGAAGTTGTTTAACCCTTCGTCCATGACCAGTTCAGCCAGCAGCCCGGGAGCGGCCCGGGCAAGAAATTCCACCGGGCCACGGGGCGTCTGAACAGACTTCCGGTCGCTGGCCGCAAACGACGGAACCTTTACTTCTCCACGGCACATTTAATCGGCACCTCCAAGAAAAACACCGGGGCAAACATAACCGGGGATTATTCCCCAGACAGGCAACATTGTTTTTAATCTACCATATAACCACTACAATTAACAAGGTCATTTCTTTTCAACCTTCCTGCTCAACCGCTCCCGGCTGCAAAAATTTTTTGTCCAAATGTTGTATTTTTATGCAACCAGTTGTATAATTATTAGCGTTTGGAGGTGAAGCGATGTTTAAAGCAGGCATTATCGGCGCCACCGGTTATACGGGAGCGGAGCTGGTGCGGATCTTATCCCGGCACCCCCAGGCGGATCTGGCGGCCCTGACGACGCAAAGCTATGCGGGCAGGCCCTTCTGGGAAGTCTACCCGCACCTGTATAATTATGTGGATTTGATTTGCGAAGAGCAGGACCTGGAGAAACTGATCAGCAACTGCGATGTAATCTTTGTTTCCTTGCCGCACGGCCACGCTCTGGCCCTGGCTGCCGAAATCGTCGGGCGGGGCAAAATCCTCATCGATCTGGGGGCCGATTTTCGTTTCCGCAAGGCCGAAGTTTACGAAAAATGGTACGGGGTAACCCACAGCGCCCGGGAGCTGGCCGCGGAAGCCGCGTACGGGCTGCCTGAAATTCACCGGGAGAAAATCCGCATGGCCCGGCTGATCGCCAACCCCGGCTGCTATCCGACCAGTGTCATCCTGGGTTTGGCCCCGCTGTTAAAAAACGGCCTGGTTGAACCGGACAGCATCGTTATTGATTCCAAGTCCGGGGTTTCAGGGGCCGGCCGGGGCCTTTCCCTGAACACGCATTACTGTGAAGTTAACGAAAATCTTAAAGCATACGGGGTAGCCTCCCACCGTCATACGCCGGAAATCGAGCAGGAGCTGAGCCTGCTGGCCGGGGAGGAAGTGGTGGTGTCCTTTACCCCGCACCTTACCCCGCTGACCCGCGGCATCCTGAGCACCATCTACGGGAAGTTGACCCGGCCCGTCGGCCAGGAAGAGGCGCTGGCCTTATACCGGGAATTCTACGCCGGCGAACCGTTCGTCCGTATCCTGCCGGCCGGGATGCTGCCCGCCACCAAGATGGTCGCGGGTTCCAACCATTGCGACGTGGGGGTCGTAGTGGATCAGCGGACGGGAAGAATTGTGATTGTTTCCGCCATCGACAACCTGATTAAAGGGGCATCGGGACAGGCCGTCCAGAATATGAATATTATCCTGGGGTTACCCGAAGACACCGGCCTGGAGGGACCGGGGGTATACCCATAGGGGGCAACCTTTGGGGGCATCGGGGTCTACCCTGAAAATAGGCTTTCGCCCGCCGTTCGTTTGCCGTCGCTCCGATGCTCCGGGCAAATCGAACGGCGGGCCGCCCATTTTCGCTCTCTGTTGGTGCAACGAAATTGGCATGGAGATCAATACCTTTTTGAAGAACGGGGGTTACAGTTTTTGAAAGACAATGTTCTAAAAGTTATCCCCGGCGGCGTTGCCGCCCCGCAGGGCTTCCTGGCCGCTGGGGTTAGCGCCGCGATAAAGCATAAAGAAAAGAAAGATGTAGCCTTAATTTTTTCCGAGGTTCCGGCCAGCGCGGCCGGCCTGTTTACCACCAACCGCGTGAAGGCCGCGCCCTTGACAGTGACCATACCCAGAGTGAAAAACGGGGTGGCGCAGGCCATCGTGGCCAACAGCGGCAACGCCAACGCCTGCAACGGCGAGCAGGGTTTGCAGGACGCCCTGGCGATGGCCGCCGAAGCCGCCCGGTTGCTGCAAATTCCTCCCAAGCACGTGCTGGTGGCTTCCACCGGAGTGATTGGCCAACCCCTGCCCATGGAGAGAGTTTTGCCGGGAATCGCCGCCGCCGTCAAGAATTTAAGCAAAGACGGCGGATCGGCGGCCGCCGAAGCAATCATGACCACGGACACGGAACCGAAAGAAATTGCCGCGCGCTTTTCTTTAGGCGGCAGAGAAGTGACCGCCGGCGCCATTGTCAAAGGGGCGGGAATGATCCACCCCAGCCTGGCCACCATGCTCTGTTTTCTCACCACGGACGCCGCCGTCTCCGCAAAATGCCTGCAGGATATCCTGCGTTACGCGGTGGATCGTTCCTTCAACATGGTCACCATCGACGGAGACACCAGCACCAACGACATGGTCCTGGCGCTGGCCAACGGCCGGGCCGGCAACCCGCCAATCACCGAAGAAAATGAGGAT
>JBFLZY010000110.1:0-7460 GCA_040755975.1 Bacillota bacterium | reverse complement strand
AAAAGGATCGTGTTCATTGGGCGTCTTGCATGGTGCATCAACTCAGGTCTTTGCCCGAAGAGGCGGTAAAAAACATTTGGGAAGAATGGATAAAAGAATATTGGAATCAGCGAATCAACGGGGTTCCTTTGGAGCTAAGCCCAGATGAATTAAGGCAAATGATTAGCTGGATAACTGGACTGAAACCAGTATTTCCATCGGTTATAGAGCTGATTTGCGCTAAACCATCCCCCGGCTTGGAACGAACTTCTCTCTATTTCAGGTTGAAAGAATTTGTTCACAGCTACCCTCAAGAGTTGATTAAATTACTGGTTCATCTTCTCTCAGGTGAGAAATACCCTTTTTACTTTGGCCAGGATGTTAAAAATATTGTTGAAGAACTTGTTCGGGCGGGTATACCATCCGACCAGCTCAAGCCGATTCGCGAACAGCTCGTCCGGTTGGGAATTTCTATTTAGGTTTGCCATCCAATAGAAAATTTTATAAACAGAACAAGCACTATCTATCTCATTTGATCGCATCTCAAAGGGAGAGAAAAAAGAAGGATGAACGCGTTTGAAAGCATTGTTGCTCAATATTTGGAGGAAGAGGGGTATTGGGTCAGAAAATCTGTGAAAATTAATATTTCGAAGGAAGATAAGCAGAGAATTAACTTACCGACTATGCCCAGGCCGGAGATCGATCTCGTGGCATTGAATGTCAAAGAAAACGAGCTGTTATTGATTGAAGCTAAATCCTTCCTCGATTCCCCCGGTGTCCGCTTTAATGATGTATCCGGCGGAAATCCAAAAGGCGTAAGGCGTTATCGATTATTCACTGAAAAGGAATACCGGGATATTGTGACTCAAAATTTACGCGAGGATTATTTTAAAAAAGGCCTGATTAATGAAAGCACGAAAATTAATTATGCACTGGCTGCCGGGAAGATTTATTCGAACGATGAACAAAAGATAAAAAACTACTTTTCGCAAAATAGGTGGAAATTATTCACTCCAGGTGAAATCAAAAACAAGATCAAAGAATTATCGAAAAAAGGATGGGAAGATAACCTGGTGACAATGACAGCGAAATTAATTTTAAAGAGCTGAAATATAAAGAAAATATAAAGAGCTTTCACTGAGTAAGCTACTTACATGAATGTTAACAAAGTTGGTTAAGGAGGGGGAATTCAATCTTGAGTGTATCCAAGGACGAGTTGTATCGTTTGATAGAGGCCCTGCCGGAAAGAGAAACCCCTGTGGTGAGGAGGTTTTTGGAGTTTGTGCTCAGCGTAGCTGAAAGGGAACTGACCCCTGAACAGGCTTCCGCGAGACTGGGCGTTAGCCCCAGGAAAGTGAGGCAATGGCTGCGCCAGGGGCTTTTGCCCGGGCGCAAAGCCGGCCGGGAGTGGCGGATTAAAGAAAGCGAACTGGAGCCTTACCTGGATCCCGTGGCCCGGACCTTGCTGATGGCCCCAGAAGATGACGAATCCACCACGCCAGAGGAAGATGCCCGGTCTGAAAAGGCCTGGCGGGAATACTTACGGGGCCACACTGTTTCCCACGAAAAAGCCCGCAAGGAGATTTTTGGGAAATGAGCTGGCGGATCGAATGGGACAGGACGGCTCTAAAAGAAATGGGCAAGCTGGATAAAGTCGTAAAACAGCGGATCTGGGATGCCTTGGATGCTTTGCTTAAAAACCCCGAGGCAGCCGATATAAAAAAACTGACCGGAAAAAAGGGGGAGTGGCGGTTAAAAGTGGGCAAATGGAGGGTGAGATTTCGCCCCGACTTTGCCAATAAAGTCTACGTGATAACCCACGTAGGTCCCAGAAGAGATGTTTACCGGAAATAGAGACAGAGGCAAAATGCTTTTTGGTGCCCATTTTAAGGACAGAGAGGGATTTTAAGCGTGGGTGCGGTTACCGGTTATCTTAAAAAAATCATCGCCAGACAGGTGGAAGATCATCATTTAGTTGTTTGGTTTGATCCGGACGGTCATTACAGGCAGGTCGCGGAAGCTCTGAAGCTGCCCGGGACTAAGGTGGCCTGCTACGGCGGCTCTTTCTTTGCCCTTCGCTACGAAGTTGAACCCCTGATGAATGATTTAGACCCGCCGAGTTTAATAATTTATGTGCCCATGGCGGAGGAGGATACCCAGCAGGCCCTGGTTGAGTTCACAAGGGCAGGAGTTGTGTTAAAGCCCGGTCAGCAGCCCTGGCAGAGGAACACCCGCCTGTCCGTTATTGCCCGCCACGCCTTGCGGCCGATTATTGGGGAGGAAGGGGCGGCAGCGATTGAAAAGCAAGTGGAAGCGGGCAAGCTTTCTCTGGTCGAACTGGATAAAATAGCCAGGAAGGGGGAGGGGCTAAACGGCAGGGTTGTTTATGCCATCTTTGGTACTGCGGATGCTCAAGAGGCAGCGCTGGCCTTTTTGAGCAGTGCGCAGTGGGATCAGGCCATTACCGAGAAAAAGGCTATGGGTGAAGTAGCTGCCTTCCTGGAGAGCGCTCTGGAAGTGGAATTGCCTGCCGGGGAAAGTCCAGAAGCCTGGCGCGCCCGTCTGGCCAGGCACATTTTAGCCACGGCCTTCCTTCTGGAGCTAAGGGGAGAGATTCCTGCTCCTCTCGTTTCGGTTAGAACGGCGAAGCAAGAAATTGCTAAGCAGGCCTGCTTTTGGGTGGCCAAAACCTGGCGCCTGCGCGAGGATCTGCGAGCGAGCTATGTAAAGTGGGCCTCCCGGGTGGAACAGGAGCTCGGGTTAAGGAAGATTTCTTTTGAACTGGAACAGATTGTTTCCAACGATACTTTTCTGGCTATAGAAACAATCCTGCAGGAAGCGGTAGAAAGAGAGTTGCTTGCCGGAGCCAATCCCGAACTTATTGCCATGGCCAGGCAGCGGCAGTCCAGTTTCTGGGCCCGTCAGGTTCCGGAAGTACAGGCCCGGTGGGCACTCATTGCAGCGGCCGGTCAATTGCTCCTCGAAGCCGACCGGATTGCTAACGAAATCAAAAAAATGCCTGTTAACGTGGAAGTGGTTTCCCTGGCCCAATCTTATACTGCCGGCGAAAATCCCTGGTGCTTACTGGATACATTCCACCGGCACATGGAGCAATATTACCAGAGCTTTGATTTTGCCCCGGCGGATTCTTTTGAGAATCTGGAAATGCTGGTGGTCAGGGCGCGGCAGCGTTACATGGAGGCAGGCGGCCGGCTGGCGGAATGTTTCGTTAAGTCCTTTTCCGGGAATAAGTTTAAAATCCCGGGGTTTCTGCGCCAAACGGAAATATACCAGGCATTGGTTGCTCCCGCGGTGAAGGAAGGGAAGACTGCTTATGTGCTGGTTGATGCCCTGCGTTTTGAGATGGCGCGGGAACTGGCCCAAGCTCTTGCCCAAACCTTTGACGTGCTTCTGCAACCAGCTATCGCTGCGGTGCCGACAATTACGGAGGTGGGCATGGCTGCCCTGATGCCTCAGGGAGGCGCGGAACCGGTTTTGGTACCGGCCGAGAAAGGTAAACTTGGTCTTATCATCGAGGAAAAACTGTTAAAAGATCGTCCTTCGCGCCTTAAATTTTTGAGCGTTAAAGCAGGAGTACAAGTCTGTGACCTGTGGCTGGACGATTTAATCCCCAGTCCCCGGAAAAAGGCTCGCGAAGCCCTGGCGGAGGCACAACTGATCGTCATTACCACCCGGGAAATTGACGATCTCTGCGAAAAAGACAATATTTCCCTGGCGCGCCGGATTATGGACGATGTTCTTCACCAGTTGCGGAGGGCATTTCGAATTTTAGTTGAACAGGGAATTAAGAACATTATTCTTGCTGCTGATCACGGTTACCTTTTTGGTGAAGAACTTACCAGCGATATGAAAATTACTCCGCCGGGGGGAGAAACTCTGGACCTTCACCGGAGGGTGTGGATAGGTCGGGGTGGTTTTAACGACCCTTCTTTCATCCGGGTTACCGCCGCCGATTTTGGTCTGGGTGGCGATTTAGAGATTGCCGTGCCGGTTGGTTTTGGGGCGTTCAAGCAGCCGGGCGGTGCCCGGGCCTATTTTCACGGTGGTCTTTCGCCGCAGGAGCTCATCATTCCGGTGGCCAGGTTTACTCCCCGGACCCCCCAGGTGATAAGCCCCGGAACAGATTTAACCTGGCGTTTAATTCCGGGGAGTAAAAAGATCAGCACGCGCTTTTTCTCGGTTCAGATTCATGGCGAAGCAAACACTCTCTTTGCCGTTTTTCCTCCTCTGATCCGGGTGGAAATCCGGGCAAAAGGGGAAGTTATTTCTATTCCTGTTGCGGCTTCTTACGGGTTTACCGAAGCAACGGGGGACGTGCAAATGCGGCTGGCTGACGATAACGACCGGGCGCTTGACCCGGTTGCCGTGACTTTGCTGGTTACCGGGAAACCGGCGCAAAAAACAGTTAACGTCTATCTCCTCGAGGCGCTTACCGGAAGGGAATTGGCCCGGCTGGAAAACATTGAGCTAGCGATCGTAATTTGACTGAACGACGAGGGGAGATAAAGGAATAAGTGCAGGAATAAGATACCGGAATAAGGTGCCGGAAGAAGAGGAGGTGACCGGACATGTTTGCACTGGATAATCTCGACCGGAAAGTAACGGATGTTTTTGCCGGTAAGGTTGTGCGGAAAGATCTGGTCCGGAAGGTGAAGGTGGGGGCAAATGTCCCCGCCTACGTCCTCGAATACCTTTTGGGCAAGTATTGCGCTACCGATGATCCCATCGTTATCGAGGCCGGCCTTGCGCTGGTGAATTCCATCCTGGCGGAAAATTTTGTCCGTCCTGACGAAGCCAACAAATCACAGTCCTTTGTGCGGGAGAAGGGCAATCACATACTTATTGATAAGATTAAGGTCCGCTACGTTTCCGATGAAGATAAATACTGGGCCGAGCTGGTCAACTTCGGTCACCGTTACGTCCACATTCCCGAACATTACATCCGCCAGTATGAGAGGCTGCTGACGGGCGGCATCTGGGCGCAGGTGAATATCCGGCACGCCTATGACGAAGAGGCCAGGGGAAAGCGCAGCCCGTTCTGGATTGAAGAAATTAAGCCGATCCAGCTGGCCACTTTTGATCTGGATGAATACTGCGCCTGCCGCCGCCAGTTCTCCAGCGAGGAATGGGTCGACCTGCTGGTCCGGAGCATGGGACTGGAGTCATCCTGTTTTAGCCGGCGCCTGAAACTGCTGTTTCTGGTCAGGCTTATTCCGTTGTGCGAACACAATTACAATCTGGTTGAGTTGGGGCCGCGGGGAACCGGTAAGTCGTACGCTTACCAGGAACTTTCCCCTTACGTAATTCTCCTTACCGGGCCAACCACAGTAGCCAACCTGTTTTACAATATGAATACCGGAAAGATGGGTCTGGTGGGTTTGTGGGATGTAGTGGCCTTTGATGAGGTTGCCGATTTGCAAAAAATGCCCAGAGAAGTGATCACCACGCTCAAGACCTATTGTGAGTCGGGTACTTTTGCCCGCGGCAAAGAAGCGCTTTCCGGTCAAGCGTCCATGGCGATGTTTGGGAATACAAATCAGCCGGTGGAAGTGATGGTTCGCTCCTCGCATCTGTTTTTGCCCATGCCGGAGGTCATTCGGGAGGATATGGCCTTTCTCGATCGCCTCCATTTTTATCTGCCCGGATGGGAGGTGCCTAAAATGCGCAACGACTTTTTCACCGACCATTACGGGTTCGTGGTGGATTATCTGGCGGAGGCTTTGCGCGAAATCCGCAAGCATAACTATACGGAGGTGGTTGACCGGTACTACTCCATGGGAGCGCACTTAAACGCCCGCGATGTAAAGGCGGCGCGAAAAACCGTATCCGGCTTGATCAAACTCATCTACCCGCACGGAGAGTTTTGTAAGGAAGATCTCGCCGAAATACTGGATTTAGCCATGGAGGGCCGCCGGCGGGTTAAGGAACAGCTGAAAAAGATGGGTTCTTACGAGTATTACCAGACCTCATTTTCTTATCTTGACAACGAAACGAGGGAAGAACGCTATGTAGGCGTTCCCGAAGAGGGAGGCCGGAACCTTATTTCCACGGATCCCCTGGCCCCCGGATCGGTTTACGCCGCTTCCGTAGACGTTCAGGGTAAAGTAGGGTTGTACCGGATCGAGGTCGGGACCTCCCACGGCACGGGAAAGCTCAAGGTTGCCGGCGGAATCGGAGGGGTTATGAAGGAGTCCATGCAAAGGGCGTTTGCCTATCTGCAAGGCCATAAAGTAAACATGGGCATTGCCCAGGTTTTTGATACATCAGATTTTTACGTGGAAGTCATTGATTTGCTGGCCAACCGGATTCCCTGCGAGGCGGGCGTAGCCCTGGTGGTGGCGATTTATTCGGCTATCAAGAAACACCCGGCGCTACCCGGCCTGTTAATTCTCGGGGATATCAGCATCCAGGGAAACCTAAAGGCTCTGCGTAGTCTGGTCGAACCTCTGCAAGTTGGAATGGACAACGGAGCGCGCCGGGCCCTGATCCCGATCGAAAACAAGCGAAACTTTCTGGAAGTTTCCGCCGATGTCATCGAGCGCGTTGATCCGGTCTTTTACAGCGATCCCATGACGGCAGCCCTGAAAGCATTGGGAATAAACTAATTTTGAACATCTCGATTTGATATTTACTTTCAAGAAAAAAGTCCTGCTGAAAGAATCTGTGTAGCTACGAAATTTCCGCCCGCCCGGCGGTTTTTGGGGCCGTTTTTGGCGCGCCCGCCAGCTGAATAAGGATCACCCCGCCTAAAATCAAACCGCCGCCGGCCACCTGCCAGGCGGTGAGCCTTTCGCCCAGCAGAAGAAAGGCCAGCAGGCCGGCCAGCACCGGCTCCAAGGTGCTGGTCAAATTTGCCTTTATCGCGCTCAGGTACTCCAGGCCCTTGATGTATAACCCGAACGGGATAATTGACGAAAAGACGGCGATGTAGACGAAGAAAAGCCATTCTTCCGGGCCGTACCTCAGGAAAGTGAGCCAGGGCAGGCGGTAGAGACAAAAAAGGATGCTGCCGCACCCGAAGCCCCAGAGCAGAATGGTCCAGGGAGAATAGACGGCAAGCCACCTTTTGCCGTAAATGGTATAAAAAGCGAGAGCAAAAGCAGAAGTCAGACCAGCCACGAGACCCGCCGGGTTGACCGCCAGGCCGCCGCCGGGGGCGCCCTTGACCATGAGAAAACCGCCCAGAACGGAGCAGGCCAGCGCCAGGCCGTTTGCGGCGGTTAATTTTTCTATTTTCACCACCAGCCCGTAGCCCATGATCAGCACGGGCGCCAGGTATTGCAGAAAAATGGCCGTGGCCACGTTGGTCCGGCTGATGGCCAGCAGGTAGGTGATCTGCACGGCGGTCAGGCCGGCGGTGCCCAGGATGGTCAGGGGCAGGTAGTGCGGCCGCGCCACCCGGAACAGGGGGCGCCGGAAAAGGGCCAGGTAGGCAGCCAAAAACAAAAAAGAGAGGAAAA
>JBFLZY010000109.1:0-7493 GCA_040755975.1 Bacillota bacterium | reverse complement strand
TAGGGGAGGCCTCTGCAAAACTCCAGGTCGAAGTCATCCCAACGGGAGCCCTCTCTTTGGATCTTGCTTTAGGGATTGGGGGGCTGCCGCGCGGACGGGTGGTGGAAATATTCGGCCCGGAATCTTCGGGGAAAACCACCGTTGCCCTGCACGTTATTGCAGAAGCCCAGAAAATGGGCGGCATAGCCGCCTTTATCGATGCCGAACACGCCCTGGATCCCGTTTATGCCAAAAATTTAGGGGTGGATATTGATAATCTGCTGGTTTCCCAGCCGGACACCGGTGAACAGGCGCTGGAAATTTGCGAGGCGCTGGTGAGAAGCGGAGCGGTGGACGTGGTAGTGGTGGATTCCGTGGCTGCGCTGGTGCCCAGGGCGGAAATAGAAGGCGAAATGGGGGAAGCCTTTGTTGGCCTCCAGGCCCGGCTGATGTCGCAGGCTTTGCGGAAATTAACGGGAGTGATTAGCAAGTCGCGAACGGTGGCCATCTTTATCAACCAGTTAAGAGAAAAAGTAGGCGTTACTTTTGGCAACCCGGAAGTGACTCCGGGCGGCCGGGCGTTGAAATTTTACGCTTCAGTGCGGTTAGATGTCCGCAAAATAGATACGGTCAAGCAGGGAACAGAAATTGTCGGCAACCGGACGCGGGTGAAAGTGGTTAAAAATAAAATCGCCCCGCCTTTTAAACAGGCTGATTTTGATATTATGTACGGATCGGGCATTTCCCGGGAGGGGATCCTGGTTGATGTAGCCGCTGATTTAAACATTATCAATAAAAGCGGCGCCTGGTATTCCTACGGTGAAGAACGTCTGGGCCAGGGGCGGGAAAACGTCAAGGAGTTTCTGAAAGAACACCCCGAATTCGCTCGCGAAATTGAGAATCAGGTCAGGCAGACCTTGAATCTGGGCGGGTTAAAGGCGGCTTCGGCCAGCGAAGGGGAATGATGCGGGCGAATTTAAACCGGGGACGGGATGAGCAAGATAACATGAGTACGAGATGTTACTTGACAATAACAGAATAAACCGGTACAATTATGTCATGGGAGAAAATAGAATTGGTTACTACAAGCACTTTTAGGATAGATATCTGCATTGTTCCCGGTTTTTCATTAAAGACTATTGATATATATAGATTGGCCACCCTGAGATAGTTTATGCTGATTTTGTCCATGGTAGAACTATACTATGGTAAAGGGCGGAGTTCCTGGCGATAAATGGTAAGAGGTTTGTTCGCCGGAAGGCAGGTAAAATTTTAACTGCGCGCTGTGCTTGGACAGGGTCAAGGTTTTGTCTAACGTCCAGGAAAACCAGGGAAAGTAGTACCGATTCTTTTTTCTGCCGAGTTGTACTCGGTTTTTTTTATGGGCAAAACTAAACGGGTTGGGAGGTGTATTTGTTTGCAGCCCCAGTTTATCGGGGTACTGATTGCAGCAATATTAGTTGCCCTGGCAATCGGATATTTGATCAGGAAGTATCTTGCCGAAGCAAAAATTGCTTCGGCCGAAGCAGAGGCTAAAAAGATTCGCGAAGAAGCCGAGCGGCTTGCCGAAGCCAGAAAACGCGAGGCCATCCTGGAAGCAAAAGAAGAAGTTTTAAAATTGCGCAACGAGGTAGAAAGGGAAAACAGGGAACGGCGTTCGGAACTGCAGCGCCTGGAAAGAAGGCTGCTCCAGAAAGAGGAAACTTTAGACCGCAAAATTGAGGGAATCGAGAAAAAGGAAGAGACTTTAAGCCGGAAAGAACAGGAAGTTGAAGAAATTAAAAACAAGTTAAAGGAGCTTTACCAGCGCCAAATTGGCGAGTTGGAACGTATTTCCGGGTTGACCTGCGAAGAAGCGCGCCAACTGCTCCTATCCAGCATTGAAAAAGAGATTCAGCATGAAGCAGCCGTGATGATCCGGGAAGTGGAGGCGAAAGCAAGGGAAGAAGGGGAAAGAAAGGCTCGCGAAATCATTTCGCTGGCCATTCAAAGGTGCGCCGCCGACCATTCGGCAGAAACCACGGTAGCGGTGATCCCCTTGCCCAACGACGAAATGAAGGGGCGGATTATCGGCCGGGAAGGGCGTAACATAAGGGCTTTCGAAACCTTGACAGGGATCGACTTGATTATTGACGATACCCCCGAGGCGGTAATTTTATCCGGCTTTGACCCCATCCGGCGCGAAATGGCCAAAATTGCCCTGGAAAAGCTGATTGTGGATGGGCGTATTCATCCCGCCAGGATCGAAGAAATGGTCGAAAAAGCTCAGAAAGAAATCGATGTCCAAATACGCGAAGCAGGGGAACAAGCCATGTTTCAAACCGGGGTGCACGGCCTGCACCCGGAACTGGTGAACCTGCTGGGACGTTTAAAATACCGCACCAGTTACGGTCAGAACGTGTTGAAACATTCCATTGAAGTGGCCCACTTGGCCGGCTTGATGGCTGCCGAGTTGGGAGCGGATGTGCAGCTGGCGAAGCGGGCAGGTTTGTTGCACGACATCGGTAAGGCCGTGGATCACCAGATGGAAGGTCCACACGTTTCGATTGGCATTGAACTTGCCAAAAAATATAAGGAACATCCGGAAATCATTCATGCCATTGCCTCCCATCACGGCGATGAAGATCCCAAAACAATCATTGCGGTTTTGGTGCAGGCGGCGGACGCCATTTCGGCGGCCCGACCCGGAGCCAGGCGGGAAACTTTGGAGGCTTACCTCAAGCGCTTGCAAAAGTTGGAAGAGGTTGCGAATTCTTTTGAAGGCGTAGAGAAGGCATACGCCATTCAGGCGGGGCGCGAGGTCCGGATTATGGTGAAACCGGACAAGGTGGACGACCTGGGCGCAATCCGCCTGGCGCGCGAGATAGCCAAAAAAATTGAAAGCGAACTGGAGTATCCGGGTCAGATCAAGGTAACCATTTTGCGTGAGGTGCGCGTAGTCGACTACGCAAAGTGAAGAACAGACAACAGGCCTCATGATTGCGCACCAGGCGGAATGCACAAAAGAATTAGCAACAAAAAATCAAATAGTCCCTCTTCTACTTAAGAGGGACTATTTAACTTTTCTGGAACTAATTATTAAGAAATTTTTCGTTCTGGACAGGCATTTTAAGCAGGATTGTCAGGAATAAAGCCGAACTTTAAAAGGGTAATCTTGTTTGGGTAAAAGGGAAGGTGAAGGCTGTTGTCTGTCCAGTATAAAGGCAAAGAGGATGTCACCAGCAGTGCCGGTCTTTTGATTTCTATTCTGGCGCGTTACCCGGAGGTTGCTACGATCAACTTTGATCCCGCCGGCCGGATTTTAAAGTTTACCTTTATAGCCTCCCGGATGCTTTTACCTAAGGAGCTTTCGGCAATCAAGAAGAATGTGCTGGACAGTATCGAGGTATTTAATTTGCTGGCAAGAAAAAAGACAAAACTTGGTTCGATTTGTTGCCGGGAATGTGACCGTCTGACGATTATTGAAGTGCAGAGAGACGTAGATACATTGGTCTCTGAAGAAATTGCCCTGATCGTGCAATTGTTGCGGAATTTTTTGGGTGAGCACCTGGTTACCGAGGCTAACGAAGCCTTCCTGGAGGATGATTTGCTTCTTCAGGAGGAAATTATTGAACATTTACTGGAAAGTGTGAAGGGTACTACTGAGGACAGGTACCTGTTCGCCTTTCGGGAGGAAGACCGGGTGCTGGTTTTTAACAAGTAGTGCAAAAAGAAATTATTACCTAACTTAATCTAAGCCCGCAAAAGTGATCAATTTTAGTTTTTCGCATATATAATGAATAATCAGAAAAAATTATAAAGATTTTCAATATCCGGAAGGAATTTTTTACGCTATGCAGAATAGCTATTTTAGAAGAAAATTCTGTAGCCAGTCACTACTCACGGAGAAGGAGGTTTCATCCATGGAAGTGTTAAAGGTTTCAGCAAAGTCTAAACCAAATTCTGTAGCCGGCGCTCTGGCAGGGGTGCTCAGGGAGCGGGGCTGTGCGGAAATCCAGGCAATTGGCGCCGGCGCCCTGAACCAGGCGGTGAAAGCGGTAGCTATTGCGCGAGGGTTTGTAGCGCCCAGCGGAATTGATTTAATCTGCATACCGGCCTTTACGGACATAGTTATTGACGGCGAAGAGAGGACGGCGATTAAGTTAATCGTGGAGCCGCGGTAAGGCGAGTCAGAAGCTTAAATTTTTGGAAAACCTGTTTATCGCCCGTGATAAACAGGTTTTAATTATTTTTTTAATTTTTTTGGGAGGGATTGGCTTGTCCGCCAGCGAACATCTGCATAAAAGCTGTATTATCGTGGATGCCCATTGCGACGTTTTAACGGCTCTGGAGCAGGAAAAGCGCCGCCTGGGCAGGCAAAGCGACACCGGCCACGTGGATCTGCCACGGTTGAAGCAGGGCGGGGTGAAGATTCAGTTTTTTGCCGCCTGCGCTATGCCGGAACATGCGTCACGGGCACTGGTCAGGGCGCTCGCGCTCGTCGACCGCTTTTACAGTGAGTTAGAAGAAAATACCAAGGATATAATACCGGTAAAAAACTTTTTAGATATTCAGAATGCCCTTGAGCGGGGGAAAATTTCCGCCTTGCTAACAATTGAAGGAGGCGAGGCCTTGAACGGCAGCATAGAGGTTCTCCGCGTGTTTTACCGTTTGGGCGTAAGATGTTTAACCCTGACCTGGAACCACCGCAACGAACTGGGCGACGGGGTTTTCGAGGGGAGAACAAAAGGCGGGCTGACCAGGTTTGGCGTAGAGGTTGTCCGGGAGATGAACCGCCTGAACATGCTGGTGGATGTTTCCCATCTTTCCGAGGCCGGTTTTTGGGATGTCCTGGCGGTGAGCAGCAAGCCGGTGATTGCTTCCCATTCCAATTGCCGTGAGTTGTGCAATCATCCGCGCAACCTTACCGACGAACAAATCAAAGCTCTGGCTGGCGCCGGCGGTGTGGTGGGGATTTGTTTTTACCCTGCTTTTGTTCATGTCAGCGAACCCTCTTTAGAGAAGTTGCTTGATCATGTTGACCACGTTGCGGAAGTAGCCGGGATAGATTGCCTCGGACTGGGTTCGGACTTCGACGGCTTTGCAGGCGCGCTGCGCGGCCTGGAAGATGTCAGCCGGTTGCCGGCCTTGACGGAGGCTTTGTTGCGGCGGGGCTACCGCAGCGAAGAAATAAAAAAAATTTTAGGGGGTAATTTTTTGCGTTTGCTAAAGCATTTGTAGGGGGGGGCATATTTTCCCGTTCGGTTTTCATGGATTTAGCGTTTTTTAGTTTATTTTTTGCGGGGCCGGGTGAGTTAAATGGCGGCAGCGGATCTGCACGTGCATACGAACGCTTCGGACGGTACGGAAACGCCAGATCAGGTGATTTCCCTGGCCAGGGAAGCCGGGTTGGCGGCGATCGGGATTACCGATCACGATACCCTGGAGGGTCTGGTTCCGGCCATGCGCGCCGGAGGCGAGTTGTCCGTAGAAGTAATTCCGGGAGTGGAACTGAGCACCGAACACGAAGGGGTTGAAATCCATATTCTGGGCTACCTGGTCGATCTGAGCTGTCGGGATTTTCTTGAACATCTGCGTCGATTGCGCGCGAGCAGAAAAGAACGCGCCTTGAAAATGGTGAAAAAGCTGCAGGAACTCGGTATGGCGATTAGTTTCACCCAGGTTTTAGACGCTGCCGGTAAGGCCGCGATTGGCCGCCCGCATATCGCCAGGGTTTTGGTTGAGAAAGGTTTTGTGGATACCGCGAAGGAAGCCTTTAATAAGTACATCGGCCGTGGGTGCCCCGCTTATGTTCCTCGCTTCAAATATTCACCTTTCGAGGCGGTGCGGTTAATCCTTCAGGCCGGGGGAGTTCCCGTCCTCGCACACCCCGGTCTGGCTGGTCGCGATGAGATTATTCCGGGGCTCGCCAAGGCGGGTTTAATGGGGCTGGAAGTATACTACCCGCTGCACGCAAGGGGGCAAATTACCTATTACCTTGATATTTGCGCCAAATACGGGCTTATTCCTACCGGCGGCTCTGATTACCACGGAGCCGGGCACAAAGAGCACGGGCACCTGGCGGCGGCAACCGTTCCTTACGCAACGGTGCAAAAGTTAAGGAAGGCGCGCTCACGTCTATCTTCTGCCATTCCGGCATATATTAAGAACGAATAGCTCTCCAGGGGTGGTAACGTGAGCGATTACGGGGACTCCCGTTACTGGCAAAAGCGGGTTAGGGAACTGGAAGAAAAGGTTGAGCAGTTGCGGTTAAGCCGCCGGGTATTGATGAATTTGATCGAGAAGCTGGAAAGAGAGCGTTGCAATTCCCTCACACGCCTGGAAAAAGAAAATCGCAAGCTCCATTCCTTGAATCTTCGCTATGCCCGTTCCCTGTTGCAAAAAAACATCCAGATCCGTGAGCTGGAATCCAGACTGCGGGATTGCGGGAATTGGGAATTAAACGTCGGGAATTGGGATCAGAGAGAAAAAGACGAAAAGTTACCGCAATGAAAAGAGTGGATCGTAAAAAGGTGTTTTAGCATTATTTAGGAAAAGGCGCAAGCAGTCTTTTTTTTCTTTTTTTGGTATGCTATAATGGCGCACAGGGGCGATTTTTATATGCGGGTTGCGGTTGTCGACGGACAGGGCGGGGGTATTGGGAAGCATATCGTGGAAAAACTGCGGCGTGAGTTTCCCGAAGATTTAGAGATCCTTGCTTTGGGTACCAACGCCCTGGCTACTTCGGTTATGATGCGGGCGGGGGCTAATGAGGGAGCAACGGGGGAAAATGCAATCATTTATAATGCTCCCCGGGTCGACTTGATTACCGGCCCGGTGAGTATTTTAATTCCAAACGCGATGCTGGGTGAATTGACGGCCGGGATGGCTGCTGCTCTTGCCGCCAGCCCGGCAAAAAAAATGCTTTTACCTTTGACTCGCAGCGGCATCGAAATAATCGGTTTGCGCAGCGAACCCCTGCCGCATTTAATCGGTGAACTGGTCCAGCGCATTAAGGAATTGGCAACGGCCAAAAATTAATCAGCGGCTTGTTTCGAATGTTCCCGGATGACGGCTGGCTGAGGACGAGGTTGCTAAGCAATTGACTGACTTTTAACCAACATTATAATGTACATATTTCCGATAAACTTGTTTTTGAGGAGGGGCTGCTGTTGGGCTGCCGGTTGTACCTGGTCAGACACGGTGAAACAGTCTGGAACTCGGAAATGAAATTTCAGGGGCATAGCAATGTGCCCCTTTCGGAACGGGGCCGAGCCCAGGCCAGACTTTTAGCCCGACGCCTTGCTAACAATCCAATTACCGCTTTTTATGCCAGCGATCTAAAACGGGCCTACGAAACGGCCATGATTCTGGCTCAACCCCACGGGTTACCGGTCGAATCCCTCGACTCCTTGCGGGAAATGAACTTTGGCGTATGGGAAGGGTTAACCATGAGCGAAATCAAAGAAAAGAGCGGGGAGTTGGCCGGGCGGTGGTGGAGCGATCCTTTGCATACCCGGATCCCCGCAGGGGAA
>JBFLZY010000108.1:0-7510 GCA_040755975.1 Bacillota bacterium | reverse complement strand
AAAAAACTCTTCTTTCTTTTCGAATTCAGGTATTCTTGGATAATATACTTCCCGTATATGGAAACGGGGTGGGGCGGCATGACCAGTTAAATGATAAAGAAGCCCGTTATAATGGTCGATATGGAAATGGGAAAGAATAAAGATGTCAGGGCTGGCAAATGGGCAATAAATTCTTTGCAGGCCATTAAAAGCCATCTCACTGTTTCGACTGCCGCAATCAACCTGGACCAGGTCTCCAAAAATTGTCTTAAAAGCCATACAAAGACCGTCGCCGACATCTGCCACATAAAGTTGTCTCATTTCCTCTACACCCTTTGAAACTATTATAAGTACAGTAAAACCATATGCAGAGTCAAAAAGGGGAAGGAGAATGGCTAATATTAGGGAGGCACAAAAAGTTCTTGCTGGTTTGCCATCCTAATCTATTACCAATTGCAGCAGATTAAATGTAACTACTCCAAAATAACTGCCGCGTCCTCGGCAACCAGCTTGTACAGGTGTTCGCGCAGCCGCTCTACGGCCTCGTCGACAGCTTCCGCGCTTTCCAGGGCGCCAGGAAAAAACCCGGCCACCCGGACTCGTTTGACCACTTTTTTAGGCGCCGTTAATTCCTGGATCTCGACGACAGCCTGCGTTTTAAACCCCGTCAAACCCGCCAAATCGGCCTCCAGTTGACTTACGCCGGCCCGACAGCAACTGCAGGCGGAGGACGAATCTGCCAGTTCCAACTGCAAACAGGCCCTTGAATTTAGCGGGGCGAGGACGGCAGACTGCATTTCCCCGCTTAAGCGCGGCCATTCCGGACGGCCTTTGATCTCCTCAACAGCCTGCCGAAACGCTTCCGCCCGCTGGTTATGCAGGGCGGTGTATAACTTCCGGTATTCGTCAGCGAGTAATTCCACCCGCTGGCGGATGTCTTCAAGTTTTTCATAGAAATCCCCTGTCTCGATTAGTTCTTTTAACTCCCGAGCTTTCTCACTGAACACCGCACCAGACCCCCGGACCTCCAATACCGGCCACATTTGCCCGGCGACCAGACGGGCCTGGCGGATCACAGCAAGACCTCTCCCTCCCACCGCTTCCCGGATCTTTTTCATTCGTTCGCGCGCCCGGTGAAAAGATTTCCCCTCGCCGGCAAGGATCCGGACGCAGTCATCGGATGCGCTGTTGGCAATGGTTTCCAGAGTTTCTTTATATTCTTCAATTATCTCTTCCAGGGGCAACCCGTTTGCTTTAACCGTCGCCTCCACGGGAAGCAATTGTTTCATTTCTTCTTCGGCCAGCCTCTTAAAAGCAGCAGCAATAGCAGCTTCTTCCACGTCTACTTCTTCCCCGGTAAGCTCCTCGTAATAACGGGCAGCCTGAGCCTGGGTCTTTAAATCAATGGCTACCCGCGGAGCGAAAGAAGCCGACTTAAAGGCGGTATTATTCGTAATGGGGACCCGGCTTTGCGGATCCTGATGGCTGCCGTACCGCCGCCCTTGATAGGTCACCTCCAGCGAGCCGGCCCGCAACAAAACCGCCAGCACGAGGCGGAGCATGTCCCGGTCCCAGCCGTACCCGGCGCCCTGAAAATGTTCTTCGAGCATTTTACCGGTAACTTTGTTTCCATAGGAATGTTCCCGGTTAAGGTAATCAAGGACCTCCTTGGCGATTTCCGCCGAAGGGTTAGTGATGTATTTTGCTCCTTCTTTTACCACCAGGTTTAAACCGCCCTCGCCATCGTAAAAAACCTGGGAAAGGCCAGTCAGGTTAGAGGCTTTAAGCACTTCCTCAGCCTCGGTCCCCTTAAGCGAACGAACGCCCATTTCCAGCTTGGGATAAAGGTCCGGAACAACAAAGTCAAAAAATTTCTTCATCACTTCAGGCAGTGTTTTCCCCAGAGCCGATCCATCTTTTGAACTCCCTCGAAAGAAACCCGTACCGCCCTGAAGAGCTGCCGCCATCTTTTCCCGGAGGCGGCTTTGGATGCGCAGCGCTTCCGCTTTTTCGTCCGCCAGGCAATCCAGTTCTACCCGGGTA
This sequence comes from Bacillota bacterium, assembly GCA_040755975.1. Classification (GTDB taxonomy): domain Bacteria; phylum Bacillota; class Desulfotomaculia; order Desulfotomaculales; family Nap2-2B; genus JAIMBK01. The sequence goes on along the minus strand of JBFLZY010000108.1, from coordinate 5,488 downwards.
ATTTTATTTTGAGCACGCAGTTGTTCGTACCTGGCTACCATCCGGCGGGAAGCGTACAGGTTGGCCACCAGGTCATCGATTTCGCTGTTCAAGGCCATCACCCAGTAAAGGTTATTTCGATTAGCTTCCTGACGGCTTTCATCCCTGGCCTCGATCATTTTTCGGGAAAATTCATCCGCATCATCGGCAACCAGGATCCGAAGGTGGAGTTGCCCTTCTTCGCCTGTGCGCACCCCGTCGACGGAGATCCCTGCTTTAAAACTGCGTAAATCCTTATACCGGTAGTTCTTGAGCTCGGAAAATACTTCACCGAGGATTTCCCGCTTAATTGCGTTTCGATCCACCGGTTTGGGCTCCAGGTAGCTGCGCCTCTCTGTTTCCCAGCTTTTCTCCTGAGCCGTCTGCAACTTGTATCCTTCTTCCGTGTGCCGGATAAACTGGGCGTCGCTAAGCCGTTTAAGAGCCGCCTGGACTTCGCCCAAAGGAGCCGGTTTGCCTATTTCATCAACCAGCAAGGCGGCAAGGTTGTTTTCCGTCCGTGGCAGGTCACGGACAAATTCCAGCAGACAAATTGCTTTAGCCACCCGGGCTGCCCAACCATTGTCTTCCGGGTCATTTTTGAAACGGTGCCTGATATCACTGATGTCCTTTTGTTTTTCTGTGGAAAGATTGCCTTCGATCAGCTCAAAAATCAAATCCAGGGTGACTAATTTGCCTATCTCCTGGTCAGCCATCCTGGTTCGCTCGGAAACCAGCATTTCATAAGCCTGCTTAATAATCGTCCGGTTGCTTCCACCCAGATGCTTAGGGGCCCCTGGCTGGAGTCGGATGCCCGACATAATATCAATAGAAAGTTCCACAAAATGGGGAAGATAGGGATAAAACTGGACAAAATCCTCTTCTGAAATTTCGCGGCACCGGGAGGTCCGCTCCAGACGGCAGGCGGAATTAAGCAGCCCTGCCGATTTGCGGTAAAGCCCGGCCAGGAGCGGGTAGGCCGCCGGCTTTTTGGCCAGTACCCGCCGGGTGGCAACTTCTCTGATATCGGCAGGGGCCAGGTCGATGCGATATTTAAATCGGTCCTGGAGCCTGGCCAGCTCAACCCGCCGGGAGTCAATTGCCGCCACCACCTCATCCAGTTTTTCCTGGGCGGTGACAATGACCCAAACGGGGGCCACCGCGCGTCTACTTTTGATCCGGTTCTTGCTTTCTTTCCCCAGTTGTTCCACCAAAGCGCGCAAATCTTCAATTTTATCCGCGCTGCGCGCTACGTACTGGCCGACCTCGTCGATGATAAAGACCAGCGCCTTCCCGGGCCTTCTCCGGGCAGTCAATTCGAAAACGCGCTCGACAAATTTACCCACGGTAATATCGGCCTGACGGGCTCCGATCGATTTCGCCCAGGAATCAGCGTGGGGATAAGTAAGGGGGTCCAGATCGCAAAGGATGGCGCTCGCCCTGGATATCTTCTGCGCCCCCTTGCGCACAATTCGCCAGGGAATGCCGAACTTTTCTTCGCAACGCCCAGCAAATTCATCCAGGGCGCCTTCGGCTTCCAGTTCGATCTCCAGTTCGGCAAGATCGTAATCTTCGGCATAACCTAACTCCCGTAAAAGAACGGTGTACATTATTTCGGCCAGCCGTTCGGTGCCCTTTTTCACGGCCCGGTCTACCGAAACGTCGAACATGATTACTTCTGTAGGAATCCGGGTATTGATAAAATCAATGAGTTCGGCAATCCGGCGGTCGGCTATCTGGCCTTTAAACAACCCGGCTGCTCTTTGCCCCAGGATTTCCCGATTGGCCAACACATAACCGAGATTTTTGGCAAAGGAAGACTTTCCGGAACCAAAGAAACCGGAAATCCACACGCCAACTCCCTCGTGAGGTTCCGCCGGCGCTTCGGCGATGGCCGTGAAGAGCTTGCGGTATTGATCGCAGATGCGTTCTGTAGCCACATACTCTGTGATTTCTCGAAAAACAGATTCCTCGTCTGTCTGGTCAAGCTTGATAATCTCTTCTATTTTTTGTTCGAGGCCGCGGGCAAGAAGATCCCGGATGATTCTCATAACCGCCCCCCATTCTCGCTATTGATTGTTTAACCAGCAACCATTTAACGATCAACCATAGATTTTCACCCGGTAATTCCCCAGGGCCTCGCGTTCCTTAAGGCCCATAAAACGCAAGACCGCCGTACCCTCCAGGGTCCCCGGGTAAAATAGAACAGTTGTCACCTGCGTACGACCGTGCATTTCATCAAGCAACCGGGACATATGGTAAAGGGCGGGCGCCATTGCCGCGGCCCGCGTGAGAAAAACAATATTTTTCCGGGGATGAAGAGGATTTAATTTTTCGGCGAGAAGATCCCGCAACGGGCACCAGTCCCGGTCGGAAAGGTAAACAGTCACCTGCTCCTGGGCGGCTAAAAAACCGCGCTCCTTCTCCAGTTCCACCACGGCTGCAATGCCCTCCGAAGCCTGAATGGCTTCCCAAAGAAGGCCGGCCAGGGAAATGTTCACTACTTCTTTTCCTGCTTCGGCCAGGCGGACAGCCAGCATCCGCAGTTCGCGGCGCAGTTCCCATTCTTCTTCCGGATCGTACCGGAGGATGGCATAGGGCAAATCGTGATAAACGCTAATTCGCGGCGGATCGGCCTTTAAATCCTGCTCAAGCAGATTGATTCTTTCTTTGAGTGAGAGCACGGGCATACTCCTCCAGATTCTTGGCGGGAAACTCAATTCTGATTACAGATCCGGCGGCGTAATAGGCAAGCAGCTTCTCCTGGTGCGCTTCAAAAAAAAGGCGCTCAACGGACCTTGTTGATAAAAAAAATAGTTGCCACGCCGGGTGAATGAGCAGCCGATCCCCGTAATTTTGCTGCGAGTGAAGGTAAAAAGCTATAAACGCAAAGGACTGAACCATCAGATAAAGAGGAGCAATTTTTTTCTTTGTGCTGCCTTGCAGAATACCGAAATCCCGCAAAGTAGTCAAAAGATTGCGGGCAACCTGGAGCACGGTGCTTTCAGACCACAAGGTGGTAGTTTTGCCTTCTTTCACCCATTGTTTAATCACTTTTAATATTTCCTCAAGATAAACGTCATTTTGGCCATTCTGGGCGTGGGGAAGGAAAATTTTTGTTACCGTATCGTAAAGAAGCCGGTCCGCCTGCACCGAAAAAAAATACAAAACCTGATTTAAAGCCTGCGACGGAAAACCTCCTTTTACCAAAACGGCAAGAGCCCTAACCACAGCGTCGTCATAACAATACCGTTGGCGAAAAATAGTGAGTATATCTTCTACTCTTTTTCTGGAAGCCTTGCCGAAAATATTTACTTCTTTCGCCCGCTGTAGGTTTTTCCGAACGGACAATGAGCCATCCCAATATCCCAGGAGCGTCTTGGTATCATCCAGCAAAGCGGACGCCTTGAGAATTCTGCTGGTATACTTTACCGGAAAAGTTTCTACCAAAATTTTCTACCCTTTCCCTGGCTTGCTATTTTACAACCTTCAGGCTGGCTATCGGAAGTTGTATTTTTTCAAACCCTTCTGCATAATTCTGGGTACTTGAATTGAAATATATTCAATAGGTTTTATTGATTTTCGACATTTGGCTAGAAAATCCTTCTAAAAAAATTTTGAGAATTGCTTCAAACCCAGTTAGGTTAGGAATAAGACGGCGTCATATCTGGATTTAAAAAACCTGGGCATTTATTTGAAAAAGGGAACAAAAAAAGAGTTCGGCTGGCTCCTTCCAGGAATTGATCATTGCCTGACGAGCATGTTTTCCGGTAAACTAATTAAGAAGTTATCTAAATCAAGGGTTACAAAGTCCGGTTCGCGCCGGATTATTTTTTGCCCGGAAAGGAGGAATACCTTGGTTAACAGGCAACGTTTTTTGCATCGTTTCGTCAAAACAATCATCATCCTCTTGATCGCGGTTCCTTTCCTGGCGGGAGGCGCTGGCAGCAGCTGGAAGGGCAGTCCTGGAGTTACGCCCGGGGTTCCTGGAGGCTCTGTTGCCTTCCCGGCAAAAACGTCCGGAGGACAAAACCCAGAAAAACCGGTTTTTGGACAAGAGCCGGACTACCGGCCCCTGCAGCAGCAATTGCAGGAATACGTGGCCGCCCAGCCGGGGGTTTACGGCATTTACTTTCAAGACCTCACCTCCGGGGCGGAGTTTGACCTGAACGGGGACGAGCCCATCACCGCCGCCAGCACGGTGAAAGTGCCCGCGGTCCTTTACCTGAACCACCTCATCGCGCAAGGCAAAATGAGCTGGGACGACCGGGTGGCTTACGACAGCGCCCGCGATTACCAGGGCGGAGCCGGCATCCTGCAGTTTGCCGCCCGGGACGGCGATACGTATTCGCTGCGGGTGCTGGCCAACCTGGCCATTACCATCAGCGACAACATCGCCTACAAGATGCTGGTGCGCCACCTGGGCAAAGACAACCTCGCCCGGTTCATGCGCGATCTGGGTGGACAAACCGTTTTCCCCGGCGGGGAGAACATTACCACCGCCCGGGATATGGGCCGGTACATGAAAGCGGTATGGGAATTCAGCCGGAAATACCCTGCCCAGGGTGAACGCCTTTTAGACGACCTGGCCAACCCCATTTACCACGTGGGCCTGCCCGGCAAACTGCCGCCGGAGGTCAAAGTGGCCCACAAGGAAGGGGACGTCTGGGGCGTGGCCAACGACACGGGGATCGTGTTTGCCCGGCGTCCGTACATCCTGGTGGTCCTGTCCCGGGGAGAAACGGACGTGGATAAAGGATTTGCCCGCATTGCGGAGATTTCCCGGATGGTTTACGATTTTCAATGCCTTCCCCATTGAATTTTCCCGGGGGCGGCCGACCAGTTAACAGGCTCTTTTTGAGCCGGCAATCCTGGGCAAAATTTTTTCTTTTTAAGCAGGATTTTAACTGCCGCAAGAAAAATACCTGACCAGGAGGCAAAAAATGAACCGTACACTTGCTGGCGGCGCTCCCGGGACGTCTCGCCGGGAACCCCGGATCGCCTGGGCGGGGCTCATCCCTTTATTTGCCGTCTATCTTATTTGGGGCAGTACATACCTGGCCATCCGCCTGACCGTGCGGGAAGGGGCCGGCTTTTCCCCTTTCACTATGGGGGCAATGCGGACCGCCGCCGGCGGCGGCCTTCTTTTATTAGGGGCGGCCTGTGCGCACAGCCGGCTTCGCTTAACGAAGGAAGAACTGTTTGTGCTGGCGGCATCGGGGATCTTTCTCTGGACCGGCGGGAACGGCCTGGTCATCTGGGCGGAACAGCGCACCGCTTCAGGGTACGCCGCTCTCTTTGTAGGCTTAACGCCCATCTGGGTGGCCGTAATCGAAGCTTTTCTCGACCGGCGGCTTCCCTCCTGGTTGCTTGCCGGCTCATTGCTCACCGGATTCGCCGGCCTGGGTGTTTTAAGCCTGCCGCTCCTGGCCGCCGGGACAAAAGCAGACTTTTTCAGCATCCTTGCCCT
>JBFLZY010000107.1:0-7516 GCA_040755975.1 Bacillota bacterium | reverse complement strand
GTAACGAGACACGGCGCAGGTGAGGTCAGCGAACCGGCAGCGCGAATCGCGCAGTTAACAGGGTGCGAAAAGAACATCAACGAACGCCAAAAAAGATTGTAGCACTAGAAAACTAATGAACCGTGCGCATTATGCAGCGCTGCCTGGTTCGCTCCGAACCAAGCCGATGTCTCGTCGGCCCGCAGCATCGGAGCGACGGTAAACGAACGGCGGGCAAAGGACTATTTTTGGGGTAACCATTTCGGTGCGCCCGGCGGCGGGCCGGGGTGCTTATCTTGCGCGGGCACCGGCGTGCGCGGAGGAACGGCGCACCTTAAACGGGTGACCAAGATGAATTTACGGCAACTGGAAGTATTTTTGCGGGTGGCCGAATTAAAAAGTTTTACCCGGGCGGCAAGGCAACTGTACATGAGCCAGCCGGCGGTGAGTTTTCAAATTAGAAGCCTGGAAGAAGAACTGGGGGTTAAACTTTTCTGGCGCAATGAAAAGAACGTGCTGCTTACCGAAGCGGGCCGTCTTTTATACCCGGAAGTTAAACAGATGATCAGCCATTTTTATAAAATAAAATCCGGTCTGGACGATTTAAAGGGCCTGCGCACGGGTCACCTGGAAATAGGCGCCAGCACCATCCCCGGGGAATATTTACTGCCTTTATTGATTGGCGATTTCCGCAAAAAATATCCTGGCGTCCTGGTCAGCTTGCGGATTGGTGGCAGCGGGGAGGTGGAGAAGTGGCTCGCGAACCGGGAAATCGACCTGGGATTTACAGGGATTTTCGTTGCCAGTAAAGAAGTCGAATGTTTGCCCTGGATAGATGACCGCCTCGTTTTGATCATCCCTCCCGACCATCCTTGGGGGCAGAAAAAGATAGTGGATGTTTCCGAGTTAATTAAAGAGCCGCTTATTTTAAGAGAACCCGGTTCCGGCACCAGGCGGGCTTTTGAAGACAGGCTGGCCGCGAAAAATGTTCTGCTCACGCAGAGCAACACCGCCATGGAACTGGGCAGTACCCGGGCGATCATCACGGCGGTGCAGGCCGGTCTGGGAATAGGAGTAGTGTCTTATTGGGCCGCCCGGGAGCCGCTTCTTTTAAACAGGGTGAAGGAAATTCTTTTAAAAGATGTGGACCTCCGGAGAAAGCTCTACGTGGCCCGCAGTCAAAACCGGCTAAGCAATTATGCTACCGACGTTTTCTATAATTTTACTTTTAACGAGGATACCAGGAGGCGTTTTTACGTAAATTAAGCAGGTTTTTGCGGTATTTTGGCGAATTTAATCATCTGTCCCGATCCCGGGGCAGCAGGAACAGGCTGTTTTTTGTTTTTTAATGACAAATAACATCTGATTTTGTGGGTGTGCTTATGTCCGGTATAAAAGCAAAGTGTTTTGCCTTGCGGCACAAACTGGCCCTCCTCTCTTTTGTTTCGGTAGTCCTGGCTGTTTTCATTGGCGGACTGATTATCTCCGTAAGAATATCCGACATGCTGGAAAGGGAAATGGGCAACCGCGCCCTGGCCATTGCCCGCACGCTGGCCCAGATGGAAGTAATTCAAGATAACGTCGGCAAGCCGGGTGGGGAGAAGGCGATCCAGCCCGTTGCCGAAAAGATCCGGCTGGCTACGGGTGTTGATTACATAGTGATTGTTGATCTGCATAAAATCCGTTATTCCCACCCAATCGCGGAACGCATTGGAAAACCTTTTGAGGATGAAGATATCAATCTTTCCCTGCATGATCGCGAATATATCTCCTATACAACGGGGATAATGGGCCCTTCCGTACGTGCTTTTACACCCGTCAAAACCGATGAAGGGACGCGGCAGGTCGGGGTGGTGGTGGTGGGCGTGCTTACTCCCACTGCCGGCGAACTGCTCAGGGTTATTCATCCGCAAATCTACCCTTCCCTGGCGGTGGGGTTGTTTGTAGGCCTGGTTGGCTCTTTGTTTTTGGCCAGCCGGATTAAAGGGGCAATGTTCGGAATGGAGCCGGAAGAAATCGGGCGGCTTTTAGAGGAGCGCAACGCAACTTTTCAGGCAATGGGCGAAGGAGTTATTGCCATTGACAACCACGAGAATATTACGTTGCTGAACAGGGAAGCCGGCCGTCTTCTGGGGGTCGGTGAACAGGTGGTAGGCCGGCCTGTTAGCAGGGTCATTGCCAAAGATTTTCTTTCCCGCGTTTTAAAAAGCGGGGAGCCGGAATTAAACCAGGAATTTGTTTTTAACGGCACAACGGTCATCAGCAATTGCGTTCCCATTAAGGTCAAGGGGATGGTGGTGGGCGCGGTGGCCACCCTGCGGGACAAAACGGAGTTAAACCGGTTAGCTGAAGAGTTGACCGGCGTAAAAACTTTTATTGAGGCTTTAAGGGTCCAAAATCACGAGTACATGAATAAACTCCATACCATTGCCGGGCTAATCCAGCTGGGTAAATCAGACCAGGCGCTGGACTTTATTTTTCAGGTGACCGAGGAACAGGAGGAAATTACTAATTTTCTTACGCGCCACATCCGGGAGTACAGTATCGCCGGGCTTCTGCTGGGCAAGTACAGCCGGGCCAAAGAACTCCAAATCAACATGACCATCGATCGCCAAAGCCGTCTGCAGGCTTTGCCTTCTTTTATCGACGGATCCGACCTGGTGGTAATCCTGGGCAATTTATTGGAAAACGCCTTGGATGCCGTCAAAGATCTGGAACCTTCGCAGAGGCAAATTTATTTCGGCATCTTTGACCGGCCGGATGAATTGGGGATTATTATCCGGGATTCCGGAACGGGCATTCCGGAAGAACTCCGGGAGCGGATTTTCGAGCGCGGGGTTTCGACGAAGGCGGAAAAGGGACGCGGCCTCGGCCTGTATCTGGTGAAGGCGCACCTCACTCGCCTGGGGGGTGTGCTGGAAATGAAATCGCGGCCAAGGAAAGGAACAGAGATCAAAATCAGCATCCCGAAGTCGTAAGTATTCACTTAACCCCCCGGGGCATGGCTTTGTCCCAACTCACTCCTGCTTTGCGAGTAAGAGTACCAGGCTCGCTTCGGGTCCGCACTCATTAACAAAGGCGGCAGCTCAAGGACCGGCACTCCCTGTTCCCATATCTTCGTGGTTGCTATCGGCAACTAAAAAAGCTGCTAACCGGTAGCAAACAAGGAGTGTTCGGTGAGTGCAGGGCCATGCCCCGGCTTAAGTCGAGCGGTTTCACTGAAATTTACCCTAATTCCATGCCCCGGCTGGTTACCTGGATACCTATTTTTACCTTGCTCATTGTGTGTTTAATGTTTCGAAAGTGGGGGATAATCCGAATGGACTGCATTGACGTAGTGATCGTCGAAGACGACCCCATGGTCATCGAAATAAACCGCAGCTTTGTAAACGCCGTGCCCGGCTTTAAGGTGGTAGGGGTGGCGAAAACAGGCAGGGAAGCCCTGGTCATGATTGGCGAGCTGAGTCCTTCCCTGGCCCTTTTGGATGTCTATCTTCCAGACATGAACGGTGTGGCCGCCCTGCAGGAAATCAGAAAACAGGGCCTGCCGACCGATGTGATCCTGGTTACGGCGGCCCACGACGCGGAAACAATCCAGAATTCTTTTCGTTACGGAGCAGTTGATTATATAATTAAGCCCTTTAAATTTAACCGTCTCCAGATTGCCCTGGAAAATTACGCTTTGTTGAAAAAGCGCCTGAGCAAAAAGCCTTTTTTCCAGCAGGAAGAGTTGGACGGCTTATCATTAACCCGGAGAAGTGTCGGCAGTGGAGAAGACTTGCCCAAAGGGTTAAATGAACTCACTTTAAGGCAGATTTTACTGTACCTGCTCAAGCAAAAGCAACCGTTGTCGGCAGAAGAAATTGCCGTCGATTTGGGTCTGGCGAGAGTTACCGTCAGACGCTATCTGGAATACCTCTGCCTGCGGGGAAAAGTAGAGCTAGAGTTGCAATACGGGTCTGTCGGCCGCCCCATCAAAAGGTATAAAGCTATTTAAGGTTGCCGAGAACAAAAAGACCATAAATATAAATATGGTCAGAATATTGTAATTTTTAATTTCCATAAATTAAAATGTATTTGTATTATTTTCAGAATAGTTTTCAAAGCGGGACATGGCCGGGCAGATCGGGAAAGGAGTAAGTTTTTCAAAAGTGAACCGCTTGTTTTGTTGCTTGTTTATTTTCGTCGTAGCAATAACGTTACCCGGTTGCGCAAAAAGATTGCCCGATCGCGAGCAGGTAAAGCCCGGCGAGAAAATTGTCATCAAATTCTCTCACGTCGTTGCTGAAGATACGCCCAAAGGGCAGGCGGCCTTATGGTTTGCGAGGCTGGTGGCAGAGCGCACGGGGAACCGGGTGGAGGTGCAGGTTTTTCCCAACTCGGTCTTATATAAAGACGGCGAAGAATTAACCGCCCTGGAAGAAAACAAAGTGCAGTTGATTGCCCCCACTACCTCTAAACTTGGCGAAATGTTTCCGGAAATGCAGTTGTTTGATCTACCTTATGCTTTTACCGACACGGATCAGGTCCACCGGGCCACGGATGGCGAAATCGGCAAAAAGCTGGCCGACGCCATGAGGAAGAACAATCTTTTGCCCCTGGCTTACTGGGATAACGGTTTTAAACAGATGACCAGCAATAAACGGCCGCTTGTTTATCCCGCCGATTTTTACGGATTGACTTTTCGCGTTATGATGAACAGCAGGGTACTGGAAGAACAGTTTCATGCTTTCGGAGCAGAAACCGTTCAGCTGCCTTTTAACGAAGTTTACCGGGCTCTGGCCAGCGGCGCGGTGCACGGCCAGGAAAATACCATGTCCAATATCGTCTCCCAAAAATTTTACGAGGTCCAGCCCTACATCACCATCAGCAACCACGGCTTTATGTGCTACGTCGTCTTAACAAATGCTTCCTTCTGGCAATCGCTGCCTGAGGACGTCCGGAAAATAATCCAGGAAACCATGGCGGAAGTTACCGCCTGGGAAAGGGAAAAGGCAAAGGAATTAAATGAACGCGATCTGGCCAGGATGAAAGCTTCCGGCAAGGTTAAAATCCACGTCCAGACGGAGGAGGAAAGGAAGGTCTGGAAGAAAGTATGGGAGCCGCTCTACACTAAGTTTGCACCCGTTGTCGGGCCCGATCTGATTAATGCCCTGCGTGAATGGTCGCACCAGCCTTAAAAAACATCCGTGGTTTTAAAGAAAGGTGTTTGTTGGGGGGTGGGAAGCAAGAAAGGATTGCTTGCCGGACAGTGGAGGCAGAAGCGCAAGTTGGAGGAGTGTTGGGAAAATTTCAAAATAAGGAAGGAGTGAAAAAATGAAGAGGATTACGGGCATTTTCGTGGCTGCGGTAATGATCATCGGGATTATGGTTGTTGGTGGCTGCGGAGGAGGGGGCGCCAAGCCGCAGGAACAGGCGGCGAAAAAAGAAACCGTGAAAGTGGGGGTTATTCTCCCTCTGACAGGGAGTGAAGCGATGTTTGGAGCCATGGAGAAAAATTCCATGGAAATGGCCTACGAGGAGTTGAAAGCAGCCGGCAAAACGACCGTCGGAGGAAAAGAAATCGAGTTGCTTTTTGAAGACGACCAGAGCAAGCAAGACGCCGCCAAGGCGGCTGCCGAAAAGTTAATCAACCAGGATAAGGTGGCTATGGTCAGCGGCGGCTACAGCAGCGCCAATACCAACGTGATCGCCGGCACCGCGCAGTCCAGGGGTATTCCCTTCTTGATTGTGACCGGTTCCGCGGACAAAATTACGCAACAGGGTTGGCAGTGGATATTCCGGGGCACGGCCGCACCGGCCAGCAAATACACGGGCGCCCTGTGGGATTTAATGGACAAGGTGATTAAGCCCAAAAACATGGCGGTAATCTATGAAAATACCGATTTCGGCACCAGTTCCGCCGAAGGTTTCCGGGAGGTCTGCAAACAAAAGGGCATTAACATCGTTTTTGACCAGGCTTACGAAAAAGGTGCCATCGACTTTAAACCCATGCTGGCGAACATGAAGAAAGCCAACCCCGATGTGGTTTTTGCCGTGTCCTACGTAATGGACGCTTCGCTAATCACCAAGCAGATGAAAGAGCTTGATTTCAATGTAAACCTGTTTATCGGCGGCGCCGCCGGCTACACCATGCCGGAATTTAAAGAAAACGCCGGAGACGCTTCTGAATACGTGGCTTCTACCACTCTCTGGATTCCCAACGTCGCCTGGAAAGGAGCGGCCGACTACTTCAATAAGTATAAAGATAAATACGGCAAGGAACCCGATTATCACGGAGCACAGGCTTACGCCACCATGTACGTAATTGCCGATGCCCTGGGCCGGGCGAAGGATTTCACTCCGGCGGGGATCCAGAAGGCTTTAAAGGAAACCGACCTGATGACCATTATGGGGCCCATCAAGTTTGAAGATTGGGAAGGGTATACCAACCAGGATAAGCCGACCACTTACGTTGTGCAGTGGCAGAAAGGCAAACTGGAGGTCGTCTGGCCGGAGGAAGCGGCTTCGGCGAATTTAGTTTACCCGGTGCCGAAGTGGAAAGAAAGGAAGTAGCCAGGAAGGTAGGCAGGAGGGGGAGAAATTCCTTCTCTCCCTCCTCTTCCCGCACAGGAGGTAATTTGAATGGCTTTATTTGGACAAACGGTTATTTGCGGTTTTTTGCTGGGCGGTATGTATGCCCTGATTGCCATCGGGATGACCCTGATCATGGGTGTGATGAAGATTATCAATCTGGCGCACGGCGCGCTGGTCATGGTGGGCATGTACATTACCTATGTTTGCTATCAACAATGGGGGCTGGACCCGTATATCGGCATGTTTATTGCCATGCCCGCTCTTTTTCTGATTGGTTGTGTAATGCAAAGGTACATGATCAACCGCCTGGTGGAGGTTGAATCGATCTTACCGGAAAACCAGGTTTTGTTAACGGTTGGGATAATGCTTGTCTTAACGGAAGTAATCCGGCTCATTTTCAAATCCGACTACCGTTCGGTAACCACCCCTTATTCCAGCAGCACGTTTTTTATCGGGGATATGTCCATCAGCGTTCCGATGACCATCGGCTTTTTCATTGCCATGGCCTTTACGTACTTTTTGCATCTCTTTCTCACCCGCACCGATTTAGGCAGGTCCATCCGGGCCACCGCGCAGGACCGCAACGCGGCTATTTATATGGGTGTGAACGCCCCCCGGGTAACCGTAATTACTTTCGGGATCGGTTCTGCGCTGGCCGCTGCCGGGGGTTCGCTTTTGCTGCCCTTGTTTTATCTCTGGCCGGATATCGGCCACCTGTTCACGGCGAAAGCGTTTATCATTACCATTCTGGGCGGAATGGGGAGCACCATGGGCGCCATTTTCGGCGGTCTGACTTTAGGGATTGCCGAGTCTTTGGGTGCCAGTTACATTTCCATGGGCTACAAGGACGTCGTCGGCCTGGTAATCTTTTTGCTCGTTCTGCTCTTCCTTCCCGGCGGTTTTAAGAGTTTAACAAAGAGGTGAAGTTGATGACCAGGAAAGGCTGGATAATACCAACCAT
>JBFLZY010000106.1:0-7552 GCA_040755975.1 Bacillota bacterium | reverse complement strand
GTCCAACTGGCCGCGGCCGCCGCCCGCAGTCTTAACCTTTTCCCAAAAATGGTCAGCAGCGGCGGCGGCAGCGACGCCAACATTTTCAACCAGCACGGCATTGCCTGCGCCAACCTGGGCATCGGCATGCAAAAGGTGCATACGACGGAAGAATTCATCAAGGTAGAGGATCTTGTGAACAGCGCAAGACTGGTCTTGGAGATTATCCGCCTGGCCAACGAGGTTAACCGATGATCCGGATCCGCAAGGGAAAGGTTGCCGGAGTAACGGAAACCCGGCCCGGGGCAAGCGAAATAGAAGTGATCGTGGAGGGCGAAAGGGAACGGGCAATCAACTACCCGGATTTAACCGGCCCGGTGCAACTAGGTGATGAAGTCATCTTGAACACCACCGCCGTTTATAAAAAGCTGGGCACGGGCGGCGACCACTTTGTGCTGGCCAATTTGAACGTTTCCCAAAAGGAAGCTTCGGAAAAAGGGCACATCGTGAAAGTCCGCTACACCCCCGCCCAGGTAAAGGTTCTGGCCATCGAAGAAGAAGACCATCCGCAGCATAAGCTTTTTCGAGCCACCAGCTCGCTTGCCAAGACACCGGTGATCGTCGCCTCTTTGCACAGCGCTTTGGGCCCCGTGGCGGCAGTTGTGCACAAGCTCAGCGGCGGCAAAGCCCGCCTGGTTTATTTAATGACCGACGGCGGCGCGCTGCCCATTTCGCTGAGCAAACTGGTCGCCGGGTTGAAGCAAAAAGGGTTGCTGGCCGCCACGGTGACCTGCGGCCACGCCTTTGGCGGCGACTACGAAGCCATCACTACCTACAGCGGCCTTTTGGCGGCCAAAGGAGCGGCCGGAGCAGACGTGATTATCGCCGCCACGGGGCCCGGAGTTGCGGGCGCGGGGCATAAATTCGCGCATACCGCCCTGGAACAGGGGGAACTGGTCAACGCCGTGAACATTTTGGAGGGCCTGCCCATCGCCGTGCCCCGGATAAGTTTTGCCGACACCCGGGAGCGGCACCGGGGCTTGAGCCACCACACCCGCACCGCCCTGGGCGACATAGCTTTATCCAGGTGCACGGTGACTCTGCCGGAAATGCCCCCCGAAAAAAAAGCTTACGTCGAGCAGCAGCTTTTGGAAAGCGGAATCCTGGCCAGGCACCGGGTTGTTTTTCTGGATGCTGCTTTGACGCTGCAGGCGATCCGGGAATGTGCCCTGGAAGTTACGACGATGGGCAGGACCCTTGAAGAGGATCCGGAGTATTTTCTGGCCGCGGGGGCGGCGGGAATTTACGCGGTCAATACCTTGGGAATATCCCTTTGCCCGCCGTTCGTTTGCCGTCGCTCCGATGCTCCGGGCTGACCCGGCACTCACCTGTCCGAAACTCACCGGCGCCCAGTATACTTATTGTTCTGCTGTCACAAATGGCACCGGCTGACATCGAAGCAACCTGATCGCCGGTGAGTGCCGGGTCGCTCCTGGCAAATCGAACGGCGGCCTTCATCTTATGTTGGTGACGCTAAAAAGCGATTGGGGGTGAGCCGGTTGCCTCCTGTCGTCTACGTTACGGCTGACGCCGGCGGGGCGGCCCGGGCAGCCTGCCGGGGGCAGATCGTGATGATTGTGGACGTAATTGATATGTCTACCGTTTGTGAAGCGGCGCTGGATGAGGGAGCGCTGGCCGTATACGGAGCCGCTCCCGACGACGCTTCCCCACCGGTGCCCGTCGACCAGGTACGGGTGGGGCGCCTGGCGGGTGAGCACGCCTGTTCTTTTAATGCCGGCGTAATCCTCATTGCCGAACCGCGCGTAGGCTCCGACCGGGAAAGGCTGTCCGGGGTACAAAAAGTGCTCCGGGGAGTCCGGGAGAGCGGGGCAAATGTAGAAGCTGTCTTGCCGAACCTGGGCGCGGAAACCGTGAAACTGGCTGATTTTCAAGGGCGGGTGGTGGTGGTCGCCACAAAAGCCGGAGGGGTTGCCTTTGACGCCGCGCTGACCGGCGGCTCCCCAGCCGTTTTAACGGGCACCGTGGCCCGGACGGTCAAAAAGAGCGGCTCCGCCTGCGCTCTGGCCGCAGCCCGGCGGGCCTGCGCGGCCGCCCGCCAACATCAAAAAGATATCGCCATAGTTGCCGCGAGCGCCAATTCCCTTGAAGACGTTCTGGCTGCAGAGTACATTTTTAAATTGATTCTGAAAAGAACCCGGACCCGGGTAGTTAACCGGCAATAAATGGGGTCTCGAAGTATAATTCAATTTTAGTTACCATAAAGATAAACTAAACAGGTTAGGGCAAGGGGGAACGGGAATGTGGACGGCCTGGAAAAGCCTTTGGGTTTTCAAGCAAAACTGGCCCTTGTACCTGATCGCGGCGGCCTTTTTTATTCTGGGTGCCGGGCTGGGGGTTTTAACTGTAAACAATCTTCCTGCCGAACAAACTACCGAAATAGACAGTTATCTGAATGTTTTTTTAAAGCAAATAGAAATCTTGCCCCTTGATTCCACCCGGGCGGCCCGGGCGATTTTATACGAAAATATCATCTTCATCAGTATTATTTATTTTCTGGGTTTAACCTTTGTGGGTATCCCCTTCATTTTAGGGCTGGTTTTGGGACGCGGTTTCATTTTGGGTTTTGCCGTTTCTTGCTTGACCAAAACCATGTCCTGGCCGGGATTTTTTTTGGCGGCTGCCGCTATTCTTCCCCAAAACCTTTTATACCTGCCTGCTCTGTTAATTGGCGTGGTGACGGCTATCTCCTTTGCTTCACTCAGCCTCAGGCGGCACAACAATTACAGGGTTAAACTATGGAACTGCCTGGTGGGCTATACCTTCATCATGCTGACGGTTATGGCCATGACCCTTGGCGCCGGTTTAATTGAAGCATATTTTTCCCCCTGGTTGACCCGCCTGACTTCGGGACTGATCCGGACGACTTTATAAACTAATCAATAAGTGAAAGGAAAAGTTTAGTTTATATAGAATGATTAAAATAAAATACATTTTACCGAGGGGGAAAGTAATGGTCGCCGAGGTATTTTTTGCGGACATGCGCGCCAAACATAAAGAAAACCTGCTCGACAAACTGGAAAAATTATTTGTCCGGGCCGGCATGAAAGAATTGATTGCCCCCAAAGACTTGGTTGCCTTGAAAGTGCACTTCGGGGAGCGGGGAAACACGGGTTATGTGCGGCCCCAGTTTATCCGCCGGCTGGTTAATCAGGTGAAAAGCCTGGGGGGAAGGCCTTTTCTCACCGATACAAATACCCTTTACGTAGGCAGCCGGGCCAATGCCGTCGATCACCTGCAAACGGCAATCGAAAACGGATTTGGCTATGCCGTCGTGGACGCTCCCCTGATCATTGCCGACGGTTTGGTTGGCAAGGATTACGTGAACGTGCCGGTGCACATGAAACACTTCGCGGAAGTAAAGATCGGCAGCGCCGTCTACCACGCCGACGCTTTGCTGGTAGTCAGTCATTTTAAGGGTCACGAAATGGTAGGCTTCGGGGGCGCTTTAAAAAATCTCGGGATGGGCGCGGGCTCCCGGGGTGGAAAACAAATGATGCATTCCGACGTGCTCCCGGAAGTGAACGAAGAAGAATGTCTCGGCTGCGCCAGGTGCGAAGAGTGGTGCCCGGCCGGGGCAATTACGGTCGGCGGGGAAAAGCAAAAGGCCCGGATCGATGCGCAAAAATGCCTCGGGTGCGGCGAATGCACCATTACCTGCCCGCACCGGGCCATTGCCATCAACTGGAAAACCGAACCCCACATTGCCCAGGAAAAAATTGTGGAATATGCCGCCGGGGTATTAAAAAATAAACAAAACAAGGCGGGGTTTTTCAACTTTGTGTTGAACGTTTCTCCCGAATGTGATTGCGCCGGTTGGACGGACGCCGCGATCGTGCGGGACATCGGCATCCTGGCGTCTTTAGACCCGGTTGCCCTGGACCAGGCCTGCGTCGACCTGGTGAATAAAGAAAGGGGTTTGCCCGAATCCAGGCTGGCCGGCCACGAAGATGCGGTGGACAAGTTTGGTGCCATCTGGCCGAACGCCAACTGGGAGCGCCAGCTTGCCTATGCACAGGAAGCCGGCCTGGGAACACGCGCGTACAACCTGATCAAAGTCTGATTCTTAATCGGGAGACTATGGTGAATCAAAAAAGTTACCGATTTTTGGGGGGTGAGGCGACGCGTGGAAAGGCTGGTGGATAACTTTATTAACTACCTGCTCCTGGAGCGGGGGCTGGCCGAGAATACTCTGGTTTCTTACCGGCTCGACCTGAGCGACTTTTCCGCCTTTTGTAAAAAAGAAAGGCTGGAACCCCTTTCCCAGGCGGCAAGGCAGGCAATCATCCTTTATCTTTTAAAGCTAAAGCGTGAGGGCAGGGCTGCGGCGACAGTTTCCCGCCGCCTGGCGGCGCTGAGAACTTTCTATCGCTTCCTGTTAAACGAGGGATTATTACCCCAGGACCCCACAAACAACCTGGAATCACCCCGGGTTGGGGAAAGACTGCCCCAGGTACTCAGCATTGCGGAAGTAGAGAGTTTGCTTAACCAGCCGCGGGTTACCGACCCGGCCGGCTTGCGGGATAAGGCCATGCTGGAGTTGCTTTACGCCACCGGAATCCGGGTGTCGGAACTGATCTCGCTCGATCTCGACCAGGTCAATTTGAAACACGGGTTTATTCGCTGCCTGGGGAAAGGTTCTAAAGAGCGGATAATTCCTTTGGGAAGCGTGGCCACCTTTTACGTTTCGGAATATCTGATGCGGGCCAGAGCAAAACTAACCAGGGGAAAGTTAACCTCCGCCCTCTTCGTCAACCGGCGGGGCCACCGCCTGACCCGGCAGGGCTTCTGGAAAATCATTAAAAAGTACGCGTTCGCTGCCAGGATAAACAAAGAAATCCATCCTCATACGCTGCGCCATTCGTTTGCCACGCACATGCTGGAAAACGGGGCCGATTTGCGCTCCGTGCAGGAACTGTTGGGGCACGCGGATATCAGCACTACGCAAATTTACACGCACTTAACCAGGGCGAGGTTAAGGGAAATATATGACCAGGCCCACCCCCGGGCATATTAAATTTACTTAAAAAGTCAGCAAGGGAGTCTTTTTAGTTGCTGGAAATTGAACACGTTAGCCGTTTTATAATCATCGTTTTGGATGGCGTCGGGATCGGCGCTCTGCCGGACGCGGGCAAATATGACGACGAAGGAAGCAATACGCTTGTCAACACCGCCCGGGCTGTTGGGGAGCTAAGGCTCCCCAATCTGGCCCGGCTCGGATTGGGAAATATCGTAGAAATTCCCGGGGTTTTGCCGGCGGCAAACCCGGCCGGAAGTTTTGGTAAAATGGCCGAACGTTCGCCGGGAAAGGATACCACCACCGGCCACTGGGAAATTGCCGGTCTGATCCTGGACAGGCCCTTTCCGGTGTACCCAAACGGCTTTCCGCAAGAATTGATCGAGTTCTTTGAAGAGCGGATCGGCAGGCGCGTGCTGGGTAATAAAGTGGCTTCCGGGACGGAAATTATCGCCGAGCTCGGCGCGGAACACATGCGTACCGGCTACCCGATCGTTTACACCTCCGCGGATAGCGTTTTCCAGGTCGCCGCCCACGAGGAAATTATTCCCGTTCAGGAGTTATACAGGATCTGCCGGATAGCACGCGATTTGCTGACCGGCGAGCACGCCGTCGCGCGCGTCATCGCCAGACCCTTTATCGGCCGCCCGGGTGCTTTTATCCGCACGGCCAGGCGGCACGACTTTTCTTTACAACCTCCCGGCCCGACCATTTTAGATGTCCTTAAAGAAAATGGCCTGGCCGTGTCGGCCGTAGGAAAAATTGCGGATATTTTCGCCGGCCGGGGGATTAGCAGGACTGCCCATACGACGGACAATATGGACGGGGTGAAAAAAACTATTGAATTCATAAAGGAGAACGGGCGGGGGATTATTTTTACCAACCTGGTCGATTTTGACATGGTTTACGGCCACCGGAACGACGCGTCGGGGTACGCGGAAGCGCTCACTGCCTTTGACCGCCGCCTTCCGGAAATAATTGGCGCCTTGAGCGCCGGGGATATTTTAATTATTACCGGCGATCACGGATGCGATCCGACAACCCCCGGCACCGACCATAGCCGGGAATACGTTCCTGTTTTAGTTTATGGTTGGCGCGTACGTCCGGGGGTAAACCTGGGCATAAGGGCGACCTTTGCGGACGTAGCCGCGACGATTGCCGAGCTTTTCGACCTCCCGTTTAAGACCGGCACCAGCTTCGCGAAAGACATTTTCGGCAATTGGCTCGGCCATGTAGAGGTTGGAAGATAACCGGGAGGGTGATAATGAAGAAAAACATAGTTCTGATCGGCTTTATGGGTACGGGCAAGACAGCCATTGGGAAACGTCTGGCCAACCGGCTGGGTCGGGAGTTTGTCGACACCGACAAGGAAATCGAACGGGTAACGGGCAAAACCATCCCCCAGATATTTGCCCAGGATGGCGAACTGAGGTTTCGTTCGGAGGAAAGACTGGTGATTCAAAAGCTTTCCCGGAGTGAAGGAATGGTGATTGCCACCGGCGGAGGGGCGGTTTTAAATCCGGACAATGTCGCCGATTTAAAAAGAAACGGGATCCTGATCTGCCTTGCCGCCGACCCGGAAGTAATCTATCAGCGGGTCAGGGGCAAAAAACAACGGCCGCTGCTGAATAAAAAAGGGGATTTGCGGGTGCAAATTCAAGAACTCCTGGCCAAACGAAAACCGTTTTACCAGGTGGCGGACTACACGGTAGATACGGGCAACCGCCTGCCGGACAGGGTGGTGGACGAAATAATTGTTTATCTTACAGAAAGTAATCGCAAAAAAGAAATAGAAAACATGCGCCTCCCGTAAATTGAGGTTAGATTCGGAGGAAAGCCGATGACCGTCGATATCCTGGTAAAACTCGCCGAACGCAGTTACCATATCTACATCGGCTCCGGGCTGCTTGCCGAACTGGGCGTTTATCTAAAGAGCCTGGGTTTAAGCGAAAAAGCGCTGCTGGTTACAAATCCTAAAGTGGGCGCGCTTTACGGGGAGCTGGTGGAAAAAAGCCTCCGGGAAGGCGGTTTTGAAGCAATCGTGGCGGAAGTGCCCGACGGGGAGGAAGCCAAAAGCCTGGCCGTCGCGGAAAATCTTTACGACCTGGCCTACGCCGGCGGTCTGGACCGGCAATCGCCGGTCGTCGCCCTCGGCGGCGGGGTGGTGGGGGACCTCGCCGGCTTCGTGGCCGCCACCTATATGCGCGGGGTGCCTTTTATCCAGGCGCCGACCACCCTGCTCGCCCAGGTGGACAGCAGCGTGGGAGGCAAGGTGGCGGTAAACCACCCCCGCGGCAAAAATATCATCGGCGCTTTTTACCAGCCGAAAGTTGTCCTTGCCGATGTAAATACGCTTTCTACGTTGGAGCCGCGCGAACTGAAAGCAGGGCTGGCCGAGGTGATTAAATACGGTGTCATCGCGGACGCCGTTTTTTTTGCCTGGCTGGAGGACAACCTGGACAAGGTTCTTTCCCTGGA
>JBFLZY010000105.1:0-7773 GCA_040755975.1 Bacillota bacterium | reverse complement strand
CTTCCAGAACTTCATCCATATGTTCCACGAAAACAAATTCCAGCTGGCTCTTGATCTTCTTCGGGATATCCTCCAGGTCCTTCTCGTTTTCCCTGGGCAGGAGGATCTTTTTAATGCCCGCCCGGTGGGCGGCCAGCACCTTTTCTTTAATTCCCCCGACGGGCAGCACCCGGCCGCGCAGGGTTACCTCGCCGGTCATGGCCACCTCGTGCCTTACTTTCCGGCCGGTGAGGGCCGACGCCAGGGCGCAGGCCATGGTTATCCCCGCCGACGGACCGTCCTTCGGGATGGCCCCTTCCGGGATATGCACGTGAATATCGTTTTTCTCGAAGAAATCCTCTTCGATGCCCAGCAGGCCCGCCCTGCTCCGCACGTAGCTGTACCCGGCCTGGGCGGACTCTTTCATCACTTCGCCCAGCTTGCCGGTGAGGATCAGGCGCCCGTTGCCCTTATACAAAGTAACCTCGATATTCAGCGTGTCCCCGCCGGCTTCCGTCCAGGCCAGGCCGGTGGCCGTGCCCACCTGGTCGTCCTTTTCGGCCACCCCGTACCGGTAGCGCGGAGCGCCCAAAAATTGCGCCAGGTTATGGACGGTGACCCGCACTTTCTTGGCGTTTTTGGTGACGATTTGCTTGGCCGCTTTGCGGCAAATGGCGGCCAGTTCGCGCTCCAGGTTGCGTACACCGCTCTCCCGGGTATACTCCCGGATGATTTTCCGGATTGTATTCTCCGAAATACCGAGCATCCCTACCGCCAAACCGTGCTGGGCTAGTTGCTTGGGCAGCAGGTGGCGGAGGGCAATCTGCACCTTCTCCTCTTCCGTGTAGCCGGAAATGGTGATTACTTCCATGCGGTCCAAAAGCGGCCGCGGAATATTGTGCTGGATGTTCGCCGTGGTAATAAACATCACGTTCGAAAGGTCAAAAGGGATCTCGATATAGTGGTCGCTGAAACTGTTGTTTTGTTCGGGATCCAGCACCTCCAGCAAGGCCGCGGAAGGGTCCCCGCGAAAGTCCATGCTCATTTTGTCTACTTCGTCGAGTAAAAAAACGGGGTTTTTCGAGCCGGCGTTGCGCATCCCGTGAATTATCCTGCCCGGCAAAGCCCCCACGTATGTACGCCGATGCCCCCGGATTTCCGCTTCGTCGCGCACGCCCCCCAGGGAAATGCGCACAAATCTGCGCTCCAGGGCCCTGGCGATGGATTTCCCCAGGGAGGTCTTCCCCACTCCGGGCGGCCCTACAAAACACAAAATGGGGCCTTTCATCCTTTTGGACAGTTTTCGGATCGCCAGGTACTCCAGGATGCGTTCCTTAACGTTTTGCAGGCCGTAATGATCTTCGTCAAGTATTTGTTCAGCCAACTGAATATCGAGCCGGTCCCGGGTGCTCTTGCTCCAGGGCAGGGCGATCAGCCAGTCCAGATAGTTGCGCACCACCGTGGATTCCGCCGCCAGGGGGGGCATTTTTTCCAGCCGCTCGACCTCTTTTAAAGCCTTCTCTTCAACCTCTTTCGGCAGTTTCGCCTCGGCGATTTTCTGGCGGTACTCCTCTGCCTCGGCCACCCTTTCGTCCTTCTCCCCCAGCTCCTTCTGGATGGCCTTGATCTGCTCGCGCAGGTAATATTCCTTCTGGGTTTTCTCCATTTGCTTGCGTACGCGCACGTTGATTTTCCGTTCCAGCTCCACGATTTCCAGCTCTTTGGCTAAAAAGCCGGACAACTTCTCCATCCGCTCGAGAATATCGACAGCTTCCAGCAGCTCTTGCTTTTCCTCAATACGCAAAGCCAGATGGGAAGCGATGGTATCGCAAAGGCGCCCCGGTTCTTCCAGGTTCACCACGGAGGACATCATATCCGGCGGAACGCGCTTGGACAGCTTGATATATTGCTCAAACTGGAAAATCAGGTTCCGCATCAAGGCCTCGACTTCGGGAGTTTTGACCGGATCGTCGGTATATTGTTCGATCTCTACTTTAAAGAAAGGCGTCAACCTGACAAATCTCCTGACCCTTCCCCGGGCCACCCCCTCGACCAGCACGCGGATGGTTCCTCCCGGCAATTTTAAAAGCTGTTTCACCTCAGCCACGGTACCCGTCAGAAAAATATCACCTTCACAAGGATCATCGGTTTGAGCTTCCCTTTGCGTAGCGAGAAAAATCAGGCGCTCACCCATCATGGCCGCTTCCACTGCCTGAATGGATTTTTCCCTGCCCACGTCCAGGTGGATCACCATGTAGGGAAAGACGAGCACGCCCCTTAAAGGCAGTAACGGTAAAGCTCTGGTCTGGGAACCCATGGCTGCACCTCCTTCTATATTGTATCTTGTACTCCATCTTGACGTGCCTACTTTATTTTAACATAAACCGCCTCCGGCTGCTACTGAAATAAGTCCCAGAAAAGAAGAAACCTGGGCAAGGCCAGGTTTTAGCTGCAGGATGATTAATTTTTCGGGAGATTTCTCCGGAAGATCTCGGCAGGAGCTGGAATTGCCTGCAACAATCCAACGTTCCCTCCATTGACGGCGAAACACTGTTTGTCTTTGTGCCTTTGTCCTGTTAAACTTTATTCTTAATTCCCAATTCCTAATTCCCAATTCCTGTTATTGTTTGGCGCGGGGATCAGCCCGGTCGCCGCCAGCATTTCCCGGTGCCCGGGACTTTTTACTTTGCAGATTAACTCGGGTTCCTCCACCAGCGCGTAGGTGAGCGCCTCTTCCAACCTTTCGATGGAAATTACCTCGATGTCGGCAAATTTAGCGAAGAGTTCCTGAAAATTTTCTTTGGGGATCAAAACCCTCCCTGCCCCGGCGCAGCGGGCCGCCTCCACTTTGGCCACGATTCCGCCCACGGGGAGGACGAGGCCCCGGATGGACATTTCCCCGGTCAGGGCCACTTTGTTGTCCACCGCAATCCCGGTAATGGCGGAATAAACGGCCACGGCAACCGCCACGCCGGCGGAAGGGCCGTCGACCGGAACACCCCCCGGAAAATTAATGTGCAAATCGTAGTCCCGCGGCTCCACGCCGGTAATCCGCCGCAAAACGGTAAGCACGTTTTCCACCGCCCCGCGGGCCATGCTTTTGCGGCGGAAGGTGCGCCCCCGGCCGCCCAACTCTTCCTCTTCGACCACGCCGGTGATGGTTACTTTCCCCTGACCGCGCCCCGCCGGCAGGGCGGTTGCCTCGATTTCCAGCAGGCTGCCCATCCCCGGACCATACACGGCCAGCCCGTTGACCACCCCTACCTGCGGGCTGGCGGCGATCTTTTTGTCCGGGCGGGGGGAATACTGCCCGCTGTTCACCACCCACTCCACGTCGGCCCGACTAATCCTTCTTCTTCCTTCCGTCAGGGCCACCCCGGCGGCAATTTGAATAATGTTCACCGCTTCGCGCCCGTTGGTGGCGTATTTTTTAATAACCTGCAAGCCCTCGTCTTCCATGGTGAAACCGATTTTCGCCAGCGCATTGCGGGCGATCACGGCAATTTCTTCGGGCAGCAACTGCCGGAAAAAGATCTCCAGGCAGCGGGAACGGATGGCCGGCGGAATATCTTCCGTGGTCCTGGTGGTCGCTCCGACCAGGCGAAAGTCCGCCGGCAGTCCATTTTGAAAAATGTCGTGAATGTGGCTGGGGATATTGCTGTCCTCGGCGCTGTAGTAGGCGCTTTCCAGCAGCACCTTCCGGTCTTCCATTACCTTCAGGAGTTTGTTCATCTGGATCGGGTGCAGTTCGCCGATTTCGTCGATAAAAAGAATCCCGCCGTGTGCTTTGGTCACCGCTCCGGGCTTGGGCTGGGGGATCCCCGCCATGCCCAGGGGCCCCGCCCCCTGGTAAATAGGGTCGTGAACGGAGCCGATGAGAGGATCTGCTATCCCTCTTTCATCGAATCGGACAATGGTCGCATCCACTTCGATAAATTTGGCGTCCTCTTTAAAAGGAGAATGGGGGCTGCGTTTGGCCTCCTCCAGCACCAGGCGGGCGGCGGCCGTTTTCCCCACCCCCGGCGGGCCGTAAACGATCACGTGCTGGGGATTCGGGCCGCAGAGCGCCGCCCGCAGAGCTTTTAAACCTTCTTGCTGGCCGATAATTTCCTCGAATTTGGTTGGGCGCGTTTTTTCGGAAAGCGGTTCGCTCAAAGAAATTGTGCGCATTTTCCGCAGCTTCTCTAATTCCTTATGCGACTCCCGCTCTACCGCTGTTTTGCTCCATTGCTGGGTTTTCAGCAGGTTCCAGAAATAAAGGCCGATGATCACCCCGAAAAAAACCTGGACGAAGGTGACAAAACCCGTCAGCCCGGCGGGAAACTCCATCACGCGGGTACCTCCTTAAAAACAGGGATTAGACCATCATGCCACTTTCGTGGCACCAACGGGAAACGAAAATGGCGGCCCGCCGTTCGATTTGCCAGGAAGCGACATATGCGGAGGGCCGGCAATACCGGTCGTCAGTCGTCAGATGTCGGACGTCGGAAGACCACCTTTGAGACAAGTTTAGGTAGCGCGCTTTTTTCTGACGTCCGACGTCCGACGTCCGACGTCCGACGACTGAATTCGCAGGTGAGGCAAGCGAACCGGCAGCGCGAAACGCGCAAATAACACAATGATAGAAAACTGACAGCAATCGCCGGAAAACCGATTAAAAAAAGAAAACTTATATTATCTATTATTTCCTGATTGTGCCGGTCTAAACCTTGAACAAGGCGCAAAGTAAAAAGAAAAGGGGTTAAGGCACAAAGGGGCAAAATAAAAAGACCGGGCAACTAAACCCGATCACGCAAGCAGTAGGGCAGCTTTCAAGCTAATGCTAACCTTTGGGAGATTTTTATTTACTTCAGCCTCAGCACAAAAGTTCTGGCTGGCTCAAGCTGCCGGGTGTGGGGATTTACCTTTAAACCGAGGGTTTCCAAAGTTTCTACCCCCAAAAGGGACTCATTGCCCAAAATTAAAACGGTCGTCGGAGCTTCCCGGCCGTCGATTTTTACATGCACCACCCCAGCCTCTACGGTAAGCTCCCTGCCGTCAGCGAGCTGGACCCTTCTCGGTCCTAGCCTGGGCACACCGAGGCGATCCGCCAAATCCCTGGGAATTGCCGACAGGGTGGCCCCGGTATCGACCAGCATGGTTACTTTCTCTTGATCTTTCGTCCCTTCTAAATAGACATCAACAAATACGTGCCCCATCATATACACCCCCCGCCCCGTTTTTCACCCCGGCCCTCTTTGCTGAATCCCTATTTCTCCTTTCCCTTTACGTTTCTATGCTCCCGGTATTTAGATTAATCTTAATTCCCTTTTTCCTTTGTGCCTCTGTGCCTCTGTGCCTTTCTTCTACGCCGTCTCCTCTTTCTTCCGCTTTTTGCGCTCCACGGCCACAACCAGCGGCTTTTCCCTCTTCAAGATGGTGTCTTTGGTTATGATGCACTTGGCGATATCCTCCCGGGAAGGAATTTCATACATTACATCCAGCATGATCTCTTCCAGAATGGCCCGCAAGCCCCGGGCTCCCGTATTCCGACGCAGGGCTTCCTGAGCGATGCACTTGAGCGCCTCCGGCTGAAATTCCAGGTCCACCCCGTCCAGCTCAAAGAGCTTCTGATACTGCTTCACCAGGGCATTCCTCGGCTCGGTCAAAATGCGGATCAGGGCTTCCTCATCCAAAGCATCCAGGGTCACGATGATCGGCAGCCGGCCGACGAACTCCGGAATCAGGCCGTACTTCAAAAGATCCTCCGGCATGATGCGCCTTAAAATTTCCCCGATCTTTTGCTCGCGCTTTGGTTTGAGCTCGGCACCGAAACCAATCCCTTTTTTTCCGATCCGGTTTTGAATGATTTTTTCTATCCCGTCAAAAGCCCCTCCGCAAAGGAAAAGGATATTAGTGGTGTCCAGCTGGATGAACTCCTGGTGCGGGTGCTTGCGCCCGCCTTGCGGCGGGACGCTGGCGACCGTCCCTTCCAGAATCTTGAGCAAAGCTTGCTGTACCCCCTCGCCGGAGACGTCTCGCGTAATCGAGGGGTTCTCCGACTTCCGGGCGATTTTATCGATCTCGTCGATGTAGACGATCCCTTTTTCCGCTTTTTCCACATCGTAGTCGGCAGCCTGAATGAGTTTTAACAGGATATTCTCCACATCTTCCCCAACGTAACCGGCTTCCGTGAGAGAGGTGGCGTCGGCGATGGCAAAGGGTACGTTGAGCAGCCTGGCCAGGGTCTGCGCCAGGAGAGTTTTTCCGCAACCGGTGGGCCCCAGCATCACGATGTTGCTTTTTTGCAACTCCACGTCGTCAACCTTGCCGCCCAGGTTGATTCTTTTGTAATGGTTGTAAACAGCCACGGCAAGGGACTTTTTCGCTTCCTCCTGCCCGATGACGTACTGATCCAGGATCTCTTTAATTTCCCTGGGCTTGGGAATATCTCCTATTTCCAGACCCAGATCTTCATTTAATTCTTCTTCAATAATCTCATTGCAGAGCTCGATACATTCGTCGCAAATATAAACCCCCGGCCCGGCGACCAGCTTTTTTACCTGATCCTGTGATTTGCCGCAAAAGGAGCACTTTAACTGACCCTTTTCGTTGAACATAACCATCCACCTCTTTTTCTTAGCTTACTTGCGAACGGTAAACACCTCGTCGATGATTCCGTATTCTTTTGCTTCTGCGGCCGACATAAAGAAGTCCCGCTCAGTATCGTGAGCGATCTTATCTTTAGGCTGGCCGGTATGCCTGGCTAAAAGCTCGTTGATAATGTCTCTTAAACGTAAAATTTCGCGGGCGTGAATATCGATGTCCGTCGCCTGCCCCTGCACGCCTCCCAACGGCTGGTGCAGCATAATCCGGGCGTAGGGAAGGGCGTAGCGCTTTCCTTTGGCGCCGGCCGCCAGTAAAAAGGATGCCATACTGGCTGCCTGGCCCAGACAAATGGTAGAAACAGGCGGCTTCACGTACTGCATCGTATCGTAAATGGCCATCCCCGCAGTTACTATCCCGCCCGGAGAATTGATGTACAGATGAATGTCTTTTTCCGGGTCCTCGGCTTCCAAAAAAAGCATCTGGGCGATGGCCAGGTTGGCCACGTAATCGTCAATAGGGCCGCCGAGAAAAATAATGCGGTCTTTTAAAAGCCGGGAGTAAATATCGTAAGCCCGCTCACCGCGGTTGGTTGTTTCAATTACAAACGGCACTAAAGTCGACATAACATCATCCTTTCTCTATTTGATAAAAATTAATAGCATTACCGTCAGGACGGGCTAATCCTGGACAACCTCTTGAGTTTTATTTTCGGCTTTTTCTTCGCTTTCTTCACTTCTATTATCCTCGATCATTTTTGCCTTGTCCACCAGAAATTGCACCGCTTTATTCATCTGCAATCTTTTCTTCAGGCCGGAAAGCTGCCCCTGGGCCTCCAAGGCCTTCCTCACTACATCGACGTCCTGGTTTACCTGCTTGCCAACCGCTTCTATTTCGGCCTGGATTTCTTCTTCAGTCGGCTCGAGATTTTCTTGCCTGGCGACGGCCTCCAGGACAAGGGTGGTTTTCAGGTTCCTTTGGGCCTCAGGGCGAAATTGCTCCTTCATTTGCGCCAGGGTGATGCCCAGGTACTGCAGGTAGGTATCCAGGGGAATCCCCTGGACCCGCAAGCGCTGCTCCGTTTCCTTAACCATTTCTTCTACGCGATTGTCCACCATCTCCTTCGGGATCTCTACCTGGGCGTTTTCTACCGCCTTCTCCACTACGGAGTTGCGCACTTCGGCCTGGGCTTTTTCTTCGGCGACTTTT
>JBFLZY010000104.1:0-8047 GCA_040755975.1 Bacillota bacterium | reverse complement strand
GTGAAAACAACCTGGCCGTTTACCTGCCGAAGCGAAAGGGGAAAACGGCGGTGGTGGCCAAGGGTTGCGACACGCGGGCGATTGTTACGCTGATCCAGGAGAATCAAATCAACCGGGAAAATTTATACATCATCGGGGTCCCCTGCACCGGCATGATTGACCGCCGGAAGGTGGGGGCGCTTTTGGAAGGCCGGGAACTGCTGGCGGCCCAGGTCGAAAACGGCACGCTGGTGCTGGAGGGAAAAGACTTTGAAAAGACCGTTCCCCTGGCCGAAACGCTTCACGATACCTGCCTGGCCTGCGCCTACCCCAACCCGGTCATTTACGATGAGCTGGCCGGCGAACGGGTGCCGGAAAAGCCGGCAAGCGATTTCAGTGCGGTGGAGGCCTTCGCAGCGCTGCCGGCTCTTAAGCGCAGGGCTTTCCTGGCGGAAGAGCTCAGCCGCTGCATCCGCTGCTACGCCTGCCGCCAGGCCTGCCCGCTGTGCTACTGCGAAGAGTGCTTTGTGGATTGCTTCACTCCGCAGTGGATCGGAAAAGCGGCGCAAACGCAGGACAATCTGCTCTTTCAGGCCGTGCGGGTCTTTCACCTGGCCGGGCGCTGCGCCGACTGCGGCGCCTGCGAGCGGGCCTGCCCCGTGGGGTTGAAGCTGTCCGTCCTGACCCGGAAGGTGGTCAAAGACGTCAAA
Organism: Bacillota bacterium; assembly: GCA_040755975.1. Taxonomy (GTDB): domain Bacteria; phylum Bacillota; class Desulfotomaculia; order Desulfotomaculales; family Nap2-2B; genus JAIMBK01. Next base: position 7,358 of record JBFLZY010000104.1, on the reverse strand, counting down.
GATTTGTTTGGTTACGAAGCGGGCGTCGATCTGGAGCGCAAACCTGCTTTAACTACGTTTGCCCCGAACGACCCGCAGGCATTCCTGGTGAAGGAGTGAGGTGAAAAGGATGATCATTAAGAAAAGTGAGCTGAACGCGCTTCTTGACGGGCTGGCCGGGCAGTACCAGGTGTTTGCGCCCGTCAAGAAAGGGCTTGATTTCTACTTTGCACCGATCCGGAGCGGGGCCGAAGCCGATTTTAGCTACGGTAATTCAGTAATCCCGCCCAAGGGGGTCCTTTTCCCGCCCACGGAGGCCCTTTTCACCTACGCCGTCGGGGAGGCGGCGGACCTGCAGGAGTGCCTGGATACCGGGAAGAAAGTGATTTTCGGCCTGCGCCCCTGTGATGCGCAAAGCTTTGTCTTGCTGGATAAAGTTTTTTACGGCGATCAATACCAGGACCCCTACTACCTGGCCCGGCGGGGCAACACCGTGCTGGTCGGCCTGGGTTGCAGCGAGCCGCGGACCACCTGTTTTTGTACTTCTTTAAACGGCGGCCCCTTTGGCACCGCAGGGCTGGACCTGCTGCTGACCGACACCGGCGATCAGTACGTGGTTGAGGTGGTCAGTGCAAAAGGAAAGGATTTTGCGGCCGGCTTGGCGCTGGCGCCGGCCGGCGAAGATGACCGGGCCGCCGCCGCCAAAGTGAAGGAAGCGGCGGTAATCAGCTGCACCATCAACCTGGCGGGTTTGAAAGAAAAGATGGACGGAAATTACCACGACCCCGTTTGGGACCTGGTGAGTGAGCGGTGCCTGGGCTGCGGGGCCTGTACGTACAGCTGCCCCACCTGCCACTGCTTCGACCTTGTGGACGAAGCGAAGGATGCGGCCGGCTGCCGGATCCGCAACTGGGACGCCTGCATGTTCGGTCTTTTTACCCTGCACGGGTCCGGGCACAATCCCCGCCCGACGCAAAAGGAGCGCTTCCGCCAGCGTTTCATGCACAAGTTCAAGTATTTCACGGACAATTTCGCGGCGGTGGCCTGCGTCGGCTGCGGCCGGTGCATTGTCAGCTGCCCGGTGAATATCGATATCCGCCAGGTTTTAGCAGATATCCAGGGGGCGGGAGGAGATGGAAAATGAGCAATCCATACATGCCCATACCGGTAAAACTGGTGAAGCATTTTATTGAAACCGACGACCGGCTGATCCACACGTTTACCCTGCAGTTTTTAAAGGAGGAAGACGAACAGTCTTTTTCCTACCTGCCGGGGCAGTTTGTGGAGATCTGCGTTTTCGGCAAGGGGGAGGCCCCCTTCGGCATTGCTTCTTCTCCCACGGAGAAGGGGTTTTTGAAGTTTTCCGTGGCCAAAGTGGGGGTGGTGACGACGGCGCTCCACGCCATGCCGGAAGGCGCCATCCTGGGCGTGCGCGGGCCCCTGGGCAACAGCTATCCCATTGAAAAGTTGAAAGGGAAAAACGTGGTCGTCATCGGCGGCGGTTTTGCCTTTACCACCCTGCGCTCGCTGGTCACCTACATCCTGCATCCCGAGCACCGGGGGGATTTCGGCGACCTGACGGTGATTTACGGCGCCAGAAACCCCGGCCTGCTGCTCTACAAGGAGGAGCTGGCCGAATGGGAAAAGCGTTCGGACCTCAACCTGGTCTGCACCATCGACGCCCCTTGCGAGGGTTGGAATAAAAAGGTCGGTTTCGTTCCCGCCTGCACGAAGGAAGTGGCGCCCAGTTCGGAAAACGCTTACGCCATCGTTTGCGGGCCGCCGGTGATGATTAAGTTTACCATGCCCGTGCTGGAAGAGCTGGGCTTTGCTCCCGAGCACATCCTCCTGTCTTTGGAAAACAGGATGAAATGCGGCATCGGGATGTGCGGGCGGTGCAACGTGGGCCCCAAGTACGTCTGCAAGGACGGGCCGGTCTTTACCAAGGCCGAACTGGACCGCCTGCCGGCGGAATATTAGATTTCAGGAGAAAGGGGTAGGAGTCAGTTTTATGGCGGACGAGAAAATTGGCGCGGTACTGGTGATTGGCGCCGGTATCGCCGGCATCCAGGCTTCGCTCGATCTCGCGGAAGCCGGCTATTATGTGTACCTGGTGGAAAGCTCCCCTGCCATCGGCGGCACCATGCCGATGCTGGATAAGACTTTTCCCACCAACGATTGCTCCATGTGCATCCTTTCCCCCAAACTGGTGGAATGCGGAAGGCACCTGAACATCAAGATCTACACCTGCTCCGACGTGGAAGACATCGAAGGGGAAGCGGGCAACTACACCGTGACCATCCGGCAGCGCCCCCGCTACGTGGACATTGAAAAATGCAAGGGGTGCGGGGAATGTGCCGAGGCCTGCCCCATCGACGTGCCTTCGGAATTCAACCAGGGCCTGGGGGAGCGGAAAGCGATTTACAAGCCTTACGCCCAGGCGTACCCGAACGCCTACGTGGTCGACAAGGAAAACTGCATCGAGTGCGGCGCCTGCGAGGACGCCTGCCAGGCGGGAGCCATCGACCATTCCATGGAAGAGGAGATCATCCAGGTCAAGGTGGGGGCGATTATCAGCTGTCCCGGCTTTAAGCGGTTCAGCCCCGAGGTGCTGGACTACTACGGCTACGGCAAGTTCCCCAACGTGCTGACCAGCCTGGAATTCGAGCGGGTCTTAAGCGCCTCCGGCCCCTTCCAGGGCCACCTGGTGCGCCCCTCCGACCACAAAGAACCGAAGCGCATCGCCTGGATTCAGTGCGTGGGCTCCCGGAACGTGCGTATCGAAAAAGACTACTGCTCCGCCGTCTGCTGCATGTACGCCATTAAAGAGGCGGTCATCGCCAAGGAGCACAGCAAAGACCCCCTGGAGACCACCATTTTTTACATGGATATGCGCACTTACGGCAAAGGTTTTGAGCGGTACTACAACCGCGCCAAGGACGAACTGGGCGTCCGGTTTATCCGCTCGCGGATTTACGCGATTGAGGAGACGCGGGACGAAAATAAGAACCTGCTGATTCGTTTCGCCAACGAGGACGGCTCCGTCACCACCGAGGAATTCGACCTGGTGGTTCTCTCCGTCGGCCTGGAGCCGTCGCCGGGGACGAAAGAATTAGGCGGGAAATTGGGTCTGGCGCTGGACGGCTACGGCTTCGCCAGGCTTGCTCCTTTGACCGGCGTGGACACGAGTCAGGAAGGCATTTACGCGGCAGGAGTGCACAGCGGCCCCAAGGACATCCCCGAAACGGTCATGCAGGCCAGTGCGGCGGCCGGCGCGGCGGCCAGCCTGCTCGCTGAATCCCGGGGCACGCTGGTGAAGGAAAGGGAATTTCCGCCCGAGCGGGACGTTTCCGGCGAACCCCCGCGGATTGGTGTCTTCGTCTGCCACTGCGGCGTGAACATCGGCAGCGTGGTCAACGTCCCGAAGGTGGTCGAGGAGGCCGAAAAGCTCCCGAACGTGGTTTACGCCGGCGAATACCTCTACGTCTGCTCGCAGGACAGCCAGGCCGAAGTGAAGCAGAAGATCGAGGAGCACAACCTGAACCGGGTGGTCATTGCTTCCTGCAGCCCCCGGACGCACCGGCCGCTTTTCTGGGAAACGATGCGGGAGGCGGGTTTAAACCGCCACCTGTTTGAGATGGCCAACATCCGCGACCAGTGCTCCTGGGTGCACATGCACGAGCCGGAGAAGGCCACCGAAAAGGCCATCGACCTGGTGAAGATGGTCGTGGCCAAGGCGGCCCTTTTGGAACCCATTCCCCAGGTGACCGCAGGGATGACCAGGGCGGCGCTGGTCATCGGCGGCGGCCCCGCCGGCATGACTTCCGCCTTAAGCCTGGCCGAGATGGGCTATCAGGTTCACCTGGTGGAAAAGCAAGCCGGGTTGGGCGGCAACGCCCGGCGGATCAAGAAAGGATTAAACAACGAAGACATTCCGGCTTTTTTGACCGGGCTTGTTGAAAAGGTCAATCAGCATCCCCGGATCAAGATCTACACCGGCACGGGGGTGCGGGCGGTTTCCGGTTACGTAGGTAACTTCGTCACTACTCTGGAATCGGGCGAAGAGATCCAGCACGGCGTAACAATTATCGCCACCGGGGCGGAAGAATATAAACCGGCCGAATACCTGTACGGGAAGAACCCCAACGTATTCACTTATCTGGAGCTGAATGAGGCGCTGGCGGCGGGCGACCCGCAGGTCCGAAACGCGCAGAATATCGTTCTGATCCAGTGCGTGGGCTCCCGGGAAAAGGACCGGCCTTACTGCAGCCGGGTGTGCTGTACCAAGGCTGTCAGGCTGGCTTTAGAGTTCAAAGAAATGAACCCGAAGGCGAACGTTTTTGTACTTTACCGGGACATCCGGACGTACGCTTTCTTTGAAGAGTACTACCGCGAGGCCAGAAACAAAGGAGTAATTTTCGTCCGCTACACCGAGAACGACAAGCCGGTGGTCGAGCCGGCCGAAAACGGCAAACTGCTGGTCACCGTCACCCACCCCATTTTGGGGGAGAAAATCGCCATCGAAGCGGATTTAATCGGTCTGGCGGCGGCCATCGTGAAGCGGGAGGACAATCACCAGCTTTCCCAGCTGTTCAAGGTCCCCTTAAACGAGGACGGCTTCTTCTTAGAAGCCCACATGAAGCTGCGCCCCGTGGACTTCGCCTCGGAAGGTGTCTTTATGGCGGGTACGGCCCACGGCCCCAAGAACCTGGAGGAGTGCATCGCCCAGGCAAAGGCGGCGGCGGGCCGGGCGGCGACCATTTTGAGCAAGAGCATCTTAGAATCCCGCGGCGTTTTTGCCAAAGTTCAGCCGGACAAATGTCAGGCCTGCCTGACCTGCGTGCGCCTGTGTCCCTATAATGCGCCCAGGATTAAAGATAACGTCGCGGAAATCGAAGCCGTCGTCTGCCAGGGCTGCGGCACCTGCGCCGGGGAGTGCCCGAACAAGGCCATCCAGCTGCAGGGCTACAAGGACCGCATGCTCATGGCCATGTCCAAAGGTCTTTTTGCGGAGGTGGGTTAAGAAGCGATGAGTGAAAACAACTTCGAACCAAAGATCGTGGCCTTCTGCTGCCACTACTGCGCCTACTCGGCGGCCGATCTGGCCGGCTCCATGCGCCTGCAGTACGCCCCCAACATCCGGGTGATCGAAATGCCCTGCTCGGGGAACACCGACGCCCGGGTGCTGTTGTCCGCCTTTGAAGAAGGGGCGGACGGGGTCTACGTGGCCGGCTGCTTGGAAGGCGACTGCCACTTCTTAAAAGGAAACTTCCGGGCCAAGAAAAGAGTGGCCCACGTCAAAGAGATCCTGGCCGAGATCGGCTTGGAGCCCGAGCGCCTGGAGTTCTACAACCTCTCGGCGGCCATGGGCACGCGCTTTGCCGAGATCGCCAACGAAATGACGGAAAGAATCAAAAAGCTGGGCCCCAGCCCGTTAAATAAAGCAAAAGAAGGTGGCCAGGCATGATTGTGGCGGAAAACAAACCCTTAGCCGAGATCGCCGAGCTGATCAAAGACTACAACAAGGTCCTTTTTTTGGGCTGCGGCGGCTGCGTAACGGTGTGCCTTTCCGGCGGCGAAAAGGAAACCGAAATCATGGCGACCGCCCTGCGCTTAAAGCGCAAACTCGAAGGCCAACCCTTAGAGACTCTGACTTACACCCTTACCCGCCAGTGCGATCCCGAATACGTGGCTTCGATCGAAAACCTGGTCGGGCAAGCCGAAGCGATCGTTTCTTTGGCCTGCGGGGTGGGGGTGCAGTATTTAGCCGAACACTACCCGGACAAGTGGGTCATCCCGGCGGCCAACACCAAGCACATCGGCGGTTCCATCGTCCACGGCGTCTGGGAGGAGCGCTGCGGCCTCTGCGGGGAGTGTGTCTTACACAAAACCGGCGGGATCTGCCCCATCATCCGCTGCTCGAAAAGCATCTTAAACGGCCCCTGCGGCGGTTCCCAGGACGGCCACTGCGAGATCGACAAAGAAACCCCTTGTGCCTGGCAGCTGATCTACGACCGCCTGAAAACCTTAAACCGCTTGGATCTCTTAACCGAGCTCCAGCCGCCCAAGGACTGGTCCAAAGCCCGTGACGGCGGCCCGCGCAAAGTAGTCAGAGAGGACGTGATGATCGGGTGATCAACACCGAAAGCAAACTGGAAAAACTGTTAAAACAGGGCGAGTTCGTGGTCACCGCCGAGATCGGCCCGCCCAAGCACGCCTCGGCGGAAACCATCCGGCACCACGCCGAAATGCTCAAAAACCACATCGACGCCAGCAACATCACCGACTGCCAGACGGCGGTGGTCCGCCTTTCCAGCATCGCCGCGGCGGTGCACATCAAGCAAATCGGCATTGACCCCATCGCCCAGATGACCTGCCGGGACAGAAACCGCATCGCCATCCAGAGCGATCTCCTGGGCGCCTACAGCCTGGGGGTCAGAAACGTCCTCTGTCTTTCCGGCGACCACCAGAAGTTCGGCAACCACCCCACGTCCAAAAACGTCTACGACGTGGACTCGATCCAGCTGGTCCACCTGGTAAGAAGAATGCGCGACGAAAAGAAATTCTTTTCCAGCGAGCCGATCAAAGAACACGAGCCCCGCTTCTTCGTCGGCGCGGTGGCGAACCCCTTCGCCGATCCCTTCGAGTACCGGGTGGTCCGCTTAGAGAAGAAGATCAACGCCGGCGCCGAGTTCATCCAGACCCAGTGCATCTACGACATGGAGCGCTTCGAGCGCTTCATGGAAATGGTCCGCGCAAGGGGCCTCCACGAGCGGGCCTACATCCTGGCCGGGGTCACCCCCTTAAAATCCTGGAAGGCGGCCCATTACTTACAGACCCAGGTCTCCGGCATGGTGGTCCCCGACGAGATCGTCGAGCGCCTGAAAAAAGCCGAGGACCCCAAGGCCGAAGGGATCAACATCTGCATCGAGCAGATCAAGCACTTAAAAACCATCCCCGGCGTGGCCGGCGTGCACATCATGGCCATCGCCTGGGAAGAAGTGGTGCCCCAGATCGTCGAGCGCGCCGGGCTTTTCCCGCGGCCGGCGGTGAGGGAGTAAAAGAGAAGGTGGCGTAAAGGATGAAAATGAGGGCTGGAATTTGTCCGGGCGAGCGACCCGGCACTCAGCTTAAACTAGCTTTTTGTTTTATATTGATCGGAGTCCAATCTAAAACCGGCATGGAAAGCATAGAATAACATCACGGAAAAGCTGAGTGCCGGGCGAAAGGGTCGGGAGCGAGCCGGACATCCGGCACTCACCGGGGATCAGGTTGCTTCGTTGTCAGCCGGTGCTATTTGAGGCAGTAAAACAATAAGCATACTGAGTACCGGTGAGTGCCGGACCAGCCCGGTGGGAAATGATGGCAGAAGATATTTT
>JBFLZY010000103.1:0-8075 GCA_040755975.1 Bacillota bacterium | reverse complement strand
CTGAAAACCGTTGGCTTGGAAATATTTAACTCCTTGCTCAACCCGGCCAGGCTCCACTCCGGCTGCTCCTTGCTGAATTTATTCAGGATCGTCAGGGCTTTCTCCACTGCGCCAATCGTCTTCATGAAAACCCAACCAGATTCCTCCAGCGCCGTTACACATCGTGCAATGGCATTTCATAATTCGTTACTTCCCTAATTTACCACGACCATTTTCGAACAAACAATAATTTACTCCCGAACGGTCACTTGTTGACCCCCAGCAGTCGATTTAGAAGGTTAAACGGTATGTTAGTTGCCCGCCATGGGGGTCAACACCGGCGGCCAGGTAGGCTATGTTTTGGCGGCCAGCATCATGCTGGCGGTTTTAAAAGCCATGGGCGTAATTCAGGAAGTCCTCCATGACAAACGTTTTCCTGATTAAGAAATTCCCCCTGATTATTTATGTCGGCGCGGGAATCCTCGGCTGGACGGCCGGCGAAATGATTGCCGGCGACCAACAGGTAGAGATTTATTTGCAAAATGCCATGCCCACTTTGGATCTTCTTCTTCCCGTCCTGCTTACTTTATTCGTCGTCGTTTTCGGCTACTGGTTAAACCTGCGCCAGAAAAAGAAGCTGCGCGAAACTTAATTATCCCTTTAGCCCCGCCGCCGGCCGGGGAACCCTTTTAATACTATTTTCCTTTTTGGCAGGATGACGCCGCTTCCGCCAGAACCTGGAAAAAGTTCAGGTAAACGGGGTCCGCGGTCATTTTCTCCGGGTGAAACTGGACACCCAGGACAAAAGAGTGGTTTTTGCTTTCGATGGCCTCGACCACGCCGTCCTCTGCCCTGGCCGCCACGACCATTCCCGGGCCCGCCCTTTCCACCGCCTGAAGGTGCAGGCTGTTCACGGGCAGGCGCCGCCGCCCCACAATCCGGTGAACCAGCGTATCCGGTTCGATTTCCACCGCGTGGGCCGGTGTGCCGGGCGCGCCCGTCTGGCGGTGCGGGTGCGGTTCAGGGATGCGCAGGAGCAGGCTTCCCCCCGTGACCTCGTTGATCATCTGGTGGCCGCGGCAAATCCCTAAAACGGGCATATCCCGGCGCAGGGCTTCGGCAATCAACCGGTAGTCGTAAGCGTAGCGGGCCGGGTTTTGCTCCTTCAAGCCGGGAAGAACCGGCCTGGCCAGCAGATCCCCCGGCACCGGCCGGGCCCCGCCGGTGACCACCAGTCCGTCAATGCTGTCCAGCAGGCCCTGTAAAATCCCTTCTCCAGCAACTTTGGGCAGCATTACCGGAACGGCCCCCGCCAGCTCCACCGCCCGGGCATATTCCCGGTTGGTGTAGTAGAGGTCGGCCCCGGGCACCAGGGAGTTTTCCGGGGCGGTTTCAAAAGCTACCGTGATTCCGATAACAGGAAGCAAAACTTTTCTCTCCCCTCGACAATAAGTTAAGTGCCAGGCACTTAACTTAAACCTTTCACCTCTCGTAAAGGTGGCAGGCGACGAAACGATCACCGCCCACGTCTTTTAGCTGCGGCACGATTTCCGCGCAGACGGGGCCTTTTTTCTCCGGACAGCGGGTCTGGAAGCAGCAGCCCGGGGGCGGGTTGAGCGGACTGGGGATCGTCCCCTCCAGGAGGATGCGCTCGCGCCGCCGGGTTTTACTGATCTCCGGAATGGCGGAAATCAGCGCCTTTGTATAGGGGTGCCGCGGGGCGGTCAGCAATTCCTCGCTGCCGGCGATTTCCACCACCCGGCCCAGATACATCACGGCGATCCGGCTGCTTATGTGGTGCACCACGTTGATGTCGTGGGCGATGAAAAGATAGGTTAGCCGGAACTGTTCCTGCAAATCCATGAGCAGGTTGATAATCTGCGCCTGTACCGACACGTCCAGGGCGGACACCGGCTCGTCGGCGACGATAAACCGGGGGTGCATGGCCAGCGCCCGGGCAATCCCGATCCGCTGGCGCTGCCCGCCGCTGAACTGGTGGGGGTATTGATCCAGGTGCCAGCGGTTTAAGCCCACGCGGTCCAGCAACGCCTCCATTTCGACCAGGCGCTCTGGCGCCGGCACACCCCTCATCCGCAGGGGCACGTCCAGAATCTGCCGGACCGTTTTGCGGGGGTTCAACGAAGAGTAAGGGTTTTGGAAAATCATTTGCACTTTTTGCCGGAAGCTTTTCCGCTCCTGGGGGGACTGCCGCTGCACCGGCCTCCCTTCAAACAGCACCTCCCCTGCCGTCGCCTCGTAGAGGCCCACCACGGTGCGCCCGAGAGTGCTTTTTCCCGACCCGCTTTCCCCCACCAGGCCGAGGGTTTCCCCTTCCCTGATGAACAGATCCACGCCGTCCACCGCCTTCAGCCAGCCAGGGCGCTGCCCGAAGAGGCGGCCGGCCAGGCTGCTCTGAACCGGGAAATACTTTTTCAGGTCGTTTACTTCTAACAAATTCCCGGAATTCATGCCGCCCCCTCCTTAATTTCCCGCCGGCACCACAGGGTGTGCCGGTCCCCTGTTTCCACCGGCTCCGGAGCGAGGCGGGCACACTCCTCCAGAGCCAGCGGGCAGCGGGGGTGAAAGGCGCAACCGGGCGGCAAATCCGCCAGGTCGGGAACCGTCCCGGGGATGGTGGCCAGGCGGGTGCCCCGCGTAATCCCCGGCAGGGGCACGGCGCTCAACAGTCCTCTTGTATAGGGATGGCGCGGGTCCTGCAGGATCACTTCCGCCGGGCCTTTTTCCACGATGCGGCCGGCGTACATGACGGCGATTTCTTCGCAAAGATCCGAGGCCAGCGCCAGGTTGTGCGTCACCAGAATAATCGAAGTATGATGCGTCCGGTTAATTTTCCGGAGGAGCTCCACGATTTGGGCCTGGATGGTTACGTCCAGGGCGGTGGTCGGCTCGTCGGCCAGCAGCAGCTTGGGCTCGCAGGCCAAGGCGATGGCGATGATCGCCCTTTGTTGCATCCCGCCGCTGAACTGGTGCGGGTATTCCCGGACGCGGCTTTCCGGGGAGGGAATTCCCACCTCTCGCATCAACTCAAAAACCCTTTCCCTCTCCCGGCCCCGGTACAGACCGTGAACTTTTAAAGATTCGGCAATCTGGTTACCGATATTATAGACCGGGTTCAAAGTGGTCATGGGATCCTGAAAAATCATGGAAATCTCTTTCCCGCGCACGGCGCGCATCGCCGGCGGCGAGAGGGTAAACAAATCGGTTCCCTCGTAAATGATCTGGCCTTCCAGCAGCACGTCTTTTTCCGGAAGGAGGCGGAGGATGGCGTTTAAAACAGTGCTTTTCCCCGATCCCGACTCGCCCACGATGCCCAGGATCCGGCCTTTGTCCAGATGCAGGGAAACATCGCTTACCGCCTGCACCACGCCGTGCTTTGTTTTGAATTTTACGGATAAGCGCTTGACGTCCAACACGCGCCCGATCACCTTCCCGTCAATTGTCAGGGCAATTCCACAATTCAACATCAGGGCAATCGTAAGTATTTCTTTAACCGCTGGGGCATGGCGTTGTCCCCGCTCACTCCTGGCTTTCGCGCAAGATGTGCACCTCGACTCGCTTTCGGACCGAACTAGCAGCGCTGCAAAGGCGGCATGATAATGGTTTTCTTGCTTACTCCCTGGCCTGCAGGCGGGGATCGGTAATGTCCCGCAGCGTTTCGCCCAGCAGGTTAATGCCGAGGACTAAGAACAGGATGGCCAGGCCGGGGAGGGTGGAAATCCACCAGGCGTTGATCAGCGTGTCCCGGCCGGCGGCGATCATGGAGCCCCAGGCCGGCACCTCCGGGGGGACACCCAAACCAAGAAAGCTTAAAGATGCTTCCATGATAATCATGTACCCGAGGCGCAGCGTGCTCAGAACCACCAGGGAATGGACCACGTTGGGCAAAACTTCCGCCAGGATAATCACCGGGCCGGACCGCCCCAGCATCCTGGCCGCTACCACGTACTCCTTGGTCTTTTCCGAAATGATTTCGCCCCGCAGCAGCCGGTAAAACTCAATCCAGGCCTTGATGCTTAAAGCGATAATCAAATTAAGCACGCCCGGCCCCAGAATGGCCATGGCGAAAATAGCGAAAAGAAGGTAGGGCACGGCCATTAAAAGATCGGCAATCCGCGAAACGATCCGGTCAAACCAGCCCCGGTAATAACCGGCGATGCTCCCCAGCGCGCTCCCCACCAGAAGCGAAATCAACACGGAAAACAGCCCGACGCTGATGGAAACCCGCGACCCGTAAATGATCCGGGACAAAAGATCCTGCCCCAGCTGGTCCGTTCCCAGGAGGTGCTGGAGGGAGCCCCCGGTCAGCCAGGCGGGGGGCATCAGGCGCGCCCGCAAATCCATTTCCGTAGGGGAATAAGGCGCCAGCACCGGGGCTGCAATCGCCATCACGAGGTAGAGCAAAATGACGATTGCCCCGATCAGGCCGGAAGGGTGAGCCGCCAGCTCCTGCAGGGTCTTTTTCCAGGGGTATGCGCTTGCCCCGCGGGATGCTGCGGGCAACGGCGCTGTCGACAACTCCGGAGCTCCTTTCACGGTACAAAAACCCCCATTCCTTGATGCTACAGGGAAATCTTCGGGTTTAAATAGGTGTAAACGATGTCTACGAGCAGGTTGGCCAGGATAAAGGTGACCCCGTAGAGCATTACGGCGCCCTGAATCACCGTGTAGTCCCGGGCGAAAATCGACTGGACGACCAGGCGCCCCAGGCCGGGCCAGCCAAACACCGTTTCCACAATCATATTTCCGCCCAGCAAAACGCCCATCTGCAGCCCCACCACGGTGACCGTGGGGATCAGCGCGTTCGGCAGGGCGTGCTTGAAAATCACCGCGGTTTCCTTCAGCCCTTTCGAACGGGCCAGCTGGACGTAATCGTGGCGCAGCACTTCCACCATGCTGGAGCGGCTGATCCGGGCCACAATCGCCAGCAACTCCGCCCCCAGGGTAACGGCGGGGAGGATCAGATGGGTGAACGCGCTGCGGAAAGCCGCCCAATTGCCCGCGAGAACACTATCCAAAAGAAACAAACCGGTGATTTTATGCAGCTCCAGCGTCGGGTCGAGGCGGCCCGAAGTAGGCAGCCAGTGCAGGGTTACCGAAAAGATCAAGATGCCTAAAATGCCGAACCAGAAGGCCGGCATGGAAATGCCCAGGAAAGAAAAGCCCATGCTGAGGCGGTCCACCCAGGAATTTTGCTTGACCGCCGAGAAAATCCCTACGGGCAGGCCGATCAGGATGGCAAACAAGAGGGCCGCCAGGGCAAGTTCAATGGTGGCGGGAAAAGTCTCCACAAGCAGGTCGGTCACCTTTTTGCTCTGTGTGATGGAATAGCCCAGGTCCCCTTGTGCCGCCCCCCGGACAAAGTCGGCAAACTGGACGGCAATCGGCTTGTCCAGGCCCAACTGGCTGCGCATCTGCTCGATTTGCTCCTGGGAAACGTTTCCCGCACTGCCCATCATGATGTCGACTGGGTCGCCCGGCATGATGCGGACCAGAAAAAATACGGCGATAATGGTCAAAACAAACAGCGGAATGCTTTCGAACAGGCGCTGGACGACTCTGATGGTTTTCATCTGCTCACCCTTCTTTGGACACCCTTTGTTTGGGCAGGTTTCCCGGCCAGCCGCCCGGAAAACCCGCAAGCGGTGATCTTACCGCTTGCGGACCGGGAGCAACACACACCCTGCCGGGACATCGGATGAAAAAGGCAGGTTTTTGCTACGGGGTTTTATACCCGGCTTCCTTTAGCAATTGCTTGGCCTTTTCCGGATCGTAGGGGTAAGGCCTGATGCTGTCGTCGAAGCCAAAGCCGCTGGGCAGAAAAGCCGTGCTCAGACGGTGGGCGTGCCCGCCGTAGATGGCCGTCAGGATCTCGTCCCAGTTCACCGCGTAGTTCAACGCCTGGCGGACTTTGGGATCGGTGATCTTCTGGTTGTTTAATTCGATCATATAACAGCGGGTTCCTTGCGTGGTGACAATTTTTATTTTCGGATCGTTCTTTAAATCTTTCGTCACGTCCACCGGAATATCCTCGGCAATCTGGATTTCGCCGGCTTTCAGCGCCGCCACCCGGGTGGAAGGCTCCGGCAGCATCTTGAAGACCACTTTCTTCAGCCTGGCCGGGCCGACCGGGGGCAGGTCGGGAGAACCGCCGTAATAGCCGTCAAAACGCTCCAGGACGATCTGCGAATCCAGCTTCCCTTCCACAAACTTGAAGGGCCCGCAACCCACCGGCTTCTCCGCAAACTTCTGGTCCCCAACAGCCTTCAGATACTTTTCCGGCACGATCTGCGTGTGCACCAGCAGCTGCAGGAACTGGGGGGAGGGTTTGTCCAAGGTAAACCGGACGGTCCGGTTGTCCACTTTTTCCACTTTCCGCAGGGGGCCCAAAAGACCTACCCGGGGCGACTGTTTGCCGTTAATCCCGGTGGGCGAGAGGATCCGCTCGAAGGTGAACACGACATCTTCGACCCGCAAAGGATCGCCGTTATGGAATTTAATTCCGGGACGGGTGGTAAATTCGTAAACCGTCGGGCTGGGCTGCTTCCAGGATTCGGCAATCTCCGGCACAACCTTCCCGTCGGGCGTCCTGGTGACCAGCCCGTCGAACATGTTGCGGATCACCGTTTCCGCTTCCCGTTCCCGGTGGTTCGCCGGGTCCAGCGAAGGAATGCGGTCGATATTCAGGCCGACCGCCAGGGTGTCCTTGCCGTCACTTAAGGAAACGTCGTGCAGGTTGATCCGGTTGTCCATCGCCGGCTTGTATCCCTGCACGTTGGCCGAGATTCCCTGAATGATATCCAGGTAGTAGCCGAATACCCAAGGCGCGTCCTGATAGAGGATCTCCTGGGCTTCCTTGTACGCCTTCTCGCGCTCCTGGTCGCTGCTGCCGAAAGCGCCCTTGTCAATCAGCTCGTCGAACTTCGGGTTGCTGTAAAAACTGTAGTTGCCGCGATCCTTCGTCTTGAGCTTCGGCACGGCCAGGTCAAAGGGGTCGAAGATGGCGCTTCCCCAGTCCTGGGCGTAGGCCTGGCGGTTGCCGGCCTTGATCTCGTTTAGCAGGGCGTTCTTTTCCCACACGCGCACCTGGGCGTCCACGCCCACTTTCTTTAAATACTGCGCCACCGCCTCCAGCTCATGCTGGCGCGAGGCTACGCCGTCCAGCACCAGGGAAAGCGTCTTTTCGCCCTGCTTCTCCGGGGCAGGCTTGCTTCCCCCGCAGCCGGCCAACAGACCGGCGGCGAAAACGAGCACAAAACCAAGCAACAATACCCTTTTCAACAATTTTCAATCCCCCTTCTTAATTTTTAATTTGCAGATAATTTATACATCCTAAAATCAACAAAAACCTTAATACAGGAGCCTGCTTAACCTTTTAGAAAACGTTTTTTCGGCCGGAGTTTTGCTTTCACCTCCCTGAAAAAGCTACCTGTTTCAGGCGATGCAAAACCAGGTGGACGGATTTCCTCGCCCGTTATTTAGGGCTAACATGTCATTACCACACTTTAGATCTTTTTCTGGCTGCTTACTCAATTTCCTTCTCGCCACAAAAAAATTCTTGAGCGATCATGCTCTTAATATCAGTTCAAAAAATACTCTATTTCACCAGCAAAAGACTTAATTGCGGCACGTAAGTAATCAGTAATAACACGGCCAGCATAACCAAAGCAAAGGGCAACGCCCCCAACAACACCTTCTCGATTCTTTCCCTGGTAGTGCCGCTTAAAATAAATAAATTCATTCCCAAAGGCAGAACTGATCGACCTGTTCGCCGATCTTCAGGAGATGGTCCATAGCAAGCAATTTATCCCACCCCATCGAAAATAAACTACCTGGGCACCAAACGGTGGCCATAACCATGGGCTTTTTCGAACACCGCTACAATTGTTCCCAAGGAAATGAGCCGGCTCTCCGTTAAACGAAAACTCTTCCCTTTCGCCAACAGTTCACCAGCCGACGACACAGCAAACGCGTTACTCTACCGGAACTTCTATGTCCAGCAGGGGCGGGTACTGCTGGCAGCCGAAAACATCCGCGTCGCCGGGGCTGCCGCTGGGCCTTTTGCGGTAAATGGTAAA
>JBFLZY010000102.1:0-8223 GCA_040755975.1 Bacillota bacterium | reverse complement strand
GCAGGTTATTTAAAGCCGCCCTCCCCTCGCTGCTCTTTTTGCTGCGCCGGACAAAATTGCACCGGGTGCGCTGGCACACCAAAGTTGGGCTTTCCGACGCCTATTCCACGGCCCTGGCCGCCGGCTTTCTCTGGGGCGCCAAGGGTTTTTTGCTGAGCGCCCTTTACCGTTTGTCCTCCCCGCTTTGCCTTCCGGATCTGGTTATTGTCCCTGACTTTCGCCAGCCTTCCTTTGCCGTCGTCTTTGCGGCCACTATCTCCGTGCGCCCCGTCTATATTCTGCTCGCTGGAATAAAGGCCGGGTACCTTTATTTAACGAGCTGGTCAGCAGCCTGAAAATGTTCGCAAACAAAACAAAACGCCGGCCTGATCGCCCCTGACCCCTATCTCTTTCCGCTACCTGCTTTCCGCAATGCTTGCGTAAAGAATCGCGAGCATATTTTCGAGAGCGCCGGCCGGGCAGCCCAAAGGGGGCATGAAAACAACCACGTCCCCCAGCGGCCGGATGATCATCCCCTTTTTCCGGGCGGTAAGGAAGGCCCGGTTTGCCCTGGGCAACTCCTCACCAAACCCTCTCCAGACCGAGATCGGCCACCATCTGGCTGTCCAGTTCCGTGCCCTGCCCCGGGGTGGTCAGGTAGTCTCCCGTCAGCAGGCTGTTGATCCCGCAGGCCAGGCCCAACGCCTGCAGGCTCCTTAAGTTGACCTCCCGCCCGCCGGCGTAACGCAGTTGTTTACCCGGCAAAATCAAGCGGAAGATGGCGATGGTCTTTAGAATTTCCAAAGGAGGCAATGGCTTTTGCGCCTCCAATCTGGTGCCTTTTATGGGGTGAAGGATATTGATGGGAATGGAGGCCACGCCTAATTCTTTCAAGGCGAAGGCGAGCTCGATCCGCTGCGCCATGGTTTCCCCCATTCCGATGATTCCGCCCGCGCAGCACTCGAGTCCGGCCTGCCGGGCAATCTTGATCGTCTCAACTCTCTGGGCATAGGTGTGGGTTGTACAGATTTCCTTATAAAAGCTGGCCGAAGTTTCTAAGTTATGGTGATAGCGGGTCACTCCCGCCTCCTTTAAAGCCCTGGCCTGGGGAAAGGAAATGAGGCCCAAAGAACAGCAAACCTTTAACCCTGTTTGACTGGAAACTTTCTTAACGGCTTCCAGAATGTGAGCGAAATCCTTATTCCGTTCTCCTTTTACGCCCTTTCCGCTGGTGACAATGCTAAAGCGGTCTACTCCCCTTTTTTCCGCCTCTTTGGCTGCGCCCAAGATTTCTTCGCCGGGCAGCAAAGGATAAACATCTATTTCCGTGCGGTGGTGGACGGACTGCGCGCAAAAGGCGCAATCTTCGCTGCACCGGCCGGAGCGGGCGTTGACGATGGCACAAAATTCTACTCTTTTACCGCTGTATTTTTCCCGAACCTTGTTCGCTACCGCAAACAAAAAGTAGAGGTCGCTCCCTTCCAGCGCACCAAGTTCCAGGGCCTCTTCAAAAGTCAAATCGCCCCCGTCGAAAACTTTCCGGCCCAGGGAAAAAATTAACTCCGGAAGCAAAGACAAAGCCCCCTCTTTCGAAAAAGTGATTAATTGTTAACTTTACTACAGTTGATGATTAACAATCTGTCCAAAAATTTTCCGGCTGGATCAGGCCGTAAACCCGGGAAACAATTAACCCAGGTAACAATTCTCCACCGCCGGAGCAAAATCCTTCTAAAAAATGCGGGCAGTTATTGACACGCACGCGGAAAGCTGCTAAAATCAACATGTGCTTCCCAGATTGCCAAAACGACCATGACGGGGACCAGTAAGCGTTGATCCGGAGCAGCAGAGAGCCGCCGGCCCGGTGCGAGGCGGTGCCTGGAAGGCGCTGAACTCTCCCCCGAGTAGCCGACCGAAATCCGGCTTAAGGAAAGTAGGCTCGGACGGAGCTTCCGCCGTTAAAAGGAAGGGGGTATCGGAAACAAAACCCGGGCCAAGTGGCTCAACTGGCCGCCGGGGGCTTTTCCCGTACTCCGCGTAAGGGAACGGCCGGCGCAAGAGGCCGTTAATTTGAGTGGTACCGCGAAGCTAAACCCTTCGTCTCAAAAAAGAGATGAAGGGTTTTTTAATCGCGAGGCAAGAGTTGGGGGTGGTAAGCATGGGGCTTGACCCGGATGAGCTTGCTTGGCTTTGGGCCATCTTTATGCTAAACCATGCGAAAGGAGAAACGAAAAATGCGTAAATTATACGTCTTTGATACAACCTTAAGGGACGGCGAACAGTCGCTGGGCATCACTTTAAACATTCAGGAAAAGCTGGAAATCAGCCAGCAGCTGGTCAAGCTGGGGGTGGACATCCTCGAGGCCGGCTTTCCCGCCTCCTCCCCCGGCGACTTTGAGGCGGTCCGGCAGATTGCCAGGGAAATCAAAGGGGTCACCATCTGCGGGCTCACCCGGGCCGTACCGAAAGACATCGATACCTGCTACGAAGCAATCAAGGAGGCCGAACAGCCCAGAATCCACACGGGTCTGGCCCTTTCCCCCATCCACCGGCAGCACAAGCTGGGGGTCACCGTGGAACAGGGTATCCAGATGGCTGTCGAAGCCGTAAAATACGCCAAAAAATATGTTTCGGACGTGGAATTTTACTCCGAGGACGCCTTTCGCACCGAACCGGAAGTGCTGGCCCGGGTCCTGGAGGGGGTAATTGAAGCCGGCGCCACCGTCGTCAATATTCCCGATACGGTGGGGTACGCCACGCCGTGGGAATATGGAGAGTTGATCGAATGGATCATGAAAAACGTCCGGAATATCGACCGGGTCATCGTCAGCGTGCACTGCCACAACGACCTGGGCATGGCCACGGCCAACTCGCTGGCCGGGATCAAGGCGGGCGCCGCGCAGGTGGAAGGCACCATCAACGGCATCGGCGAGCGGGCGGGAAACACTGCCTTAGAAGAAGTGATCATGGCCATTTACACCCGCCCTGCGCGCTTCGGCGTGAACACGACCATCAATTACCGGGAAATCGCCCGCACCAGCCGGCTGGTTTCCAAAATTACCGGCGTGCCGGTGCCCGCGCACAAGGCTATTGTCGGCGACAACGCCTTCTCCCACGCTTCCGGCATTCACCAGGACGGGGTGCTAAAAGAGCGCACCACTTACGAAATCATTCACCCGGAAACGGTCGGCGTCCCGCAAAACAGGATCATTTTAACGGCCCGCTCGGGGCGCCACGCCCTGCGCCACCGCCTGGAAGAGCTGGGCTTTGCGCTGGACAACGAAGCGCTTAATAAGGTATACGAAAAATTTTTGCGCCTGGCCGACCAAAAGCAGGAAATTTTCGACGAAGATCTGTACGCCCTGATGGGCGACAAAAACGGCGCCAACCGAACCCAGGTGGCCCTGAAAAGCTTTTCGGTGAGCACCGCCGGGCCGGCCAGGGCAATGGCCACCGTCGAGCTGGCCGAAGGTGACCGCGTGGTGAGCGACGCGGCCTGCGGCAACGGCCCGGTGGACGCCGTTTTCAAGGCCATCGACCGGCTGCTGGAGTGCGCCGTGACCCTGGAAGACTATGCTTTAAAATCGGTCAGCAGGGGAAAAGACGCCATGGGGGACGCCACCGTCAAAGTGCGCACCGAAGACGGCCGGCTTTTCGTGGGCCGGGGGTTAAGCACCGACGTCATCGAAGCCAGCGCCAAGGCATATTTAAACGCGCTGGCCAAGGTGAAAAGCCAGCTTCCCGCCGGCCGGTAAGATCGGTCGTCAGTCGTCGGAAGTCGGAAAACTACCTGCCTAAAAATGTAAGTAGGTTCAGTTACTTTCCAGGGGGGTTGCTTGGCAAGTGGCAAACTTCTTGCCCGATCCGGCCGTCAAGGTGGGCCACGCTACAAATCTGGAGGCTCTCACGGGCTGCACCGTCATCCTCGCCGAAGAAGGCGCCGTTGCCGGGGTAGATATCCGCGGCTCGGCGCCGGGCAGCCGGGAAACCGAGCTGCTGCGCCCCGGCCGGCGGGTTGAAAAGGTGCACGCCGTTCTGCTTACCGGCGGCAGCGCCTTCGGCCTGGAGGCGGCGGGCGGCGTGATGGCCTGGCTTGAAGAAAGGGGTATCGGTTTTGACACCGAGGTGGCCCGCGTGCCGATCGTGCCGGCGGCGGTCCTGTTTGACCTGGGCATCGGCGATCCCCGGGTCCGCCCCGGCAAAGAAATGGGCTACGCAGCCTGCCGGAACGCCGTCGGCGGAGCCGTGACTGAAGGGAATGTGGGGGCGGGAACAGGAGCCACCGTGGGCAAAACCCTGGGGATGAAGCATTGCGTCAAATCCGGCCTGGGTGCGTGGTGGGAAGACCTGGGCAACGGCCTTTGGATAGGTGTCGTGGCGGCCGTAAACGCCCTGGGGGACGTGCTGGACGAAGAGGGGCGCGTCCTGGCCGGGCCGCGCGACCCGGCCACCGGCAAAACCCTCTCCACCTTGGAAATCTGGAAAAAGCAATGGCGGGAAGGCAACCGTCAGAACGGCATTGCCGGGCCCGGCCCCAATCCCGCCGGCACCCCAAGTGCCGCCAAGTGCGCCGGCCCGGTTGAAAACACGACCCTGGCCGTTGTGGTGACCACCGCCCGCCTGAACAAAGAGGAAGCAAACAAGGTGGCGCAACTGGCCAATACGGGCCTGGCCCGCTGTATTGAACCGGCGCACACCATGTACGACGGCGATACCGTATTTGCCCTGGCCACCGGGAAAGTGCCCGCCGACGTAAACCTGGTGGGCGCAGCGGCCGCCCGCGTGCTGGCCACGGCCGTCCGCCGGGCCGTCCGGGCCGCCATCCCGGCCGGGGGGGTTCCGAACTACCTTGTGCATTCTCTCAATAAGTAGAAACCATTGGCCTCAAATAACGGAGCAGAACTCCCTGCCGCTTTTTCGCGGCACCGGCAGCGGATGAAAATTGGCGGCCCGCCGTTCGATTTGCCAGGAGCGACATATGCGTAGAGCTGGTAACGAAACACGGCGCAGGTGAGGTCAGCGAACCGGCAGCGCGAAACGCGCAGATAACATCATGATTTAAAAACTGGTAGTAAGCGTCATACAGCCTACCAACGGAAGATAACTAATGTACCGCGCGCATTTTGCAGCGTTGCCTGGTTCGCTCCGAACCAAGCCGATGTTTCGTCAGCTCGGAGCATCGGAGCGACGGCAAACGAACGGCAGGCAAAGGAGTATTTTCATGGTAGGTCACTCCGCTTAACAGACATTCGTTAAACCTCTACCGCTATTTGTTCAAATAACGCATTGCCGGGAGGGATTTCCTTGTTTTGTTGACGGTAGGCTAAAATCATCTCGTGCAAAGCGTCTTTAAGCATTTCCCAGCATTCTTCCAATGTCTTTCCCTCGGTCACCACTTCTGGCCATTCGACCAGCTGTCCCATGTAGCCAGACCTGATTTTGATATACCTGGCAGTATAGTTATTAAGCATAGAGAAACCCTTTCCTGCAGGATCCTTTGAAGTCAGTGCTGACGCATGAATTGTAGACATGGTATTGGATAAGGTATTGAGGGGATCTGGCAAAAAAACTTTAATGCCAAAATTGCGGATCAAAATCCAGGAAAGACAAGGTTTACAGCGTTTTTTGGTGCGTCAGCACTGCTTTGAAGTTAATTCTATTGTAGATCTAATTTCCGTGTGTTACAATATTTTCTCGATATGTTTTTTACGAAAGGCAACAACATATCTAAAAAACGAAAAACAAAACGGAAAGGATATGCCCATGAATGTCGACTACCTGGCCAGACTGCGGGATTTGCTTCGGGAGAGGGCTTTCCGGTTTGGAAAGTTCGTTTTGACGTCCGGAAAGGAAAGCAATTATTACTTCGACGGCAAACAGGTGACCCTCCATCCGGAAGGGGCCTACCTGCTGGCCAAAATCATAATTGAGAAAATCCGCAGCGGCAACATCCAGGCCGTCGGCGGGCCCACTATCGGCGCAGACCCGATCGTCGGGGCGCTGGCCGCCGTTGCTCACCTGCAGGGGCTGAAGATAAAGCTGTTCATCGTCCGCAAGGCAACCAAGGAACATGGGATGAAGAAGCTGATCGAGGGGCCTGAGCTATCTCCCGGCGAGCGCGTTGCGATTGTAGAGGATGTAATGACGACCGGTTCCTCCATAATGAAGGCGGTTGACGCCGTCCGGGAAACCGGCTGCCGGGTGGTCAAGGTAATCCCCCTGGTGGACCGCCTGGAAGGCGGCACTGAAAAGCTCCGTTCGCTGGGGATTGCCGTTGACCCCGTGTTTACCATCCGGGACTTTGGCCTTTAGTTTAAAATTCCCTATTTTTCGTCACCCGTTTTCTTTTCGTCGCCCGGTTTATTATTCACTTGAACATGTTTTTCCTGCGCTTCCGCCTTTTCCGCGGGCCCTCCCGCCTGGGCCGCCGCAAGCGCCTGCCGCGCCTTTCCCAGCTCCTTTTTCAGGCCCTCCGCTTCACCCTCCAGGCGCCTGACGTAAAGGTACCTGCGGAACTGCCACGAAAAGCCCAAAAGCACGACCACCAGCGCGCCGACGGCGGTGGAAACCAGAATGATCAGCACCTTGGATATGGGTTAAAATGCCAGATGAGAAAGTCAATATCCACGGGTTCAGGATTTTGCAGGGCAAATATCGCCACGAGCAAGGCAAAAAGCAGCCCCAGAATAAAGTATAATTGCTTTTTGCTCACTTCCGGCACCTTCCCCCAGGCTTAAAACATTTCAGTGAAATCGCCCCCCCGAGGACAACGCAAACTTAATATTCGACGGCGCATCCTGAAAATTAAACGTTAAACCGGAAGTTAATGATATCCCCGTCCTCGACGAGATAGTCCTTTCCTTCCAGCCTGACCAGGCCTTTTTCCTTTACTTTGGCCATTGTGCCCAGCGCGTCCAGGTCGGCAAACTTAACCACCTCGGCGCGGATGAAGCCGCGCTCCATGTCCGAATGAACCTTGCCGGCAGCGCTTTTTGCGCCGGTGCCGCGCCTGATCGTCCAGGCCTTCACCTCGTCGGACCCGATGGTGAAAAAGGAGATCAGGCCCAGCTGCGCGTAGGCGGCGCGGGCAAGGCGCGCCGTGCCCGGCTCTTTTATGCCCAGGTCTTCTAAAAACAGCTCCCGTTCCCCGGGAGAGAGCATGCTGATCTCCATCTCCAGCCGGCCGCAGATCTCAATCAGCGGCAGCCCCCGGGCAGAAGCCAGTTCCGCCAGTTCCGCTTTATCGGGATAGCTCTTTTCCCGAAACTGATTTTCGTCCGTATTCACCACCAGCAGCAACGGTTTTTCGGTAAAAAAACTGTAGCCGGCCAGGACCGTCCGCTCCTCCCCGGTCAGGTCCGCCTGCTGCAAAGGCACTTCGTTTTCCAGGGCGGTCAGGCATTTTTCCAGGACGGGGAGTTCCCGGGCGGCTTCTTTGGAAATTTTTTTGCCGCTTTTAATGCGCTCGATCCGTTTTTCAATTAAATCTATGTCCGCCAGCAGCAGCTCGATCTGAACGGTCGCGAAGTCCCGCAAGGGGTGAAGGCTGCCGTCAACGTGGGGGACCTCCGGATTTTCAAAAGCCCGCAGGACGTGGGCCAGCAAGTCCACGTTGCGAATCCCGGCCAGGAACTGGTTGCCGACGCCGGCTGCGCTTTTCGCGGCGCCCCTTACCAGGCCGGGCACGTCGCTGACCTGAATCTGGGCGGAGACCGCGCGGCGGGGGCTGTACAGGCGCGCCAGCAAGTCCAGGCGCGCGTCGGGAACCCGGGCGATCCCCACGTTGGTATCGGCCCTGCCCGTTAAAAAGCCGGACGTGCGCGCGCCGGCGCCGGTCAAAAGATTAAAAATGGTGGTTTTGCCCACCATAGGTAGCCCTACCAGGCCAATTGTCAGCACCTTTCAGTCACTCCCCAATGCCTTTCCCTCGAAAATAGCGTTCTACCATTCCTTACCATCGGGCTGGAATTGTCCGGCTCGCTCCGATGCTCCGGGTCGACCAGACATCAGCTTGCCGCGGAGCGAACCAGGCAGCGCTGCAAAATGCGCGCGTAACATTAGTTTTTTACCCTCCTACGCCAAGTAGCGATCACTGTTTACAATTTTGCATAGTGGAAACTTGCGCGTTTCGCGCTGCCGGTTCGCTTGCCGCAGCTGCGCCGTGTCTGGTTCCCGACCCTGCGCAGATGTCGCTCACCCGGACAAATTCCAGCCCTCATTTTCATGCTTTATGGAGGGAACGAACGT
>JBFLZY010000101.1:0-8568 GCA_040755975.1 Bacillota bacterium | reverse complement strand
CGCCGAAGCCGGCTAAAGGACCGGTGGTCGGGTTCGGCCTGCCGATGAGGATGTAGTCACGCTGGGCGGAAGGCGCCTTGGAGGCGCCCGGCGCCGCGGGGGTGCCGCTCTTTTGGCCGCAGCCGGCAATGAAGAGTAGGGCCAAAAGCACCGGCAGAGCGGCCAACACCGCCCATTTGAATTTTCCGAACTTCATAACATCTCCTCCTTAATATATTAATTTGTGCCAGCCCGTACCTCTGGTACCGGACCGGCACAACGTTGAAAGGAGAAAAAATATCTTCGCGTGGTACCTCATGTGGCCCCAAGCAACCAGTGGAATTGTTTTTTACTTCACTTTTCTTGCCGGTGAAAAAGTTACCACAAAACGAAGAGTTTCCTCCCCTACGACATACATTTCGTGTTGTGAGTTCTTTGGAATATACAGGGCATCCTCTGGGCCAAAATCGAACCTTTCACCCTCAATTATCGAATATCCCCTTCCGGACAGGAAGAAGTAAACGTGGGCCTCGTTTTCATGAACATCCTTTAAGGCCGCTCCGCCGGGACGGATTTCCGTAATAAAGAATTCGATGGTGTCTCCGCCGCCGTTTTTGGGCACCGCCAGGGGCCACGAAGAAGCGTTTTCATGCAAAGGAGGGCAGACGGGCTCAACGTCCCTAATGTTTCTGACAAAAGGTTCGGTCTGCCTGAACGGTACAGAATCCGTTCCGGTTGTCAAGGTGACTACAAAACGAAGAGTTTCTGTTCCGATGGGGTACATTTCATGATCGCTGTTTCCGGGAATCCACATCAGATCGTTGGGGCCGTATTCATATCTTTTACCATTAATGATCGAATAGCCTCTTCCAGACAAGATGAAGTAGCAGTGGTCCGCATCCTTGTGATTGTCTGTAATGGCCGCCCCTCCATGGCGGATTTCACAGATGGAGAAAAAAGACATGTTCGGTGGTCCGCCCAGCGCAGGATTAACCAGCGCCCACGCATGGGCATTCAGGTGCTTCGGCGGCGCCGCCGGAACCGCCTGGGTGATATTTCTGACAAAGGCTTTATTCAAAATGCACAACCTCCTTTATTTAGTTTCGCTTTCTTCCCTATTCCTTTATCCCGGCCATCTCTTCGGCCACCAGAATCAACGCCGCGAAATCCAGATCGCCTTTCCCGGTCGAGCGGGCCGAAGCCAAAAACTGGCGGGTCAGCGCCGTAACCGGCAGAGAAACATCCATGTTTTTGGCGATATTGAGGGCCAGGTCGAAATCCTTTTCCATCAATTTTACGGTGAATGCAGGGGTGAAATTTCTTTCCGTGACGGGCTTGGCCTTGTACTGAACAAGCGGGGACCCGACCGCACTCCCTGCAATTACCTGGATCATTTGAGCCCAATCCAATCCTGCCCTCTTTCCGAAGACCAGAGACTCCGCCATCATCTGCATGGAAATACCGATCATCATATTCAGGGCAAGCTTCATATAGCGGGATTCTTCGCCCGCCCCCAGGTAAAACTGGTTTTTACCCAGAACCTGGAAAATCTCCAGCGTCCTTTCGTAGGCGGCACGGTCGCCGGAACACAATATGCCCAGAGTTCCCGCCTTGGCTAAAACGGTGCTTCCGGTTACCGGCGCGCGTAATAACTTGCCCCCTTTGCCCTCGACGGCCGCGTTAACCTTAAGGGAAGATTCGGGGGAGACCGTGCTCATGTCAATCACCACACTACCGGGGTTCAGCCCCTCCACCAGCCCGTCCGGTCCCAGCGATACGGCTTCTAAAGCGGCTGAATCGGCAACCATCGTAAAGACGAAGTCAGAGGCGCGGGCGACGGCCGCGGGAGATTCAGCCATCTTCGCTCCGGCGCTTACAACTTCGGCAGCCTTTTCCCTGGTCCGGTTGTAGACGGTCACCGGGTAGCCGGCCTCAACCAGCCTTTTAGACATCGGCTGACCCATGTTTCCCAGTCCGATCCAGCCGATTCTAGCCTTTTCTCCCATAACCACTCCTCCTCATTTAAGAATATATTTTGCCGCCAGCAACGCAATTTTAAAAGGCAACAACTGCCAATGCCCCGCTGCTCTGCCCGGTTAATAGGCCAGGGTGCCGGGCAGGCCGCAAGAAATCAGGCTTTCGATCGGGTATCTGGTAATTACTTCGTGGCCGTCTTTGGTAACCACGACCTCTTCCTCGATCCTGGCCCCGCCCTTTCCATCGCTGGAGGGACAATAAGTCTCCAGGGCGAAGACCATCCCTTCCTGCAGCACAAAAGGCTTCTCTAAAGAAAACAGACGGGAAATAACCGGCTTTTCCCAGATGCTCATGCCGATTCCGTGGCCAAACTGCAACAGAAAAGCTTCCTTTTCGTCTTTGAGGCCTATTTCCTGAGCGGTGGGCCAGCACCTGGCGATATCCGCCGTGGTTGCTCCCGGCTTTACCGCCTCAATCGAGGCCTTCAGCCACTGCCAGGCCTTTTCGTAAGCTTCCTCCTGCGCCTTCGTCGGCTTTCCGCAGACGAAGGTGCGGTAATAGCAGGTCCGGTATCCGTTATAAGAATGCATCAGGTCCAAAAACACAAGCTCCCCGGGCCGGATTATCCGGTCGGAAAAAACGTGCGGGTGGGGCTGGGACCTGGGCCCCGAAACAACGTTCACGCATTCCACCAGGTCCGAACCGAGAGAGTAAAGTACGTGGTTGGCTACGGCCACGAGTTCGTTTTCCCTGACGCCCGGTTTGATGTGCCGGACAATTTCCTCGTAAGCCGCGTCCACCATGGCCGCAGCAATCTTGAGCAATTCAATTTCGTCCTTCGTTTTTATAATCCGGGCGTCGAGCATGGCCTGCTGGCCGTCTACGACTTCAATGCCTTCCTTTTCCAGAGCCCTGATCAGGGGCACATCCAGGATGTCCACGCCCAGCGGACGGTCTTCCACGCCGTACTCCAGCAGGACCCGCTTCACTTCCCGGGCCAGCTCTTCCACATTGCCCACCTCGGGGGGAATAGACCCCCGCATTGACCCGACCGCCGGCATCACCCGGTCGGCTATCCAGGGCGCCGTAATCCTTTTCGCCGGGGCCGCCGGGTCGTACAGAAGAGGCTCGGCGTCGTCGGGCAGAATCGTATACCGGTTCATTTTGTTCCGGCACCACTCACCGATATGCGTGCCGGTTATATAGCGGATGTTGTCAAAGTCAAAGCACAGCAGCGCGCCGAGGCCGTACTCCTTGACCTTCCTTTTTGCCCTCTCGAGCCTTTCTTTCCGCAGGCGCTCGTAATTGACCCTTTCTTCGAAGTCTACGCCCATTTGCCCAAATCTCATCTTTTCACCGTCCCTTCAGATAGTTCTCCGCCGAAAAGAAAGTCTCCTCTTAAATCAGCGGTCACCCCCTTCAGGTAATTTTTTCTGCCGGGTTTATACCGCAAAAAGGTTATATCGCAAAAAGAATGCCAGCAGGCGGTTACACCTCCGAACAGAACTTTTTCCCGGAAAAAGAAGGCCGGCGCATCTCTTCAGCCGGGGGCATTGTTAAAAATATAAGCAATCTGCTTGAATTAGTGCTCAAATTTTGAGCATAGAGATTTAATGTTGTACTCCCGCAGCTTATTGTAAAGAGTGTTTCTGGTGATCCCCAGGTAACGCGAGGTCTTGGAAATATTGCCGTTAAAAATTTTTAACGCTCTTTCTATATTCTCTTTTTCCATCAGGGCCAGCGGCTTCACCGCAGCAGTCTGCTTTTCGGGAAGGTCTTGAAAAATTTTCTTGGGGAAATGCTCCGCCGTAAGGACGGAATTTCTGGCCAGAACAACCGCCCGCTCGATGTAGTTTTCGAGCTCCCGGACGTTTCCCGGCCACTCGTAAGAACTGAGTATATCAATCAGTCCTTCTTCGTAATTGTTAATGCCAATGCCGTATTTCGTGCAAATCTTTTCCAGAAGATAAGAGAAAAGCAAGGGAATATCCCCCGTCCGTTCACGTAAAGGAGGTATTTTTATTACCACTACCCCCAGCCGGTAAAATAGATCACTGCGGAAATGCCCTTCCGTCACCAGTTCCTCTAAAGGTTTGTTTGAGGCAGCGATCACACGGACATTTACCGGAATTGTTTCAATTCCTCCAACCCGCGTAATCTCATCCTGCTGGAGCACGCGCAGAAGCTTTGCCTGCATATCCAGGGGCATACTGGAAACTTCGTCCAGAAACAGCGTCCCTCCGTCGGCCAGTTCAAACTTCCCTGGCTTCCCGCCTTTTCTGGCGCCGGTAAACGCCCCCTCGCTGTAACCGAACAGTTCGCTTTCAATCAACTCCCGCGGGATCGCTCCGCAGTTAATCGCTATAAACGGCCCCCCGCTTCTTTTGCTGGCATTATGAATCGCCTGGGCAAACAATTCCTTGCCGGTTCCGCTCTCGCCCTCCAGAATTATCCTGGTATCGGTTTGGGCCACCATCCGGGCCATGTTAACCGCCCTTTCCAACTGAGGGCTTTTTCCTACTATGTCCTCAAAGGTGAAGTTTGCTCTGGCGCCGATCATCCTGTTGATCATCGTGTGGATTTCCTTCTTTTCCCTGAAAATGCCCACGACCCCTACAACCTGGTCCTGTTCATTTTTGATCTGCCTGGCCGTGCTGATGCAGGAAAATTTCCGGGAGCCTACGGCCACGAAGTCTTCCCGGTCAAAATAGTCCTGCCCGGAATGTAACGCCTCCAGCAAAGGAAATTTTTCCCCGAAGATTTCCGCGGCGTTGGTTCCGCACAGCTTAACCTTATTGAGCTGGAACAATTTTTTCAGTTTCGTGTTCGTTGCCGTGACAGTCCCATTCCGGTCAAGAGCGATGACCCCGTCGGAAATGGAATCGATGACCTTTTTCAAATGCTCGTTGATCAGTTTAAGATTTTCGCTCTTTTCTCTTAAGTGAAACTCCCTTTCGATGGCCTGCACAAGCGATATGACCATTCCCAAGGTATGCTTGTGCTTTAATGAATAATGGCCTGAAAGGTTAAGTATCCCGATTACCCTTCCCCTGGTGTCGTGGATGGGGGCTGCCGAGCATGTCCAGATGTGGTGGTACACGTTGTAATGCTCCGGCCCGACGATCTGAAAAGGCTTATTTTCAATTATGGCCATCCCGATGGCATTGGTGCCCACGGCCCTTTCCGAACGGTTGGCGCCGACGCAAAAGTTATTTTCCCCGGCCTGCCGGATAACCTGCTCGTCGCCTTTCATCTCCAGCACAAATCCGTTTTTATCTGTTAGCACCACAATAAACCCGGTACCCTGGATCAGACCGTCAATCAGATCAATAAAAGGAGAAACGACCTCCAGGAGGTAACTATTTTTTTCCATTAACTTAGGCAGTTTTCCCGGGTCTATACGGGGAGACCTTTCAAAAGGGTTGACCCCGATCGTTCTGCACCGTCTCCAAGAGTGGACCACTTCCCTTCTCAAACCGGTTAAATCGTTGCCGCCATCTACAAAGTGTTTCCACTTCCGATACAGTTCTTCATACGAAAGTTCATTTTTCAAAAGAATCCCCCCAGTTCTTTGGCTTTCAAAAAAGAACCCGTACCGGTTTGGTGCCAGCTTTAGTTATTTTTCTTCAAGCATGTCTTTGAGTTCCAGAAAATGCAAGCGCATCAACTGCTCGGCTTTTTTGGCATCCCTGTTTCGAATTGCCTCCAGAATAGGTAAATGCCGTTTGACCAGCTGGGCCATATCGTATTTGTAATAATAGGTTCCTAGGTAAGTCCAGTACGGAATGCTTACCGAATACCAGACTTTTTCGAGGATATTGTTACGGGAGGCCTTGATAATAATTTCGTGGAAGGCAATGTCTAAAGGGATCTGCTTCTTCAAGTCGCCGGCGGAATTAACCATTTGTTCGGTAATCTCTTCCAGGGCAGCTACTTCCTCTTCACTCATTTCTTTAACGGCTGTGCGGATGGCCAGGCCTTCCAATTCGGCCCGAACGTCATAAACATTTTTTAAATCCTGAACCGAAAATGTTCGTACGTAAGTTCCTTTATAGGGCTGCGTCTCCAGTATCCCCATCTGTTCCAGGTCGCGGATGGCTTCCCTAACCGGGGCCTGACTAACCCCAAGGTCTTTCGCAATCTGAGTCTCTATAATCCGATCACCCGGCTCGAATTTTCCCGCTAAGATGACTTCCAGGAGATAGTTTTTCACTTCGTCTCTTAAAACACGTTTTTTAAGGGGTATCGAATATTCAATTTCAATGCTCTTCAATTAGGTAATCTCCCTTCAAAAAACGATAATCGATTAGTTATTATCTATTATAAAGAGTTTTCAAAAAAATACAATACAAATTTTTTTCAGTTGAACGCGAAAGCAAAAAGACCACTTTCCCGGTATCTACTTCGAATACCATAAGAAAGTGGCCTACTCCTTCAATTTTAAGACTGAATCTTTTCGTTTCCCAACAACAAAATCTTCTTTAATTACCCGCCCGGCCGCCTACTCCACCGTCACGCTCTTGGCCAGGTTCCGGGGCTGGTCGACGTCGCATCCCCTGGCCACCGCCATGTAATAGGCCAGCAACTGCAGGGGAATTACCGCCAGCACAGGGGCCAGCAAGGGGTGTGTGACAGGGATATAATAGACGCGGTCGGCCACTTTCCCCACCTCGGGCATGCTTTCCGTGGCCAAGGCAAAAACGGTGGCGTCGCGGGCCTTGACTTCCTTGACGTTGCTCAGCGTTTTCTCCACCAGGTGGGGCTGGGTGGCCAGGGCAATCACCGGGACGCCCGCCACGATCAGGGCCAGCGTGCCGTGTTTCAGCTCACCCGCGGCGTAAGCCTCGGCGTGGATATACGAGATTTCTTTGAGTTTCAGCGAACCTTCCATGGCCACCGCGTAGTCCAGGCCGCGGCCGATGAAAAAGGCGTCCTCGCACCCGGCATAGTCAACGGCAAAGTCCCTGATTGGTCCGCAGTTGTCGAGAATCGCCTGGGCCTTGGCGCTCAACGATTTCAACTCTTCGACGAGCTCCCGGCTTTCTTCTGCGGAGATAGTCCCCAGCGTATCCGCCAGGTGCAGGGCCAGCAGGTACAGGGCGATTAACTGGGCGGTGTAAGCCTTGGTGGAAGCGACGGCGATCTCCGGCCCCGCCCAGGTGTACAGGACGCAATCTGCCTCGCGGGCAACGGAGCTCCCCACCACGTTGGTGATGGCGATTACCGGCGCCCCCAGCCTCTTCGCCTCCCGCAGGGCGGCCAGGGAATCCGCCGTTTCCCCGGACTGGCTGATGATCACGACCATGCTGCGCCCGTCGATGAGCGGCTGGCGGTAGCGAAATTCCGAGGCAATGTCTATTTCTACCGGGATGCGCACTAGTTTTTCCAGTACGGATTTCCCCACCAGGCCGGCGTGGTAGGCCGTCCCGCAGGCGGTAATAAAGATTCTATTGACGTTTTGCAGCTCGTCTACGCCCATAGCAATTTCTTTCAGTTCGACGCGCCCGTCCTCCGCGATCCGGCCCCGCAGGGTGTCTTTTAGCGAGCGGGGCTGCTCAAAGATTTCTTTGAGCATAAAGTGGTCGTAGCCGCCTTTTTCAGCCTGGGCGGCCTCCCACTTAACGGTGAAAACGGGCCTGGAAACGCGCTTCCCGGCGTGGTCAAAGATCACGGCGCCCTCCCGGGTGATGGCGGCAATCTCCCCGTCGGCAAGGATGTGCGCCGAGCGGGTGTAGGGCAGGATGGCCGGGATGTCGGAAGCAAAGAGGTTTTCTTCCTTCCCCAGGCCGACCACCAGGGGGCTGTCCTGCCGGGCCGCCACCAGGCGCTCCGGCTCTAGCGTTGAGAGCGCCACCAGGGCGTAAGAGCCTTTAATTTCTTCTATCATCCGGATAATCGTGGAGGCCAGGTCGCCGTCGTAAAAGTGCTCCACCAGGTGGGGCAGAACTTCCGTATCGGTTTCCGAGCTGAAGACGTGCCCTTCGGCAATGAGCCACTCCCGTAAGGAAAGGTAGTTTTCAATGATGCCGTTGTGCACTACCACGAAACGGCCGCCGCAGTCGCTGTGGGGGTGGGCGTTTACGTCGGTCGGGCGGCCGTGGGTGGCCCAGCGGGTGTGGCCGATCCCGATGGTGCTGGCGCACTGCCGGCCGTTTAACCGCTGCGCAAGGGCAGCCAGCTTCCCGGCCTGCTTGTAAATTTGAATATGCCCGTCTTCCAATAAAGCAACGCCCGCGGAATCATAACCCCTGTACTCCAGCCTGGCCAGCCCGTCCAGCAGGACCGGCAGAGCCGGCCTAAAACCGGTATAGCCGATAATACCACACATGTGGTCTAACCTCCCGATTGATAAATTTTCGTTTGGTAATAAACCAACAGGAAGTTTACATAATCCAGCTGTTCCCCGGCCGGCCGACTGAAGGCCGACCGTGAAAAGCAACCCGGAAAAAATAAAGAGACCGGGACACAATGAAGCCACGGTCAGTAAAGCATGGCTTTTGCCTTTGTCCTCACCGGGCACTTTTGTCCCGGCAGTTGCCTGCCGGTTTTGTGATGCCGCTAACGGTCGTGAGCAACCGGGGAGCACCCGCCGAACATTTCGATTAACTCCCC
>JBFLZY010000100.1:0-8583 GCA_040755975.1 Bacillota bacterium | reverse complement strand
CGCAACCCCTTGCGAGTGAAAATATTTTTCAAAGAGTTCGGCCAGTTCCTTCATGTCCAGGTCCTGCCTCGTCCGCATGAAGGTGTACTCAAAAAAGCCCACCACCATGGGCGCCAGCATGTAGTAGGTTCCGTCCCGGCGGGGGAGGTCCATCACAAGCCCTTTATCCGCCATGCTGTTAAGAATCTTTTCCAGCTCTTCCGGACCCATCCCCGTGATTCCGGCAATTTTATCGAGGGGCATCGGCAAAAGCGGAAACTTGCTCCCCAGCTCGGCTTCGCTTTCGGTGTAGAGGCGGTGGAGGATCGCCATCAGGAACTCGTTTACGGGCGCGCCGACAGGGTTTTTGTTCAGGCGTTCAGCCAGGGCGCGGTATACTTCTTCCTTGTGACTGGTCAAATGGCCCAAGTCAAGCCCTCCTTCTAAAAATTTGACTATTATCCATATCTAACATCTGTCCGGATTCCGCCTTACAGATCAACTTTACCTTTTCCGGCTATGCTCCCAGCTTCCTCTTAATGTCCTCCCGCAGCTCTTTCTTTAAAGTCACTTAGCTATCCAAGCTTCCCTTCGGCGTACAACTGCCGCAGCTGCTTCTTGTTGAATTTGCCCACGCTGGTCTTGGGGATGGCCTCCATAAAGATCACGTCATCGGGAACCCACCATTTGGTCACCTTGTCGCGCAAAAAGTCAAGGATCTCCTCTTTGCCCACTTTTCCCTTACAGTCGTCCTTTAAAACCACGCAGGCCAGTGGCCTTTCCTGCCACTTTTCGTGGGGGACGCCGATCACCGTGGCCTCCGCCACGGCGGGGTGGGCCATGATGGTGTTTTCCAGGTCCACCGAAGAGATCCACTCGCCGCCGCTCTTCACCAGGTCTTTCGAGCGGTCCATGATGAAAATGTACCCTTCTTCATCGACGGTCACGATGTCCCCGGTGTGCAGCCAGCCGTCTTTAATGGCCTCCGCGCTTCTTTCCGGCTCCCGGTAGTATTCTTTGGCGATCCACGGCCCCCGCAGGCACAGCTCGCCCATGGTTTTGCCGTCCCAGGGGACTTCTTTGCCGCCGTCGTCCACCACCTTCATCTCCAGACCGGGGGCGATCACGCCCTGTTTGGCCGCCAGCCTGTAATACCGGTCCGCCGGCAGATCCTTCAGGTAGGACTTGATCCGGGTCAACGTTGCCAGCGGCGTGGTCTCCGTCATCCCGTAGGCGTGCTGAATGTGCAGGCCGTATTTTTCTTTGCAGGTCCTGATCATCGCCTCGGGCGCCGCGGAACCGCCCACGATAAAGCAGCGCACGCTGCTTAAGTCGTATGGCGCGCCGCTTTCCAGCAGCTGCAGCAGGCCCAGCCAGATGGTCGGCACGCCCAGCGAGACGGTCACCTTCTCCTGCGCAATCAGTTCCAACAGGCTTTTCGGATCAAGCCTCCTCCCCGGCAGCACAAGCTTCGACCCCACCCAGACGGCAACAAAAGGAGAGCCCCAGGCGTTGGCGTGGAACATGGGGACCACCGGCATGACTACGTCTTCTTCGCGCAGGCCCATCATGTCCCCGCTGGCGCAGGCCAGGCTGTGCAAAAAGAGCCCCCGGTGGGTGTAGACGACCCCTTTGGGGTTGCCGGTGGTGGCGGTGGTGTAGCACATGGCGGCCGGCGACCATTCGTCGAGGTCGGGAAAATCGTAAGTCTCCGGCGCCCGGGCGAGCAGTTCTTCGTAGGAATACACGGGCGCAAGCCCGGTCTCGGGCAATTTCTCCTCGTCCGTCATGATCACGTAGTGCCGGACGGTTTGCAGCCGGCCGCGGATATTTTCCAAAAGGGGAACCAGGTCTGCGTCAACAAAAATCACCTTATCTTCCGCGTGGTTGATCACGTACGCCAGTTGCTCGGGAAAGAGCCGGAGGTTTAACGTGTGCATGACGGCGCCCGTGCAGGGAATGGCAAAGTAAAGCTCCAGGTGGCGGTGGTGGTTCCAGGCCAGCGTGCCCACGCGGTCGCCGCTTTCCACCCCCAGCTCCTTTAAAACGTTGGCCAGCCGGCGCACCCTCTTCTGGTAATCCCCGTAAGTATACCGGAAATCCGTGGTCAGCAGGCGGGAAAATATTTCCTTTTTGGCAAAAAGGAGCCGGTTTCTCTCCAGAAGGTTTTTCAGGGTTAAAGGATATTCCATCATTTTTCAAAAACCCCCTTCAAACGATTTTGGAAAATAAACGTAAAAATTGTCTCCATAGCTCACAGTAAACAGCTGCCCGGAAACTTCAACAAATGATCAACCCACCCCCCTGCGCATAAAATCCGGCTCCCTTGCCCGGGCCGGCTTGATTAAACCTTGCCGGTCAAATACTGTTTTTAAAAATTTTTTAATTAATTCACGCAATTAAGGAGAAGAGGCCCGGCCGGCCTCACCCGGCTGCCCCGGACTTCGTCGCCTGCCCTAAAATCCCAGCCTTTTGGCAATAATCATTTTCATTATTTCCGAAGTTCCCGCGTAAATGGTGTGCGCCCGCACGTCCCGGTAAAAGCGGGCGATGGGATACTCCTCCATATACCCGTAACCGCCGTGGAGCTGCAGGCAGTGGTAGGCCACGCGGTTGGCCATTTCCCCGATCCACCACTTGGCCATGGAGACTCTCGTCACGATCTCCTTCCCGGCCAGGTGGTCGGCGATCAGGGCGTTCAGAAAAGTGCGCCCGAGCTCCACCTCCGTGGCCATCTCCGCAATTTTAAAGGCGTTGTGCTGAAATTTGCCGATGGGCCGGCCGAAGGCCTCCCTGGTTTTGGCGTAGGCGATGGCGTCGGAGAGCATGCGCTCGGCTCCGCACTGGGAGCCAATCACGGAAATCAGCCTTTCCTGCTGCAGCTTCTCCATCAGGTAGAAAAAGCCTCCCCCCTCCATGCCCAGGAGGTTGGCGGCGGGTACCCGGCACTGCTCGAAAAAGAGCTCGGCGGTGTCCATGCTGTGCAGGCCCAGCTTTTTGAGCTTGCGGCTTTTTATAAAGCCGGGGGCGCCGGCTTCCACCGCGATGAGGCTGATCCCCTTGTAGCGGGGCTCTGCCTTGGGGTCGGTCTTGCAGATGACGATTACCAGGTCGGCGGAAATGCCGTTGCTGATGAAGGTTTTCTGCCCGTTGAGGACGTAATGGTCTCCCTCTTTTACCGCGGTGGTTTTAATGGCCTGCAGGTCGGAGCCGGCGCTGGGCTCGGTCATGGCGATGGCGAGCACGATGTCGCCGGAAGCGCACCCCGGCAGCCACCGCTCCTTTTGCTCCTCGGTCCCGTAGCCGGCGATGTAAGGGGCGATGATGTCGCTGTGCAGCCCCACGGCGACGCTCACCCCCGCCCAGGCCAGTTCCTCGTTGATGATTACGGAATAAAGGAAGTCGGCGCCGACCCCCCCGTATTTTTCCTCCAGCCAGGGGCAAAGGTAGCCCTGCTCCCCGAGCTTTTTCCAGACTTCCCGGGGAATTTCCCCTTTTTCCTCCCATTCGTCGACGAAAGGAACGAGTTCCTTTTCGACAAATTTTTTAAAGGTGCGCCGAAAAACCTCGTGTTCTTCGGTGTATATCCCCATCCTTCATCCTTCTTTCCTGCCCGGCAGGACCGCCTCGAAGCCGCCCTTGATTTTGACTTCGCCCCGCTGGTCGGCGGCCTGGATTTCCCCGACGATCAAATTTTCCTCCGGTTTTTTGGCGGTTATCCGGCCCGTGACGGTAATGACGTCGCCCGGCTTCGTCACCGCCGTAAAGCGCGCTTTGAGCCTTTTTAAGCACCGGTTGGGCAGCCAGGCGGTGAGGGCCTGGGCTACGAAGCCCATCACCAGCATGCCGTGGGCGATCACCCCGTCAAAACCGGCCAGTTTGGCAGTCGCATCCACGGTGTGCAGAGGGTTGAAATCGCCCGAGGCGCCGGCGTACTTCACCAGCTGCACTTCCGTGACGGCTTCTTTAACCAGCCGGGGGATTTCGTCGCCGACGTTCACGTCTTCAAAACAGACTCGTTCGGCCACTTGCTTTCCCCTCCTTTAGCGCCGCTCCACGATCAGGCACCTGGCCAGAAGCACTTTTTCGCCGCGCTGGTTGAAATAGGTGGTTTCCAGGGTAATCATTCTGATTCCGCCGGATTTTCCCTCTTTGCTGAGCACCCTTGCCAGCCGGGGGCGGGCGGTGATTTCGTCCCCGGGGTGGATCTCCCCGTAATATTCGTACTCCTGCTCGCCGTGCAGGACCTTGAAAGGATTCAAACCGAACATTTCGCACAGCTTGACGAAATCCCAGCCGCCCCACAGGTCGATGCAGATCCCGAAGGTGGGCGGGGCGATCACGTCGGCGTACCCTTCCCTGGCCGCGCACTCCCTGTCCACGTAAACGGGGTTGGGGTCGCCGACGGCCTGGACGAACTCTTTGATCTTGCCGCGCTCGACGACAAAGGAGTAGGCCGGGAGCTCCTTCCCTTCCCTTTTCTTTAAATCATCCATCATCGGTATCCCCTTTTCGAAAATTAAAATTCCCGGGAAGCAAAAGGCCCGCCTTAATTGCCCAGGATCACCACGCTGCAGATGCTCATCCCCGGGAAGCCGCCCAGGTTGTGCGTCAACCCCAGGCGCGGATTCTTGATCTGCCGGGGGCCGGCCTTGCCTTGCAGCTGCTTGTATACTTCGTAAAGCATACGCAGGCCGGAGGCGCCGATGGGGTGGCCGAAGCATTTTAAGCCCCCGTCGGTCTGGCAGGGAATCTGCCCGTCCAGGTCGTAAAACCCGGCGTCGATGTCTTCCTTTGCCCGCCCCCGGGGGGAGATCTGCAGATCCTCGTAGGTGACCATCTCGGTGATGGAGAAGCAGTCGTGCACTTCCAGCACGCTCAGCTCCGCCCGCGGGTTTTTGATGCCCGCTTCCCGGTAGGCCCGCATTCCGGCCCGGTACGTGGTTTCCACGTGGGCGCCGTCCCAGCCGGCGTACATCATCTCTTCCCCGGAGCTGGCGGCGATCTGCAGGGCCTTCACGTAGACGGGGTCGGGCCGCAGTTTTTTGGCGATCTCCGGCGTGGTGATGATGGCCGCCGCCGCGCCGTCGCTCACCCCGCAGCAGTCGAAGAGGCCCAGCGGCCAGGCGATGATGGGGGCCTGCATAATCTGTTCGACGGTGACTTCCCGGCGCAGGTGGGCCTTGGGATTGAGCGCCCCGTTGCGGTGGCTCTTCGCCGAGATCTTCGCCAGGGTCAGCTTGCCTTCCTGGGGGTCGAGGCCGTACCGGTCGAAGTAGCGGGTGGCCATCATGGCAAAGGCCCCGGGGGCCGTAACGTTGGGAAAGATCAGCCGGGGCTTGCCCCCCAGGACGGAACTGAACTCCGGCAGGCCGCCGTAGCCGGTATCTTTAAGCTTTTCCACGCCCAGGGCCAAAACGATGTCGTAGGCCCCGGCGGCCACCGCGTAGCAGGCCCCCCGGAAGGCTTCCGAGCCGGTGGCGCAGAAATTTTCCGTCCGGGTCACCGGGATAAAGGGGAGTTTTAGCGTCATGGCCAGCGGCAGGGCGCTTTTGCCGACGTGGATTTCCTCGAAGCAGGTGCCCAGCCAGGCGGCCTGGATGTCTTTCTTTTCGATGCCGGCGTCCTCCAGGGCCTCCAAAAAGGCTTCCACCATCAAGTCCTCGGCGCTTTTATCCCATAATTCCCCGAACCGGGTGCAGCCCATCCCGACAATGGCGACTTTATCCTTGATCCCTTCCGCCATTTTATCACCCTTCTTCCGAAAGTAAGTTGTAGCCTGCCGTTCGTTTACCGTCGCGCCGATGCTGCGGGCAGGTAATTTTCAATCCTTCCTTACAGGGACGGCTCCCTTAAAGGTACCGCTTTCCAGAAGTAGCCGTAAATCCCCCTGGCCTCGTCGCTGTACTTGCGGCGGAAACTCATCCGTACCGGCATGCCCACTTTGAGCTCATCCTGTTCACAATCGGTAAGGTCGAACATGTAGCGCCCGCCGCCCGCAAAGTCGACGATACCGTAGATGGCCGGAGGGTTCAAAGAAGCGGCCAGGCGGTCCGCCGTATAGGTGAAGAGGGAGCCCTTTTTGTCGGCAAAGCGGTAATCCTCCATCCGGTCGACGGCGCCGCACTCCGGGTTCACGCAAACCCGCTGGACGGGGAACTGGGGCGTGCCGCACCTTAAGCAGCGGACGCCGACCAAGCCCAGGACCGACTTGCGCTCCCGGAAGAGGGTGGAAAGCTGGGTAAAGGCGATTTCCTCGCCGCGGATGCCCACTTCCAGGGGCAGGAGGTTTTTAAAGACGGCGTATTTTTCGTAGCTGCCCAGATCGTTTTTTTCGGCCAGGTGCCCTTTAACGCCCTTTCTGTCCCTTCTGTTGACGATTTCTTCCGTAACTTCGAAATACAGCGCGTCGCAGCCGTTGCCGTAGCTGACCGCCAGGAGCCGGTCGCCGGGCTGCGCTTCTTCCAGGGCGGCCGCCAGCATCACCAAAGGATAGGCGGCGCCGGTATCGCCCACCTCGGACATCAGGTTGTCCTGGACTTTTTCGGAGGACAGGCCCAGCTTTTTGGCGATGGCGGCGTGCTCCCGGTTGTACGGGCAGGCGTAAATAACCCTGGCAAAATCGCCGATGCTTAAACCATATTTCTGCAATAACCCGGCGATTGCCCGGGGGATGAACCGGAGGCAGCCGGCGTCCCGCATCCACCGCTCTTCCCAGCTGCGGTCAAAGGCGTCTTTGGCGGCGCGCCGGTGGTCCGCAAAATCGGCGGAAAGGGAGTAATACCCCTTCAATTCGGCGATGACGTTTTCTTCCCCCAGGAGGAAGGCCGCCGCGCCGTCCCCGAAGAAGTGCTCCTGGGCGCTGCCCATTTTGCCCAGGCGGGTGTCGGCCGCCGCCACCAGCACCTGCGCGGCGCCCTGCGCCCGCACCGCCTCGGCCGCGCTGAGCAGGGCGGCGGTGCCCGCCTTCAGCGAAGCGGTAAAATCGGCGGTGCGCAGGTTCTCCCGCAGGTCCAGCGCCGCCGCAACGATCCCGGCGTTCTGCCTTTCTTTGTACGGCGCGGTGGTGGTGGCGAAGAAGAGGGCGTCCACTTTTTCCCGCGGGAAGCCCTTTAAACAATCCATTCCCGCCTCCACCGCCAGGGTGATGCTGTCCTCGTCGCAGCCGGCCACCGCTTTTCTCCCCGGCAGCATAACCGCCGGATTAAACCAGCCCATGGTCCACAAAATGGTCTGGCGGTTTAAGCGGTGCCAGGGGATGTAGGCTCCGTAAGATACGATTCCGGCCATGGAGAGTTGCTCGCCCCTTTCCTGGTAAAATTACCGGTTTCCAATAATTCCCCTGCCCAAAAAGTTTATGGCAAAATAATGTTTATTACAAAGAATGTACTACCTTTTATAAGGCCGGGGGTTAAACAATACCGTCTTTTTCAGTGAATAATTTGTCCCGGATGCAAAAATAAGCTGCCATAAAACAAGCCGTAATATTTGTCCGTAATATTTGTATAGTTCCGCAAGAAAATTTTTTTTCCTGCTCAAAGCCTAAAACTCATTTGCTTCGCTATTTTTGGCTCCGGAAAACTATGTTAAAATAGCTTAAACCTAAATCAACCGGGGAAGATCGAAAGGGTCGGAAAAGGGTTGGTGAACTTGCACAGCGGGTTATTGCCGATGTTGATCACCGTTGGGGGAGCCGTCTGGGTTTACTACGTGCTGACCGTCCAAAAGGGGCTGTCCGAAACCTTCGGGATGATTGCGGGCGTGGTTGTCGCCATGGTTCTGGCGGCTTTTTTCACTAAACTCAAAAGAAGGGAAGAAAGGGACCGGAAGGCAAAGAAGGCAAAAACAGAAAAAAGAGGAAAAAGCAAAAAAACCAGGTGAAGCACCGTTTTCAAAAATGCCGCCCCCGGAAAGGGGAGAAACCCTCCAGCGCTCGAAGAGAGATGATAAAAAACCCCCGCCGGCGCCGGAGGTAACCCTCACCAGCGCCAGGGGGTGCCGGTCGGGTACCGGGTCTGCTCATTCCAAAACCCACCCGTAATCGGCTCCCGATTCGTATTTACCGCTTGGAGTACTGCGGAGCCCGGCGCGCCTTCTTCAAGCCGTACTTGCGGCGTTCTTTCATGCGCGGGTCGCGGGTGAGAAACCCGGCGCGCTTCAACGTTACCCGCAGGTTCGGGTCGGCCTGCACCAGCGCCCGGGCGATCCCCTGCCGCAAGGCCCCGGCCTGCCCGCTGACCCCGCCGCCGTGGACGTGGGCCACAACGTCAAAACGCCCGGCCGTGCCGGTAATTTCCATGGGCTGCAGGGCCTGCATCTCCAATATTTTACGGCCGAAATACCGGCCGATTTCCCGATCGTTAATGGTTACCCTGCCCTCTCCGGGAACCAGGTAAACTCTGGCCACGGCGTTTTTCCGCCGCCCGGTACCGTAAAAATTCACCTTCGGCACCCTGCCACCTCCTTCAAACAATTCCAAAGTAAACGCTAGACCGGCCAGGCTTCCGGTTTCTGGGCCTGGTGGGGATGCTCCGGCCCGCGGTACACTTTTAATTTTTTAGCCATTGCCGCCCCCAGCCGGTTGTGCGGGAGCATGCCGACGAT
>JBFLZY010000099.1:0-8731 GCA_040755975.1 Bacillota bacterium | reverse complement strand
TTGGACATTTTCGCCCCTGCATCCACTACATGAAACATGGGAAAAAGAGATCAGAATCTCTTCAAATTGAGAAAAGTTATTGAATAGAGGTTTTGTTTCCGCTTTTATTTTCGCTACTCCCCCATAGTTGCCGAGCAGTTGAACTAGCCTTGTACTTAATTGTTTGATTTCCCCATGCTCATAATCGGCACACCTAACACAGTCCAGGCCACAGGGAGAAAGATGCTTTAATACTTCACCATATTCCATTTATTAACACCTCATTAGATTACTTATAGAAGTAGAATGTGGGAAGTTAAAGGCGGGAGTTTTAAAATCCCCCTCCCCACTTCCCACTTCCCGCCTCTCACTTCTCAATGCGCGGCGCCATCACGGCGTCGATGAGCTCCTGGGTAAACGGCTTCGCCTGGGCAAGCTGCCTTCTGTATTCGATAAAGTCAATGAGGTCTCTACCGGTCAGTTTCTTGGTGTTGAAGGCGTTGAAGCCCAGGTAGGCCTCGCTCATCATGTTCGCGGCCAGCCAGTGACGGTTGGGCAGCTTGGCCTGGTCCCAGAAAAACTTCTTCTTGGCCCGGACTCCGTCGATGGACATCATCAGGCAGTGCGGGAACAGGTTGGTAAACTTCCAGATGATGTTGTTCACCTCGGCGTCCAGCAGGGAGAAGTCCACGGTGCACGCCTGCAGCTTTTCTTTTGCTTCCTTGGCCGCCGCCCCGGTGACAAAATCACCGTAAACAATCTGCCCGTTCTCCACAAATTTGTCCGTTACTACCTGGGGGTTGCAGATGAAGTTCCCGTCCAGTTTTAAAACCGGGACGGCCTTGATGATCAACCCCCAGAGCATCGCTTTATAGGCACTGATCATTTCGCAGGAAATGCAACTCCACATTCCCCGCTCCATCCCCAAAAACCAGGGGAGGAAGTCGGTGGCGCCGCCCACCGGGGCGGAACCGTGCCGCGGCCCGGCCTGCCCGAAAACGGCCAGGTCGGAAGCGACGGTGAGGTCGCAGGCCGTGCCGATTTCCTGCCCGCCGGCCACCCGCATGCCGTTGACCCGGCAGATCACCGGCTTTTTGCAGTTCAAGATGGCGTCCACCATGCCGTTGAACAGATCCATATAGAGGGCGTACTCGGACGGGTTCATGGAATAATACTCGGCATATTCCTTGGTGTTGCCGCCCGTGCAAAAGGCCCTGTCCCCGGCGCCGGTAAACACTACCGTTGTTACCGAACGGTCCATGGAAGCCTGGTTGAAACCGGCAATCACACCTTTGACCATTTCGGTGGTGTAGGAATTGTACTGGGCGGGGTTATTGAGAATGATCCAGGCGCTGTACAGTCCTTCCACCGGGTTGCCCGCCGGGTCTAAAACGGGCCTTTTTTCGTATACCACACACGGCGGTTCGGTCCCGAAAAACTCGTCCCCGAAAAGGTCGTGGTCTTTGACGTCGGTCTGGCGCGGCCATTTGTAGAGATCCATCAACAAATTCCTCCTTTTTTCGTTTGTTATTTTTAAAACACAAGATTACACAGATGAACAACGGAATTCATAATTTAATGCAATTGGTTCTGTGTAATCTTGCGAGGCTTCCGTTAATGTTCCACATGCAACTGGCAAGAATAAATTCAAAGCACAGATTTTCATACCGGGACAAATTCGTAAGCCAACTGGCCGTCCGGCGTGGTAAGCACCACCGGTTTTACTTCCATGCCCACCTTGATTCCGGGTTCCTCCCCGGCGCTGCTCAACCGGCCGAATACTTTCACCTTCCCGAAATCCACCAGGGCCAAGATGTAGGGCGCGTCCGCCTCAAATCCCGCCGGGGCGTACTGGACCCGGGTGTAGCTGACCAGCCTCCCCCTTTCGGGAATTTTCACCCATTCCATGCTGCTGTTCAGGCAGCCGGCGCAGTCCGCCCGCGGCGGAAAGTAAATCCGCCGGCACCTTACACACCGGGTGGCGCAGATTTCTCCTGCGGCCAGCTTATCCACAAACTCCGCCACTTTGGTCTGCGCGGTGTAGCTTTTCCGTCCGAATTTTTCAAACCCCACGCTGCCCTACCTCCCCAGAATGATCACGTTGCTGTAGATGCCCACCCCGCCGATGTTTTGCACCAGGCCCACCTCGGCTCCCGGCACCTGCATGGGGCCGGCCTCGCCGCGGAGCTGCA
Organism: Bacillota bacterium; assembly: GCA_040755975.1. Taxonomy (GTDB): domain Bacteria; phylum Bacillota; class Desulfotomaculia; order Desulfotomaculales; family Nap2-2B; genus JAIMBK01. The sequence goes on along the minus strand of JBFLZY010000099.1, from coordinate 6,560 downwards.
AAACGATGGTGCGCACCTGGGAGCCCCCCGTGGCGCCGATGGGGTGCCCCTTGGACAACAGGCCGCCGTCCACGTTCACCGGAATCCGGCCGCCGATGCAGGTCTGGTCGTCGCGGACCAATTCCACGCCCTTGCCCGGTTCGGCAAAGCCCAGGTCTTCGTAGGCCATCAACTCGGCAATGGTGAAGCAGTCGTGCACTTCCGCCACGTCGATATCCTGGGGGGTGAGACCGGCCATTTGATAAGCTTCCCGGGCGGCCAGGCGGGTTACCCGCAGCCCGTCCAGAGCCTCCCGCCCGGTCAGGCTCATGGTTTCCGAAGCAGCCCCCAGCCCCAAAATCCAGACGGGCCTGGCGGAAATTGCTTTGGCCCGTTCGGCGCCGGCCAGAATCAGGCAGGAGGCTCCGTCGGCGTTGGCGCAGCAGTCGTACACCTTCAGAGGGCTGGAAACCACCGCGGCGCTCAAGCACTGCTCGACGGTGAGCTCTTTGCGGAAAACGGCCCGTTCGTTCAAAGCCCCGTATTTGGAAGCCTTTACCCGGATCAGGGCCAGGTCTTCCTCTGTGGTGCCGTACCGGGCAAAGTGGGCCTGAGCGTGCATGGCGTAATAGGCCGGCATCATGCTCCCGAAGGGCGCTTCCCACATGATGTCCGCCCCCCGGCCCATGCGCTCCTGCGACTCCGCCGAGGATATTTCGGACATTTTTTGGAAGCCGATCACCGCCACCACATCGTGCAGCCCCGCTTTGATCAGCGAATACCCCACCCGCACTCCGGTCGTTCCGGAGGCGCAGATATTTTCCAGCACAAAGGTGGGCTGCGGGTTCAAGCCCAGGTATTCGGCGAGCAGGCCCGCCGGGCTGCGCTGCTTGTCGTATTCCGGCGCCGAACAGACGAGGGAAGCGCCGATCTCCCGCGCGGTAATCCCGGCATCCCGCAAGGCTTCGGCAAAGGCTTCAAAGACCATTTCCCGGAGCGACCCCTGGTAATTCCGCGTAAATTTCGTCTGCCCCACGCCAATAATGGCCACATCCCTCGGCATCTTTTCCCCTCCCCCTAACTTTACAGCATGACCATCCCGCCGTCGACGCAGATCGTCTGGCCGGTAATGTACCGGGCGCCGTCGGAAGCCAGGAAGACCACCACCGGGGCCACCTCTTCCGGGTCGGCGAAGCGCCCCAGGGGAATGCGTTCCAAATATTTGTCTTTAAAGCGCGGATCGGTGGCGATGGTTTTGGTCATTTCGGTGACGGCCATAGGCGCGATGCAGTTGACGGTAATTCCGTATCTGGCCAGTTCTTTGGCCGCTGATTTGGTCAGCGCGTGGACCCCGCCCTTGGCGGCGGTGTAGTTGACCTGGCCGATGGTGCCGAGCAGCCCGGCGGAGGAAGTGACGTTGATGATCGCGCCGCGTTTTTGCTCCATCATCGGCTGCGCAACGGCCTGGATGCAATTAAAGGTGCCCTTTAGATTGACGTTGATCACTTCGTCCCACTGTTCCTCGGTGATCTTCCAGAGCATGGCCGGCCTGCTCACCCCGGCGTTGTTGAAAAGGATGTCGATTTTCCCGAATGCTTCCAGGGTGCGCTCCACCATTTGCTGGACCTGCGCCCGGTCGGCCACGTCCACCTGCATGACCAGCACCCGCCGCCCGGCTTCCCGGCAGCCGGCCACTACCGCGTCGTCTTCTTTGATCCGGCGGCTCACCAACATCAAGTCGGCCCCCGCCCGGGCGAAAGCCAGCGCCACCGCTTCGCCGATGCCCTGCCGGGCGCCGGTTACGATAGCCACTTTACCTGTTAACAGAGGACCCGCCTCCTTTCCTTTTGACCATGTTTTCCACTCTCTTGCCTGGCTACTCCGTCTGTCCAGGGGGTGGATAAAAATTTAATTTTTTATAAGGAAGGCAAGCTGTAGGGAGGTACTGGTTTACTGAATACCTACAAGTGTAGGAATAAATATCCCTGCACCTTGTCCTGCCTCCAAAACGGTTATCCTTTTCCTTGCTTTATCTCAGTTTTCTTTACCCCTTCTGACTATAGTTCTTTGTTCTTCAGGAAGAGGAGGCGGAACAGGCCCGCCGGAAATCTTCGTCACCGCACCAAAGCGAGGGGGGCAAGCTTCAAAGCAAGTTCCGCATTTTATGCATTTCTCTTGATCAATTACATGGATCAGGTTCTTGCCGCCTGCAATCGCCTCTGCAGGGCATCTCCTGGCACAAGTCCCACAGGCCTGGCACTTATCCGGATCAATATAGTACGAGGGTACTTCGCGAAATAATTTGTCTATCTCCTCAGTAGTGTAAAGTTCGTTATATTCTTCTTCATCAGGAAGATGTAACGCCAGCTTCTCCCTTTTTACCAGCTTAATGTAGGGGATTAACTTTGTAACTGCTTCAATTCTGGACCTTAATTCATTTTTGTCTATTCCTTCGCTTGTGCCAAGAGGTCCTAACTTCTTCACCTTGTTGCCAAAGTCATTCATAATGTCGGCGAAACGGATTCCTTCACCGGCAGATACCCATTCAAGCCTTAATCTTTCGGGGTTGATCCCGATGTGCGCCAGTAATTTTTTACATAGCTGCGTCATGCTTAGGGCATCGTAATTTCCTTCAGTATTATAATGGCAGTCGTTAAGATGACACCCGCCGATAAACACCCCGTCTGTTCCGTTTGAGAAAGCCCGGAAGACATGGGCCAGGTCGACTCTGCCGGAGCACATCACCCTGATCACCCTTATATAAGGGGGGTACTGAAAACGAGAAACTCCCGCCAGGTCCGCCCCTCCGTAGCAGCACCAATTACATAGAAAACCTATGATCCTTGGTTTAAACTCAAGCCCTGCACTCATTCTGATCCCCCTCCCAAGTCAGTAATCACTTCTACGCGTCCGGAACCGCCGCGTCAATCTGGCGAAAAATTTGTTCATCGGTATAGTGCTTGAGGGAGATAGCCCCTGTTGGACACTTTGCGTTACAGAGACCGTCGCCTTTACAGAGAACAGGATTCACCGCCGCCTTTTTGCCTTGTCGTGTCTCCCGGAACTCGAGGGCGCCATACGTGCAAGCCGAGATACATGCTCCGCACCCAATACACTTCCGCTCATTCACCTCGCAAACAGAGCCGGAGGCGGTGACTGTATCATTTGAGAGAAGAGTTAAGGCCCGCCCGGCAGCGCCATAAGCCTGGTTAATCGCTTCCGGGATATGCTTGGGGTAGTGAGCCGTCCCACACAGGTAAACGCCTTCCGCGGCAAAATCAACCGGCCTTAATTTGACATGGGCTTCCTGGAAAAAACCATCCGGGCTCAAAGGTATCTTAAATAAGCGGGATATTTCCTGGCTTCCTGCGGAGGGAATAACGGCGGCCGCCAAAGCGAGTAAATCAGCATCTATCTCCAGTTTCTTCCCTAAAATAGGATCGGTCACGGTAACCCTTAAGATACGCCGGCCACCCTCCTCAACAGCTTCCACTTGAGGTTTATCGTGCGGTTCATAGCGGATGAACCTTATCTCTTTACTTGCCGCTTCCCGGTAGTAGTCCTCTTTAAACCCATACGTTCTCATATCCCGGAAGAGAATGTAGATATCCATCCCGGGGTTTAGCTCTTTTAGTTTCAAGGCGTTCTTTATAGAATGGCTACAACAGATCCGGCTGCAGTAATTTCTGTCTTCCTGTCTGCAGCCTACGCATTGGATCATCACCAGACTCTGGGCGTTGATCACCCTTTCTTCCCCTTTGGCGATTTGCTCCTCCAGCTCCAGCTGGGTCATTACCCGCTCGTCTTCTCCATAAAGGTATTCGGTGGGTTTATATTCATCGGCACCGGTAGCGATGACGGTCGCTCCGTGTTTTATCTCGGTGACCTTTCCTGCGGACTTCACCCTGGTTACGAAATTCCCCACATAACCGGTAGCCTCCGTGATGACGGCATCAGTATAGACATGGATTAAGGGGTGCTGATAAACCTTGCGGATAAGATCGCGCAAATATGCCTGAACATCCAGCCCTTCCAGGGTGTAATGAATTCTGCGGGCCATTCCCCCCAGGTCTTTCTCCTTTTCCACCAGGTGAACCTCATGTCCCTGGTTGGCTATGGAGAGAGCGCTGGTCATGCCGGCCGGGCCTCCTCCGACCACTAACGCCGTCTTGTTGACGGGCAGCTCAAATTCCTGTAAGGGCTCCAGATAAAGAGACCGGGCTACCGACATCCGGATTAAATCCTTCGCCTTTCGGGTGGCCTCTTCCTTTTCTTTGGAGTGGACCCAGGAGCAATGCTCGCGAATATTCGCCATGTCGAAGAAATATTGATTAATTCCCCCTTCCCGAAGCGTGTCCCGGAATAGCGGTTCATGGGTCCTGGGGGTACAGGCGGCGACAACCACGCGATTGAGTCCTTTTTCCCGGATCGTGTCTGCTATTCGCTGGGCCGCTTCAGTCGAACAGATAAAGAGGTTTTCTTCAGCGTGAACAACATGGGGTAAGGTCAAGGCATATTCAACTGTGGAAGGAACATCCACCACTCTTCCGATATTGGCTCCACAATGACACACATAGACACCTACCCTGGGCTCCTCTCCCGAGACATCCCTTTCCGGCGGATAGATCCTTTTTCTGGCCAGCTTCCCTCGCCGGTAGGCAAGGAGTTCACCGCATTGGGAACCAGCCCCGCTGGCGGTCACCACCGACTCGGGGATATCCATCGGACCCTGGAAGGCTCCGCTTACAAAAATTCCCGGACGAGAGGTCTCCATCGGATTAACCGGATTGGTCTTGCAGAACCCGTGCGCATCGAGCTCGATGCCGAACTTGTCGGCCAGGCTCTGAAAGTCAGCAGGAGGGTTCAACCCGACGGATAAGACCACCATTTCGAATTCTTCTTCCTTTACTCCCTCCTCGGGGGTGGAATATCTGATCGTTACATTCTTGCTTTCCGGGATCTCTCTTCCTATCGATACGTAGCTTCTGATAAAGCGAACCCTGGGAAGTTTTTCTGCTCTTTGGTAGAATCGCTCGAAATCCTTGCCATAGGAACGAATATCGTTGTGGAATACCGTACACTCGGCCTCCGGGTCATGGTCTTTGGTCAAAATTACCTGTTTCTGGGTATACGTGCAGCATACGGCCGAACAATAGCTGTTAGCGCCCGGGAGAACCTGTCTGGAACCGACGCAGTGAATCCAGGCGATTTTATGAGGATGCTTCTTGTCGGAAGCGCGCAGGATCTCCCCTTCGTACGGCCCGGTGGCACATAACAGCCGTTCATAGTCAAGACTGGTGACCACGTTCGCAAATTTTCCGTAGCCATACTGGTCCCTCAACAACTTCGGGTCGACCGGCTCGTAGCCCGGAGCCAGAATTACCGCCCCTACTTTTACTTCTACCTTCTCCGGCGTTTGATTAAAATCTATAGCGTCATTCTTACAGACTGCTTCGCAAATACGACATTTCTTTTCTTTAAGGTAAAGGCAGCTTTCATCTATGTAAGTGACCAGGGGAATCGCTTGCGCGAAGTAGATATGGATGGCTTTATTCTTCGATATTTCTTGATTAAATTGATCGGGGTACTTGACCGGGCAGTATTCCACACAGGTAGTACAACCCGTGCATTTGCTCTCTATAACGTATCTGGGCTTTTTAATCAGGGTTACCTTGAAGTCCCCCGCTTCCCCTTCTACACTGTCCACTTCCGTATAGGTCATGATCTCTATATTGGGATGCCGGTTACATTCAACAAACTTGGGAGATTCAATGCACATGGAGCAGTCATTGGTGGGAAAGGTCTTGTCCAGCTGGGCCATGTGGCCGCCGATGGTCGGTGATTTCTCCACCAGGTAAACTTTAAAACCTGCCGTGGCAAGATCAAGAGCGGCTTGAATCCCGCTGATCCCTCCCCCGACAACCATAACATCTCCAAAATTACTTTCTTCAAGATATTTAATAAGCTGCTTTTCAATCGTTTCCATTTTTCTCCACCCTCATCAGGTTTTATGTACCCGTACTGTCGGGGTTCAGCTGGTTTTAGCCACACTCAATAAGTTGAGCAGCCAAGTCGCTCCGGGTGGGAATACACCAGGAAGCGGCTTCCCCGCGCATAGCCAACCAAGGCAATACCCAGCTCACGGGCAAGCGAAACGGCTCTCCCCGTCGGCGAATGCCGCGAAACAACAATCGGGACCTGCATCTTTGCCGCCTTGAGCAACATTTCCGACGAAACGCGACCGGTGGTCAGCAGCAGTCGATCTCTGGTTGATAGTCCCCTCGCCAGACATTCGCCCTGGATCTTGTCCAGGGTGTTATGTCGTCCGATATCCTCAGCCACTACCAGCAGGTTTTTGGGATCGGCCAGAGCTGAAGTGTGCACGCCACCGCTCAGCCGGTAGAGCTCCATCTTCTCTTGAAGCTGCTTCATCAGGGACAGCACTTCCGTTGGTGTAACAACAAGATCCGAATCAATCCTCTCTCCCTGAGTTTTGAAAGTTGCCCCGCCCCCGCACCCGGAGGTGAGTGTCCTAAGCGTTGGCAATTTATACTCGGGGTTTTTAAGCCTCACATCGGCCA
>JBFLZY010000098.1:0-9273 GCA_040755975.1 Bacillota bacterium | reverse complement strand
TTAATCAGAAATCAGAAGTTTCTTGATGGAACGCCGTGTGAATTGAAAGGTTCACGCACGGTGTGAAATGGGGGAAAAGGAGCCCAAACGGGTAATGCCGTTGGAGTGTCCTTACCTATCATTATTAATTAATAAAGAGGTGAAAAAGATGGATCACCGCACATATTTTAACGAAAAGGCGAGCAACTGGGACAGCCTTTTTCCGGACGAGGTGAAATTGCGTTTAAAGGAAATTGTTCGAGGGCTTTCCATCAGGCCGGGGGCCAAAGTGTTGGACGTGGGCACAGGGACCGGGATCCTCATCCCTTTTTTGGTGGAGGCGGTCGGTTCCGCAGGGACGGTGGTGGCCATGGACTTTGCCGCCCAAATGCTGGCGGTGGCCCGCCAAAAGTATTCCTGGCCGAACGTGCAGTTTCTCGAGGCCGACGTAGCCGCCATCCCTTTTCCCGGGCAAACTTTTGACGAGGTGGTTTGCAACTCGGCCTTCCCTCACTTTACCGACCAGCCCCAGGCGGCCAAAGAAATGGGCCGGGTGCTGAAAACCGGGGGAAGAATCGCGGTCTGTCATCCGTACAGCAGGGAATACGTAAACAACCTCCACCGGTCCCTCGACGGAGTCGTAAGTAACGACCTGATCCCGGACGACGAAACCATGCGTGCCCTCTTTGCGGCAGCCGGTTTCCAGGAAATCGCCATTCAAGACGGCGCCGGGTGCTACCTGCTGACGGCCCGGAAGGGGTGAATCAAGGCCAGGGTAACCTTGCCGGCATTTACTTTCGTTATGACAGTAAGGTCAAAAAGGGTGAGGGCTTGGTGCTGTGGTACGATTTCAGCAAGGGAGCCGCTTTAAGCGCATCGACATGAACAAAGGGTTTCCATGGGAGACTATCAGGAAGCCAGGGCCATGGAAAACGCCAGAGAAGTGATCCGTCACGCCATCGCCGCCTATAAGGAAAGGGGCGCGCGCCCGACGCACATCCCGAACGTGAAGAACAAGGTGGTCGCGGGCTGGAGCCTGGAGGCCATCTTTGCGATATTTAAGTCCGTCAATCCTGACAACCCGGTGCGCGTGCTCAACGACGCCATTCTGTCCGGGGAGCTCAAAGGAGTTATTTTAATGGCCGGTTGCAACAACTTAAAGACCTTCCAGGACGAAGCGCACATTGAGATCGCCAAGGCGATGCTCAAAAACGACGTTTTCGTCATTTCCACCGGCTGCCACGCCCAGGCGTGCGCCAAGGCCGGCTTGATGGACCCGGATAAAGTGGACGAGCTTTGCGGCGAGGGTTTAAAGAGCTTCTTTAGGCGCATCAGCGAAAAGGCCAGTTTAAAATACGGCCTGCCGCCGGTCTTCCATATCGGCTCGTGCGTGGACAACTCCCGGGCTGCCGAACTTTTAATGCTCATGGCCGACGATCTCGGCGTAGACACGCCAAAAGCGCCCTTCGTTGCCTCGGCGCCGGAGGCGATGAGCGGGAAGGCGGCCAGCATCGGCACCTAGAGAAATAAAATGGCCGAAGCCATTAACTTCGATAAAATCTTTGAAGGCGCGATCACACCGGGCAAGGAGCCCAAAAAACTGTTCAAAGAAGTCTACGAAGGCGCCATTACCGCCGTCAGCTACGCCGAGATCCTGTTTGCCCAAAGCGCTAAAAGAGCAGCTCCGGCCCATGCTGGCAGAAGCGGCCGAGAACTACTGGGGCTTAGGCAAGGACTTCGTCGACAAGATCGCCGACGAAACAGTGGGCGTCACCGGCGAGGAGATCCTGCCCTTCCTGGAGGAAAAAGGGCACCCGGCGCTCTCCATGGATCCGCTGATGTAGTGCTCTAGTGAGCTTGTGTTCTCTCCGTGGAGAAACGGAAGAATTCCGATTTGCCGTGCTTTTGCAAGGAGCGACAGATGTTAAAGGCGCCGGCAAAATCGGTCGTCAGTCGTCCGATGGCGGATTTCGGAAGACTATCTTCTGAGAACCTGAATTTTCGAACTAGACTTTCATGCCGCTTTTTTGAGCGGCACTAACAGAGGATGCCCGGCACCCAGCTTAGGTTAACTTTTTTGTTTTCTGTTGATTAGGGTTGAATTTAAGTCGGGCACGGGGAAGCATAAAGCAAACTCACGTAAAGGCTGGGTGCCGGGCAAAGGAAAAGCTGGGTTGGGAGAGTTTCGCGTGATAACTTGCATCCCCGCCATCAACTTTCCGAACAGGTGATCCGTTTAAGCAACTAATAGCTGGTCTGGTTGTTAACCGAAAAGAACCTTTTCCTCTTGGCCTTCTTGATCCGCCCCGTTGTTTTCGGCTCGGGCGGGAACCCTGTTCCGCAGTGCGTCTTCGGCTCGAAAAAGGAATTTGGACAGCGGTTCCGGGGCGGGGTTTTGTACGGCCTCCGCCCAGCCCCTCCCCAGGAGGTAGATTCTTTCCCTGGCCCGGGTGAGCGCCGTGTAGAGCATGTTCCGGGTCAGGGAGTTCCTGTCGTTGACCAGGACGACGCACCCGGCCTCCCCGCCCTGAGCTTTGTGCACGGTGACGGCGTAGGCTACGTCCACCCAGTGGGTTATTTCCTGGACGGTATACGGGACGGTAAACTTATCCCCCGGGGTCGTGTACTCTACCGTGATGGTTCCCGTGTCCAGGTTGTAACCCCTGATCGCCCCGCGCATTCCGTTGAAAACGTCTACTCCGCTGCGGCCGGGGTGCCGGTGCCTGGCCCAGTAGCCGCCCCGCCGGGAAACCCTGTTTGCATAGTCGTTTTTAATGGCGATCACGGGATCGTTTACGTGCAGCAGGCTATCGATTCTTTCGCCGGCGGGGTTAAAGACTGCCCGCAAAAGCTGGTTCAGCTTTCTGGTGCCGGACTCACCCCAGGTCACCGGGGAAAGGAACAGGATGTCCTGCGCACGGAAGCCTTCCTCCCGGAGCTTTTCCGCCACCAGCTGCACGTCGCGGGCCCGGCCCGTCTTGACCCGCTGGAAATCTCCCGGGTCTTCGGGAAACCCCCCTTTGCGGACCAGGTTGGCCAGGACGGATATTTCGTCCGTGTGCCGGTATTGGCCCCGCAATTTTATGACCGGGATGCCCAGTTCTTTTTCCCCGCTCCGGACGAGCTGGTGGAAAAAGCCGGCCGGGCCGATGGCCGGCAGTTGCGCCGTGTCGCCCACGAGGACGAGGTGCGCGCGCGGGTTTCCCGCCAGGGCAAAGAGAAGGTGGCTGAACGTGCAAATATCGCACATGCTCATTTCGTCTACGATCACGACGTCTTCCGGAATAACTCCGGCAGCGGGACGCCCCGGGCCGTCTTCACCGTAGTCGCTTTCTTCCGGCAAGATTTTCGAGATGCGGTGGATGGTCGCGTAGTCCACCGGCAGGCCTGTTTTTGCCGCCGCCACTGCCGCCGCCAAAGCCGAGGGGGCGAGCACGATTGTTTTGTAGCCGTGCCGGCGCAGAATTTGAACCAGCTTTCCCATGGCGTAGGTCTTTCCCGCGCCGGCGTGCCCGTTGACCACGCTTACGCGGTTGGCCAGGGCGTTGGCGATTGCTTTTTCCTGATCTTCATCCAATCCTTCCGCTTTTATTGCGGAGAGTGCGATTCCCAGGGAGTGGGGTCCGGCGAGCCGGGCGAACATCTCTGCCGCGTTGCGTTCGGAGTAGTATGCCCGGACCAGGTAGATCCCCCTGGCGGTGTCCCGGGCTTTTATTAAAATTTCACGAGTGTCTTTCCCCTTCGTTGTTGTTTTTTAATCCCGTATCCTGGTAAAGATCCTGTGCATTGCTTTTTTATCTTCCACGGCCGGAGTGAGCAGGGGTAATTTTCCTTTTTGAAACATTTTTAGCCCGATTCCCAGGTCGGAAAAGAGATCGCGGCTTTTTAGCTTATATTCCAACATTAAGATTGCTTCGTGGACCCGGCCCCGCTTTTTTACGAAATTCAAAAAGAGATGATGAAAGATAGGGGTACGTTTTTCTCCGGAAACGATCCCTTCCCGGAAAGCCATTTCCCGCAAAACATCCATTATTTCGGGAATCCCGATCTGGTTCGGGCAACGGGCGGAGCAGGTTTCGCAGCTTAAACAAAGCCAGATGGCCGAACTTTTCAGGACGCGCTCTTTCATCCCGAATTGCACCAGGCGAAGAATCTGGTGAGGAGCGTATTCGCCAAGCTCGCCCATGGGGCAGCCGGCGGCGCACTTCTGGCACTGGTAGCACAGTTCCATAGGTTGCGCGCTTTTTTTCCGGACCATTTGGGCGAAATCATTGTTTAAATCAATCTGCTTGAAAAGGTGGTGCAAATGAAATTACTCCTCCGCAACGATGACTTATAACCTGTGATGTTTTTAACAAAACTCAGTTTAATTATTGGCATATTTTCATAAGAGGAATAAAATAGTTATGAACAAAGGTTCGTTAAGGGGGGATGAAGGATGAGAATAGCCGTTACCGCCACGGGGAAAAACCCGGAGGTGCAGGTAGAACCCCGTTTTAGCCGGTGTAATTACTTCGTTATTATGGATATGCAAACAGGACAGTGGGAATTCGTACCAAACCCGAGGCTGACCCCGGAAGGAAGGTCTGGAAAACAAGTTGCCCGCGAGCTGGCCGACCGGAAAGTGATCTGCGTGGTGACCGGGCGCATTGGACCCAACGTACGGGTGGCGTTGCAGGCCGTGGGTATAGACGTTTATTGTATCGGAATATGCGGGACCGTCCGGGAGGCGTTGAATCGCTACCGGGAGAAACAGTTAAAAATGTTGGAACCAACCTGCTCTTAGCCATGAGTTCTTGAGGTGATTTTGACCAGATGCCGTAGCCCCCTGGCCATTATTGAACTTGCCAATTAACAAACTTAGATGGCTTTTTCAGCCTTCTATATTTTTAATCGCCCTGACGGGCGATGCCTTTTTTATCCCGCGGAACAAGACAATGGGTTGGTTGTTTCTTGTTTGGCCTACGCCCGGTCACCCCGCGACAGGATCAGGTTCATTGCCTTTTGCTGCGAAACGGCTGCTTCGTCGGCAGCTTTGGCAAACATCCGGCGCAGCGTGGGATCAATGATTTCCGTCTGGATCAACGTAAAAGACAGACAGGCCATCCGGGCGTCTTTTTCGTAATCCTGGAGCATATCCATATCCGTAAATTTCATATTAGTTCACTCCTGGGTCATGGCCTCGTAGTACTCTTGAAAGAGAAGCTTGGCTTTCTGCAGCTTGTCTGCTTCTTCCCGGAAATAGTTGGCAATTTCTTGGTCGGTGCAGTTGCCCGCGTAAAAATCGCACTTCCGGGCGGCCACTTCGGTTTCGCTGATTATTTTCACGACGAAAGCACCTTCTTTAATTCTTTGGGCCGTCGTCGGGTCAAGCTCTCTTAACTTCGGTTTATTCTGGTTGATGAACTTAAAGATGCTGAGCATAGTGGAAACCCTCCCGCTCTTTAGGATTCCTTATTGTCCATGTAATTATTCGGGTATTTGCAATTTTTTGAAAGACAAGGGCGCCTTGAACGAATGTTTCTCGCCGGCCGCGCAGCGTTAATTTTTCATCTTGACGGCTGCCGACCGGAAGGATAAACTATTTAATGTTAATTAGTTAATTAATTTAACATTTATTGATTTTAAGTATGTCAGGTCCGGTCACCCTCTGTTATCCAGGACCCGCCAGGAGCAAAACCGTTCGCTGTGGAGAGGTCGCAAACGTTGAAAATGTTTGGAGGAGTTAACGGATGAAAAACAAGAAAATTGTCCTGCTCGTGGCCGCGCTCATGATCCTTTCACTTGGGGCGGTAAGTTTTTACTACTGGTACATGAACAACTATTACGTGGCCACCGAGGACGCCAGAGTAGGCGCGGACATTTTTAAGGTCAGCCCCCAGATTTCCGGTGAAATCCTGGAGATCAACGTGGAAGAGGGGCAGGCGGTCCGGACGGGCGAGGTTGTCGCCAGGCTGAACGATACCGCCCTGTCCCCTTCGGCGAACACAGACCTGGCGCTGGTAAAATCGCCCATCGACGGCCTTGTCGTAAAGAGGCTGGCCCAACCAGGGGAGATTGCCGCGGCCGGCCAGCCCATTCTCATGCTGGTTGATCCCCGGAATCTCTACGTTACGGCAAATATTGAGGAGGACAGACTGCGCCGGGTTCAGGTGGGCCAAAAGGTGGACATATCCCTGGATGTGCAGCCGGGCAGCAAGTATGTGGGTCACGTGGAAAGGATCGGTAAGGCTTCCCTTTCTGCCTTTTCGCTTTTACCCGCCGGCAGCGGGAGCAATTTTACCAAAGTGGTGCAGCGGGTACCTGTGAAAATTGTTTTTGACGAGCGCCCGTCGGAATACGTGGAAGTTGATACGAACGCCTACGTCCGGGTGCACGTAAAGTGATGTGATGACGTTGCAAAAAGAAGAAAGCGGGATAAAAAAAGAAATGCCGTTTCCCTGGCGTGCGCTGTTTACACTGGTAATCGGTTCCTTTATGGCCATTCTGGACGGGAGCATCGTCAACGTGGCCGTGCCCAAGCTCATGGCTATTTTTGGCGTGAGCGCGGATAAAATCCAGTGGGTGCTGACGGCCTACCTGTTGGCCTGCGGGGTGGTGATTCCCGTCAGCGGCTACCTGGGGGACGTTTTCGGCTACCGGCGCATGTATATCCTTTCCCTCGGTTCTTTTACGCTGGGTTCGCTTCTTTGCGCCCTGGCCTGGAGCAATACTTCCCTGATTGTGGCGCGGGTCATTCAGGCGGTTGGAGGCGGTATGCTCATTCCTGTGAGCATGGGCATGATTTTCCGGATCGTGCCCCGCGACAAAACCGGCCTGGCGATGGGGGTGTGGGGGATATCGGCCATGATGGCTCCCACCATCGGCCCCACCCTGGGCGGGTACCTGGTGGATTACGTTTCCTGGCACATGATCTTTCTCATCAATATTCCGGTGGGTGTCCTGGGCATGTTCCTGGCGGCGGCTTTTTTGCAGGAAACCAGGCTGGTGAAGGCCAGATTCGACCTCGTGGGCTGCTTTTTTGCGGGGGCGGGCTTCTTTGCGCTTCTCCTGGCCTTGAGCGAGGGCCAGGATAAAGGCTGGACCTCCCAGTACATAATATCTCTCTTTGTGGTTTCCTTCTTTTTCTTGCTCATGTTCGTGATCTGGGAGTTGGGGGAGGAACAGCCCATGCTGGACGTGCGGCTGCTGACCAACCCCGTCTTTGCCGCCAGCCTGCTCATCACGGCCATAATAACCATCGGCCTTTTCGGGGGGCTTTTTTTAATTCCCGTTTTTCTGCAGAATCTGATGGGGTACACCGCAATGCAGACGGGCCTGCTCATGATGCCCGCCGCCCTGACCAGCGGCCTTTTGATGCCCATAAGCGGCCGCCTCTACGACCGGGTGGGCGCCCGGCCGCCCGCGCTGGTCGGGCTTTTCATTGTGGTCTGGACCACCTGGGAGCTGCGCAGGCTGAATCTGGACGTTTCTTACCACTGGCTGCAGATGATGCTCGTTCTCAGGTCTGCCGGCATGGGGCTGGCCATGATGCCGATCGGTACCGCGGGGATGGACGCCCTTCCGCCCCACCTTTCCGGGCGGGGATCCTCATACAACAACCTGGTCCGGCAGGTTTCCGCTTCGCTGGGCATTGCTTTTCTTACTTACGTCATGACCAATAACTATACTTTTCACTTTGAACGCCTCCGGGAAACGCTTTCTCTGGCTTCCCCGGCGGCTTCCCCGGCCCTGCTGCTTATTGAAAAAACTCTCGGCCTTTCCGGAGACAGCGCCCTGGCTCTGGTAAGCATGGTTGCCCAGCGCCAGGCTATGGCCAGCGCCATCGGCGACACCTTCGTGGTCAGCACCGTCATGGTGGTCCTGGCCCTGCCGCTGGTGTTCTTTCTGGGGGGGAAGAAAAAATCTCCTCCCTCTATTCGTACCGGAGCGCTTCCCCCGGATTGAGCGCCGCCGCCCATTCATTCCGCCGTCTCGAAACGGTAGCCCTTTCCCCAGACGGTAACGATATAGTTTTTGGCGCCGGGATTTTTTAATTTTTCGCGCAGGCGCTTGACGTGCGTATCCACGGTTCGGGGGTCCCCGGGGTAGGCGTAGCCCCAAACGTTTTCCAGCAATTGTTCGCGCGAGTAGACGCGCCGGGGGTGGGAGGCTAAAAACCACAACAGTTCAAATTCTTTGGGGGTAAGTTGAATTTCCCGGCCCCCCGCTTCCACCCGGCTGGCGGAATGATCAATCAGCAGGCCGGGATAACTGAGGACCGTATTCTGCTTGCCGGCCAGCTTCGCCCGGCGCAGCACGGCCTTGACCCTGGCCACCATTTCCCGGGGGGAAAAGGGCTTGGTAATGTAATCGTCGGCGCCCAGTTCCAGGCCCAGCACCCGGTCAAACTCCTCCCCCCTGGCGGTAAGCATAATAATAGGTACGGACGTGGTTTTCCTGATTTCCCTGCAGACGGCCCAGCCGTCCAGTTTGGGAAGCATGAGATCGAGCAAGATCAGGTCAGGGGCGAAAGAGCGCGCCATGGTCAGCGCCTTTTCGCCGTCTTCGGCTGTTTCCACCCGGAAACCTTCCTTTTTCAGGTACATGCTGACCAGATCCCGCACGGATTCTTCGTCTTCCACCACCAGAATGGTCTCCACGTTCGCCGCTCACCTTCCTGCCCCGCCTTTTTCTTTGATCCCGCAAACTTAAGAAATTATACCAGGTATTTGTTACAATTTTGTGAACAAGTTTACTAATAAATGGCGAATTAGTTGTTCGGAAATTTTTTCCTATTTTGTCCATAGACTGGCCACAAACGCCCGCTATATAGATCACATTTTGTGAAACTTTCGCCTTTTTTCTTTTTGCGTTCGGCTCGGAAAAAAGACAATTCAGGGCCTGTTTATTGGCACGGGTTTTAAATAGGGGGTATGATCAGGGCAAAGGATAATTAAGAAGAGAAGGAGGAAAATAAAATGCCGGAAAGAGTGGCCAGAGATATTATGGTCCCGCTGTCTAAGTACGCCGCCGTAAATGTAAACGACAGTTTAAAGCACGCCATCAAAGTGTTGAAAGATTCGCTCCCCTCGGGCTACCGCACTTTAATCGTGCTGGACAAGGAAGGGGACCTGGTCGGCTTTTTAACTACCCGGACCCTTTTGAAGGCTTTGGGAGTTTACGGTGTGGAGGAAGATATCTGGACGACCGACAACTGGGGCACCTTCTTTATGCGCATTGAAAAGGAGCGGCTGAAAAAAGTGACGGTAAAAAAGGTGATGCGGCCGGTGGTCAAGGTTTTCGTGAGCGAGG
>JBFLZY010000097.1:0-9376 GCA_040755975.1 Bacillota bacterium | reverse complement strand
TCGTGCTTTCTCGCATTTTCATTTTTATATACTACGGTTTTGATTTTGCAAATTCAGGTTTTATGCGGATTGCAGGATTTGGGCAAGGGTCAAAAAGGCCGAAAAAAATTTATTTCGTAAAGTACTTTTAGTCCCTGGTTTTCTTTGTGCTTTGTTAAACCCTTTCCCTGGAATATTCCTTGTGATGAGGGAACATGATGAAGCCGCCTAAAATTGTTTTGAATAACCGCGGGATCACCCTGGTAGAGCTGATCATTTCCCTGGCCTTGCTGGCGGTCGTTTTGGGGTTGGGGTATAATTTATATTTTTTCACCAATCAGGCTTACGCCAAAGCCGAAGCCCGGTGGATTGCCCAGCGCAGCGTTCAGGCGGCGGTCGACTTTATTACAAGGCAACTGCGCACTGCTTACCAACTGCAGCTTGATCCGACGGGGGAACCCGCGGATGGCGAATACAGCATTTACCTGAGCAATGGAAACACCGGTTCCCTTCTGTACCGGGAAGGAGCCGGCGACCCGGTGACGGTGGTCGACGGAAACCTGACCCTGACGTTTACAATCCCGGAAAACGAAGATCACAAGTCCATTAATAACGTTCTTTCTTTCCGGATTCAAGCGCTGGATGCAAACGCAAGGCCCCTTTACGCCATCGACTCTTCGGTTACGCTGCTCAACATGCTGGAAGGACGCGGCTATTCCACCAATTCCAGCGGGACGGTAGTGCGCTACAAAAGAACCAGCCCCGAAGCGCCCATTCCCGCTCCTTCCGTTGGCAGAGGGAGCGGCTGCTTTATAGCCACAGCCGCCTTCGGTTCGGAATTTGCGCCGGCGGTCATCCTGCTAAAACAATTTCGCGACGAATATATGCTGACTAATCCGCCCGGCAGATTGTTAGTTAAACTTTATTACCAGTATTCACCGGAGGCGACCGGGTACATTGCCGGCAGCGAACCGCTCCGAGCGCTGGCGAGAGGATTGTTGATCCCGGTCGTGGGCGTTGTGTTTCTGCTTCTTCACCCCTGGCCAACGGTTATCTGTGCCGTTGCCCTTCTCCTGGCCTGGGCGTTGCGGCGGGACAGCGCGAAACAAAGAAACAGCTACTCCGGAAAACAGGAATCGGGAAAGAAGTTCCCCCTGCAAAGGAAAACGAACGGCCGATAAAATAGTATTTTCAGGGCTGGGGGCGGGCGCTAGAATTCCCTTGTGGATGGATGAATGCAAATAAACAATGCGAAGAAGCATAAGAATTGTTTTTCGACGCACGAAATGGGTGTAACGGTTGGCTGGCGAAATAAACTGGTTTTTCACTGTTCTGGCGGCGGTTTTTGGGCTTTTTGCGGGCAGTTTTTTAAACGTGCTGATTTATCGCCTCCCGCGTGGGGAGCAGTTAGCCGGGGGGCGGTCGCGCTGCCCCGCCTGCGGGCACGCGCTGGCCTGGTTCGACCTGGTTCCGGTGCTTAGTTTTTTGCTCCTGCAGGGGCGGTGCCGCCATTGCCTGGCCCGGATTTCCCTGCGGTACCCGCTGGTGGAGCTGCTCACCGGGGCGGTTTTTGCCACGCTGTTCCTCCGTTTCGGCCTGACTCCCGCCCTGGTGAAGTACCTTTTCCTGGGCGCGGTGCTGATTGCGGCGAGCTTTATCGACCTGGAGCACTACCTGATCCCGGACCGCCTGGTGCTGGCCGGCTTCCTGGGGGGGGTTGTTTTAGGTGTTTTGGCCTGCGACGTGGGAATTCTTTCCTCCCTCCTGGGGGCCGCCGTGTCCGGAGGGGTTTTGCTGCTTATCGCCGTCTTCAGCAGGGGCGGGATGGGCGGCGGCGACATCAAGCTGGCCGCGGTCACCGGCCTTTTTCTGGGCTGGCCTCTGGGCCCCCTGGGGCTTTTTGGAGGCGCCTGCCTGGGCGGCCTGGCGGGCATCTTGCTTTTGCTCTTCAAACTTAAGGGACGCAAGGACCCCATCCCCTTCGGGCCCTTTATCGCCCTGGGGTCGCTGCTCTCCCTGCTGTGGGGGCGGGAATTCCTGGCCTGGTATTTCGGGCATTTTGGCTGAACAGCTTTGGGTAAGGCACAAAAGGTTACTTTTCGAGGGGGGATTGAAATGCTCGGTTCCGGGAAGCGCCAAACGGTAAAATTAAATTGCCGGCGCGAGTCCGGCCGGCTGCTTTTCCGGCCGGGAAGGCACGGCCTGGCCGGACCGGCCGCGCTGACCGGCGGCGGGGGCTATATCATCGCCGGGGAGACGAATTCCAGCGGCGCCGGCGATTATGGTGTCTACCTGGTCAAGGTCGGTGCGGCGGGGAAAATCGAATGGGAAAAAACTTTCGGCGGCAGCGGCTGGGATGCCGGTAAGTCCGTCCGGCAAACGGAAGACGGCGGCTACCTGGTGCCGGGTGGACGGACTCCCCCGGCAGCGGCGGCTTCGCTTTCTATCTGGTCAAGACCGGTGCCGACGGCGGGAAACTCTGGGAGAAGACTCTGAAGGCTGACCGGTTCGACCGGGAGTTCACCGTTCAGCCGACCGCCGACGGCGGTTACGTCGTGGCCGGCTGGTGGGCGGAACCTCTGCAGAACCTGCATTGGCGCAATGACGACCTGCAGGTGTACGTGGCCAGGCTGGAAGTGAATTCCAACCGGGAACATCAATAAGCAGGGCATTTTTCTTTTTTCATCGCGCGCCTCAGGCAGGAAAATAACAAAAAACCCCGAAAAGATCAGGTAGCTTTTTCCTGTTTTCCTATGTTTTTTTATTTGGAAGGGTGGGGAAGGAAATGTCTTTGGAAATCTTTTCTTCCGAAAAAGATCCCGTTGGCGCCCTGACAAAAATTTCAGAGCTGTTTCACGGTCTGCTGGCAGGGCTTTCCGAGAAAGAAAAGGAAGTTATCGACAGACTCGCGAAGCTTGAGAACGAAGAAAAGCAACTCATCAACAAATACCGATTGATCAGGCAGTTTTCGGAACGCCTTTGGGAAGTGGCTACAATCTGCGAAATATTATTCAATCTCAGCGACGAAAGAAAAATATGCGAACTGGTGGTAAAATTCCTGAGTAAGCTACACCCGCATTCCCGGGTAAGATTTCTTTACGCGAACAACAGCCGCACCAAGATGAAGCTGGTTGCCGTGGCCGGGCCGGAAGTCGATAACCAGGAAAGGTGCGTAATTTATCCTCTGGACTGCCTGGCGCTGAAAAGGTGCAAGTCCCTCGTCCGGACGTCGCCGGAAAACGACGTCTTCTGTTCCCAGCTGGCGGAGCTTACCGGCGATCACGGCTACGTGTGCGTTCCTTTGATGGCCAATGGGACGGCTTACGGATGCATTAACATGATTCTTGAGCGGGCAAAGGGTTCGGCAGAGCCTTTGCTGACCGAAAACGACCTGAAGATTATCGACATTTTCACTACCTACGTAAGCCTGATCATAAACAATAATTTGCTGATTAAAACGGTGCGGAAAGAATCCCTGACCGACCGGCTCACCGGGCTGCCCAACCGGCGTTACGCGCTGGAGGTCCTGCAAAACGAGATCTTCCGAAGCGAACGTTACGGCAACGTTTTTTCACTGGCTGTACTGGACATCGACTCTTTTAAGGCGGTGAACGACAACTACGGACACGACGAAGGAGATAAGGTGCTGATGTTAATAGCCGACACCGCCAACAAGTGCTTAAGAAGGGTTGATACCGTTGCGCGCTTCGGCGGCGAGGAATTTCTGGCCATCCTGCCCCAGACGGGCATTCAGGCCGCCGTTTCCGTAATTGAAAGGTTCCGGAAAGCTTTTAACCAGCAGACTTTTTCTGATTATCTGGAGGCAAAGAATATAACCTTAAGCGCCGGCCTCGCCGAGTACCCCACCGACAGCAAAGACGTCGCCGAGCTGATTAAAAAAGCTGACGAAAGGATGCTAAAGGCTAAAAGAGAAGGGCGCAACAAGGTTATCTGGCAGTAAGCGGCAATCGGGAGGCGGTTCTGAACTGTCGCGGCCGGCCGCTATGCCACACCGGGAACCGTTCCTGTGCGTCGCTAAAACACGGGGTACTGTTCGTGCCAGAAGTCTATTGTTAAGGAAAGTTCTTCTCCGTCGTGAGGCGGAATAAACGCGGCCTGGACAACCAGGCCTTTTTTACTTTCCCCGAAAGTTCCCGAGGAAGTGACCCGGAAGCTGTAAACTTCACCGCTTACAGATTTGTGCACCGCCACCGCTTTGATTGTTCCGCCCGCGTAGGCGAAATCCGCCAGAACCAGGCTGCTGCCGTTCGGAAGGGCGGCGGCCCAGGCTGGTTCCCGGATCAGCCTGTTCAGGACGTATTCAACGCCGGCCTCGGCAACGTAATACGCCTGGATCTGGTCGCGCTGCAGCGTGGAATTGCGGCTGGCCGTGGAAGCGATCGTCAGGGTTGCCGCCCCCAATAAAGAAAGAACCAGAACGATCATCAAGACCAGGAGGACGGCCTGCCCCCTTTGTCGCCCGCCGTGCTTTTCCATTTTTCGTCCGCCCCCGCTCTTCTCTTAAGGATTTACCGCCCTGATCCGGATTTTCGACTGCAGGGTGAGCTCGATCCCGTTTTTCACCCGCCCGCTCAACTTAACAGTGACCAGGTTCTTTTTGCTCATGGCCGGTTCGCTTTCCGGAGCGTATTCCAATTGAAGGCCGGTGATGTTGCTGGCCAAGGGGCTGGGCACACCTTTCCATATTCTGTAAAGAACGTTATCTTTCAGGTAGTAATGTACTTTCCTTTCTGTGAAATGATCTTCATCATCCGGATACAGGATGTAAAAAATCAATTCTGCTGAATGGCTGGCCCCGTCCAACCTCTGGGCCTGTCGCAATTCCCGACACAGGCGGTCCATAGCCACCCGCAGATTGTCCTGGGCTTCCAAAAGATAATCCTGGCGCTGCCAGCCAAGCACGCCTTGCAGGTAGAGGTTGCCGGCCGTTCCTAAAATGAGGGAAAGGATCAACAGAGCAACCACAATTTCAACCAGCGTCAAACCTTTTTCCCGGATCATCCTGAAAGTGTTTACCTCTCGCCTCTTTCCATACTTACGGAAAGACTTTTTTCTTTCCCCAGCTCCTGGTAATAAATGGTGACCGTGAGGGTTTTCAGCCCAAAACCCAAGGTGCTCCCCGCGACGTCCACCCGGTATGAATAGGCGGTGTTTTCGGCACAGGGCGTTTTCTCTTGCCCGGCTATTTCCGCGTAAGGAGTATTTTTCATTTCCTCGAGCCTGGCTTGGGCCAGGTTAACCGCCTGCAGCAGATGCTCCGCGCGGCTGGTAAGCCGCGCCCCGAGAGTAAAAAGATTTAACAATGCCGCGGCCGCCAGACCTAAAATAGCCACGGCGACAACAACCTCGGTTAACGTGAAACCACGCGCTCCCCTGAACACGATGACACCACCCCGAAAATAATCCTTTGCCCGCCGTTCGATTTGCCAGGAGCGACATATGCGAAGGGCCGGTAACGAGACACGGTGCAGGTGAGGTCAGCGAACCGGCAGCGCGAATCGCGCAGTTAACAGGGTGCGAAAAGAGCATCAGCGAACGCCAGAAAAGATTGTAGCGTTAGAAAACTAATGAACCGTGCGGTATTCAAGCACGCTGCCTGGTTCGCTCCGAACCAAGCCGCTGTCTCGTCGGCCCGCAGCATCGGAGCGACGGCAAACGAACGGCGGGCCTGAAGTTTTCATCCCCTGTTGGTGCCGATTGCGCCATGGGGAACTATCCACTTAATACCAGTTCTCCGGGGGAGTGCTTGATATGCGCACGCGCCCGGTAACCGGCGCGACGATTACATAATAAAAAGAACCCGTCACTTTATCCCGCAGAATAATCGTGCCCGCCGTAGAAATGCCCTTGACGTTGAATTCCATGGTCGTTTGTTTCGGCGGCGGCAGGGGAAATTTGGTTTCCATGCTGATTGTGGAAGGTAACTGGACGGTTTTGAGGGTTTGGGTATTTAATTTCAAGATGTAAAAGTTATCGGTAACGTCAAAAAAGATTTGGTACAAAACCTGCCCTGTGGTGACGGCTTCCTGTTGAACGGCCCGGATTTCCGAAGCCATCTGCCTGGCGGTAGAATACAGAGTATAGCGCGCCAGGGATGTTTTCAGGTCCGGCAGGACAATGGCGGCAGCAATACCCAGAATTAAAAGGGCAACGGAGAGCTCGGTCAGAGTAAAACCGTTTTTATCCAAATGGATTTTACGCAAACAAAAACTCCTTTTTTCGCATGTTAATAGCCAATCCTGCCGATTGTCTGCAGCACCGGCAGCAAGAAAGAAATTACCACGAAACCAACCACCACCCCCGCAACGGCGATTATTACCGGTTCAATTACCGCCGCCAGGCGGCTTACCGCCTCGTCCATCTCTCGTTCGTAAAAAATTGCCGCTTTTTCCAGCAATGTATCCAGAGCTCCCGTTTCCTCGCCCACTGCAGCCAGGCTTACGACCATCGGAGGGAATATTCCGCTCCGGGCCAAAGGACCGGCGATGCTCCGGCCTTCCCTGACGTTGGCGATGATCGTGCTGATGGTAGAGTTGAGTTGGGGGTTGCCCGTAGCTTTTTTCACCGCGCTTAACGCCCTTAAAAGGGGTACCCCGCTGCGGATCAACATGGCCGTTGTACGGCAAAAGCGGGCGACGGCGGTCTTACGCAGCAGACCGCCAAAAAAGGGCAGCCTCAGGGCCAGCTGCGCGATCCATGCGCTTCCCCGGTTGAAGTGAAAAAACCGCCAGGCAAGATATCCTGAAATGGCCGCCCCAACCAAAAACAGAAACCGGAAGTTCCGGAATGCCTCCCCCGCTTTGACCAGAAAACGAGTTGTAAACGGCAGTTCAACCTGGAGCTGTTTCAAGACAAGCACGAAGTTGGGCAAAACAAAAGATGTGAAAAAGACCATTACTATTGTTGCCATACCCAGGACAATTGCCGGGTAAATCATGGCCGATTTTATCTTTTCTTTTAAATAATGTTCTCTTTCAAAATGAGCGGCCAGGTTTTCCAGTACCTGTTCCAATACGCCGCCCAACTCACCCACTTCCACCATGGAGAGCATAACCGGCGAAAAAACGTCCGGAAACATTTGCATTGCTTCCGTCAAAGCGGCTCCGCCGCGGAGCTGTTCCGTCAGGTGAAAAATAACCCGCTGCAGTTTTTTATTTTCCGTTTGCGCGCGCAAAACATCCAGGGATTGCAAGAGGGGGATGCCCGCGCCCAGCATGGCCGCAAGCTGGCGGCAGAACAAGGCCAGCTCTTTTTTGCCCGCCTGTGGTTCAAATATTCGGGACAGAATGGCGCCACCGGTTTTTTCCGACACGGGGCGAATCTCAACTATTGTGTAGTTGCCTCGCCGCAGGGCGTTGGCTGCGGCTGTTTCCTCCGGCGCCTCCAGAAAACCGGTAACCGCCGTCCCGTTTGGATTTCTAACGCGATAAAAAAATCTAGCCATCGAAGGTGCCTCACCAGTCTTCGCTGTAGGCTACCCGCATTACTTCCTGAAGGGTGGTAATTCCCCGGAGCGCCTTCTGAACACCGTCCTGCCGCAGGGTAATCATTCCTTCTTGAATTGCCTGGCGCTTGATTTCACCGGCTGAGCATTTTTGATTGATCATGTTCCGGATGCCGCCGGTAACGTTCAATACTTCCTGGATGCTGATTCTTCCGCGATAACCGGTTTGGTCGCAATGTTCGCATCCGCCGGGAAGGCACAGGGTGACCTCATTTGGCAAAGATGTTCCCGCAAACATTCTCTCCGGCGCGTCCGGGGAGGGCTGGTAAGATTGCCGGCAACGCGGGCAGAGCACCCGGACCAGCCGTTGCGAAACCACTCCCAGCACAGTGGAAGCCACCAGGAAAGGCTCCACGTCCATATCGATAAGCCTGGTCAACGCTCCTGCGGCGTCGCTGGTGTGCAGGGTGCTCAGGACAAGGTGGCCGGTGGTCGCGGCCCGGACGGCGATCTCCGCCGTCTCCCGGTCCCGGATTTCTCCGACCATGATGATGTCCGGATCCTGGCGCAGGATCGAACGCAGCCCGGCGGCAAAGGTGAGGCCGGCCTTTACGTTTACCTGGGTTTGGTTAATTCCCTCCAGGACGTATTCGACGGGATCTTCGATCGTTTGGATATTCAGCGCGGGGGTGCGTAACTTGTTGAGTACCGCGTAGAGGGTGGTCGTTTTACCGCTGCCTGTAGGGCCGGTGATTAAGATCATTCCGCCGCTGTGGCGCAGTAAATTGATGAAGCGGGTGAAGTTATAATCGTCGAAGCCGAGCGCTTCAATTGGCAAAAGGCTGGAGCCTTTGTCCAGGATCCGCAAAACGATCTTTTCCCCAAAGATGGTGGGCAGGCTGGAAACCCGCAGGTCGACGTTGCGCCCGGCAAATTTGATCTGAATGTGCCCGTCCTGGGGAAGGCGCTTTTCCGTTATGTCCAGCCCGGCCATGATTTTCAGGCGGGAAATGAGCGGCAAGCGCGATTGCGGGGAAAGGACGACTACTTCCCGCAATAAACCGTCTTGCCGGAAACGCACAAGTACTTTTGACTCCTGGGGTTCGATGTGGATATCGCTGGCCCGGACGCGGATCGCCCGGGCAATGATGGAATCCACCAGGCGAATTACCGGGGCGCCGTCTTCGACGTATTCACCGGATACGGTGCCCACGGGTTGTTCTTCAATAGTCAGCCGCCCGTCTGGCTCGTCCGGGGCATTGGGGGAGAAGGTTTTCTGCAGGACGTTTTCAATTTCCCGTTCTCCGGCCAGCACCGGAACTATTTCCAGGCCCGTAACCAGGCGCAGATCATCAATGGCCACATTGTCCAGGGGATCGCTCGTCGCGACCATCAGGCAGCGGCCTTCCCTTTTAACCGGAACTACCTTGTGCCGGCGCAGGAGGGCCTCCGGAAGAGTCCTGACCAACTGCTTGTTTAACTTATCGATGAGGGTGGTCTGGGGGATGCCTAACTGCATTTCCAAAACGTTCAGGATATCCCGCTCGGAAACTAAGCCCAAACTCACCAGCACCCGGCCCAGGCGCTCGCCGGTCTGCTGCTGTACCCGCAGAGCCTGCTGCAACTGCGCGTCGTCAATCAGTCCGGCGTCCACCAATAAATCGGCCAGTCGTTTAAGGTATCCGTGTTTATCGTTCAAGCGATCTCATCCCCGAATGTTATTAATTTGATCTACAGCACTGTCCAATTTTTGTTACTTTAATTTTAGCTTTGCCCAAATCTCAAATCAAGAATAATTTCTTTGCTGTCCGTGTCAAGATCCAGTAGGTATCTCCACAAAATTTTTCCCGTTATGAGACCTCACCGCTCAAAAATACTAGCTTTAAGGCAGCGGCCTTGACATCCACCCCGCAGGTGGTCAAACAAACCCAC
>JBFLZY010000096.1:0-9562 GCA_040755975.1 Bacillota bacterium | reverse complement strand
AGAGATCAAGGAGCAGGTCCCACTGTCCTGATCAGTCCTTTATTGTCGCTTATGCGTAATCAGATCGAGATGGCTGCTAAAATTGGCATCCGGGCTGAATCCATCAATAGCACAAATGAAGAAGAATGGGCGGATGTCGAGGAGAAGCTCCAAAAGGGTGCCTGTGACGTACTCCTTGTTTCGCCGGAGCGACTGGCCAATCCCCGCTTTTTATCCGAAACATTGCCCTCGATAAAGGGCGGCATCGGTTTGTTTGTGGTTGACGAAGCGCATTGTATTTCCGATTGGGGCCACGATTTTCGTCCTGAATACCGGCGGATTGTCCGGATCGTTAAAAACCTGCCGCCAAATGTCCCGGTTCTCGCCACAACGGCAACAGCAAACGAACGCGTTGTAAAGGATATCCAGGATCAGCTTGGTCCGGACCTCACCATCTTGAGGGGACCCCTGGCCCGGGCTTCTTTACGGCTGCAAAATATTCAGTTAAACGACCAGGCGGAAAGGTTAGCCTGGCTTGCGGAAAATCTTCCGAAGTTACCCGGTTCCGGGATTATATATTGCCTGACAATAGCCGATTGCAAAAGAGTGGCCGAATGGTTGCGCACGCAAGAAATAGAAGCGTGGGAATATCACAGTAAACTTACCAATGAAGAGAGGGAGGCGCGGGAACAAAAACTTTTCCAGAATCAAATCAAGGCGCTGGTCGCAACTGTAGCTCTGGGGATGGGTTTCGACAAGCCGGATTTGGGTTTTGTTATCCATTACCAGCGGCCGGGATCGTTGGTTTCTTATTATCAACAGGTAGGCCGGGCGGGACGCGCTGTAGACAACGCTTTTGCCGTTCTCTTAAACGGGCGGGAGGACGATGAAATCCAGGATTACTTTATTAGAACAGCTTTTCCAGGTCCTGAGGAAATGCTTGGGGTGCTGGAGGTTATCGAACAATCAGACCGCGGGTTGACAATACCGGCTATGTTATCCCGTTTAAATGTTTCTAGAGGAAGAATTGAAAAGTGTTTGAAGTTACTGGAGGTGGAGGGAGCCGTAGCCCGGAATGGCGGTATTTATTTCCGGACCGCAAATCCCTGGGTTCTGGATACAAAAAGAGCAGAAAAGGTTACGGGGCTTCGCTATCAGGAACTAAAGAGAATAAAGGAATTTGTCGTTACAAAAACATGTTTAATGGAGTTTGTTGCTCGTGAATTAGACGATCCGTATGCTGGCCCTTGCGGCAAGTGCGCAAATTGTCAATCCCCTTTCTTTGCGAATAGCTTAAATCCTGACCTGGTATTAAGGGCCGTCGAATTTCTGCGCCGTGATTACCAGATAATTGAACCAAGGAAACAATGGCCGCCTGGCGGTATTGGAAGATGGCGGGGGCGTATTCCGGATAATCTGCGAAATGAGGAGGGCCGGTGTTTGTGCATTTATGGTGATGCCGGCTGGGGTCGCCAGGTTGGAATCGATAAATACCAGAATAACCGGTTTAGCGACGAACTTGTGTCTGCGGCCGTAGATTTGATTAAAAACCGGTGGCAGCCGCAGCCGCCTCCAGCCTGGGTTACCGCTGTCCCTTCTCTGCGGCGGCCGGAGCTGGTCCGAGATTTTGCCCGAAGGTTGGCCGAAGGGCTCGGTCTGCCGTTTTATCCTGTCCTGGTTAAGGTTAAGGATACTCCTGAGCAAAAGAACATGCAGAATAGCACTCAACAGGCCTTCAATGTGGCGGACGCTTTTCGAGTAAAAGGTTCCTGTCCGGGTGGACCCGTTTTGCTGGTAGACGATCTGGTGGATTCCCGCTGGACCCTGACTGTTTGCGGAGCTCTTCTCCGGGAAGCCGGCAGCGGCCCCGTTCATCCGTTTGTACTGGCGATTGCAGGTGGAGGAGGTGACCTCGAATGAATATTTCCCCTGACAGTCAGGCGATAATCCTGTTGTGTTCCAGTTTGGCCGTTTCAAGGAAGGGCAAGAAAGACGAAGATGAAAAGATTCCTTTTACGTTGCCGGAATGGAATGTAATTGCCAGAAAATTATCCGGTTCGGTGCTGAAGTCCCCGGGGGCGTTTTTCCAGGCAGATCCTGAACAATGGCAGAAATATTTGGGTCTTTCGAAAAAAGAAGTAAATCGCATCGCAAAACTTTTGTCGCGGAGCGGCCAGCTGGCGATAGAGTTGGAAAGACTGGAGAGTCTGGGAATCTGGGTGGTAACCAGGGCAGATCCTCATTATCCTTCCCGTCTAAAGGCCCTGCTTAAACAGCGCGCACCGCTGGTCCTTTTCGGAGCGGGGGATCCTGGTCTTCTTGAGGCTGAGGGAGTGGCCGTTGTCGGAGCGCGCGATGTTGATGCGGAGGGAGTCGACTTCACGAATTGCCTGGCGCAAAGATGTGCGGAGGAAGGGCTCATCGTTATTTCCGGCGGGGCGCGCGGAGTTGATCAGATAGCCCAGGACTCGGCTCTTGCTGCCGGGGGTAAAGCGGTAACCGTCCTGGCGGACAGCCTGGAAGAGCGGCTCCGCCAGCGGAAAGTGAGGGAAGTCGTCTTATCCGGGTCCCTTGTGTTATTATCCCCAGATCATCCCGGCGCTCGTTTTACTGTTGGTTCCGCTATGTGCCGGAACAAGTACATTTACGCCTTATCAAGGTGTGCCGTGGTTGTTTCCGCTTCCTTCAACAAAGGCGGTACCTGGGCAGGGGCGGTAGAAAATCTCAGGCATAAGTGGGTACCTCTTTTCGTTCGGGAAGGTGAAAACACGCCCGAAGGCAACCAACGTTTAATTGAGAAAGGCGGAATTCCCCTGAAACCCCAGATGCTGGACGTTAAAGGCAGGCTGCGCGCCACGCTGGAATTTTACGGCGCAAAAGCCTTTGGATACACCCGGCCGGATGCGGGTGAGGCCGTGGTAGGCGAATCTTTAGAGAAAAAAGATCCGGTTGCCAGAAGAAAGGATCCGGATCTCCAGCCGGCTGATGAGCATGATTTGTTCGATATCGTCTGGCCCTACATAGAGAAAGAATTGGATACACCTAAGACTGAGCAAGAACTGGCGGAAAAGCTGAAAGTTCGCCGGGGGCAAATGCAGGACTGGCTTAAAAAAGCGCGGGAACTGGGCAAAGTGCATAAAATGACCAAGCCGGTAAGGTACGCCAGCCCTTTGCAATTAAAGAAAAGCAGCCAGCCGTCGCTGTTTGAGGGCATTAAATGAATTTGAGTTAAGTTGTCAAGGGGTTGACATAATGAAAATGATTATCGCTCCCCTTTATGACATTTTTTATGGGAGATTTACTTTAGTGGAATCATGTTCTCGAAGGAACGGTAAAAATGTGTAATTAAGGCGCTCCAAATTCTCGGTTTTCAACTTGTGCGTGAACGAGAACATATTGCAAAGGATCAAGCCGCGGCATCGATTAGATTAGCCGCGGTATTGAATTTTCCCGCTCTCCCGCCCTCGCCGAAAGAACTCGCTGCCGGCATGTGGTTCTACACTTTACCCGGTGATTTGGTCTTTTAAACTATTGCGCTCCAGAAGCACCTCGGCCAGTTTCATTTTCATCCCCTCCTTCAACACTTAATTAGACACGGAGGAAGGGAAAAAAAGTTCCTTTTCTGCCTGTCCGGCGAAGAAAGATGGGGTGAGCATTCCGATGCCTTTTTGCGCAGCGTTGAATTTTGCCTGGGATCATGCTAAACTTTCATCAACGGCAATAAAATTTTTACCTTTCCTTCCTTGAGGGCCTTTTGCCACCTCTTCCAAAGCAGGTCCCGTTAAAAAAGATTCACCGCACCAGACAGCCAGCCTGACCTTCGCCGCCCCTTCACTGCTGCACCATGATTTCCAGCACCCGCTCGTCCTCGATTTCGTCCGGGAAGGGGTCCAGGTAGGTGATCTGCACGCGGTCGCCTGCTTGAATTCCCCCGGCTTTTTTACCGTCTTTGTCCACGATTCTGGCCCGGTCCCAGTAGTGGAACCACTCCGGCCACTTCGTTTTGTCGCCGGCGCCGGCCAGGCGCAAAGTCTTCCCCGTTAAGCTCTCCACGGTTCCGGAGATCTTTTTCACGTCCAGGACGGTGACTTTGCTCACTTCCCCGCCGGCCAGGGCCGCTTCCACGAAAGTCTCCGGCCGCAGGGACAAAAAGCCCTGGCGGGCGCTTTTTCCTTCCACCACGGCGTCCCAGGCCAGCGGAAGAGTTCTGTCCGCGCAGTTCAGATCGCTCAGCTGCAGGTAGCTGTCTTCGCCCAAAAGTACGGATTTGACCGTGCCGGTGATTTTTTCCGAGGGCAGCCGCATTTTCCGGCGCTCCAGAATGTTGACGTAGCGCGCCTGTTTCCTTTTGTCCAGAATGAGCTCCACGCGGTGGTTCACCGCCCGGAAAAGTTCGGTCGTTTCTCCCTGAAGGAAGCATTTCAGCCTGGGAGCGGGCCTGATTTTCTGCTCCCCTTCCAGGGTGGTCAACGCGATCTCCTGCCGGCCGCGGGTCTGCTGAATTCCCGAGATCCAGCCGGTGAGCCGTCGGCCGGGGGATACTTTTACCCAATCTTCATCCAGCAAATGGGAAAGGATGACGGCTATTTCGCTCCGGCGCAAAGTCTGGTTCGGCCGAAAGCTGCCGTCCGGGTAGCCGGACATGAAGCCGCCCCGGGCGACGGCGCGGATGTAGGGGACGCAGTAAGGGGGCGCCTGTTCCAGATCGGTAAAAAGGAAACCGTTTGCGCCCGCGGCCGCCTCTTCCACCGGGAGCTGCAGGGCGCGGCCCAAAAAGGCGGCCATTTCGGCCCGGGTGATGGCCGCGTCGGGCGTGAAGGAAGAGAGCATTGGCGGCGGGAGAAACTCCTTTTCCACGGCCAGGCGCAGGTGGTTTTCTCCCCAGGGAACGGCTGGAATTTTCGGGCCTTCCGGCGCCGCCCCGCGCGCGGCGCCGGTGCTGCGGGTGGGCCTGATCTCACCAAAGCCCCCGGTGCGCATGATCAGCGCTACGGCTTCCAGTTGGGTTACCGGCCGCTCGGGCCGGAAGGTGCCGTCCGGATAGCCGGCGAAAATGTCCAGCGCGGCCAGCCGGTAAACGGCGCTTTTGGCCCAGTGGTTTTCCAGGTCGCCGAAGGACTGGTCCCCGGGTTGGTGATAAGCCGGGGCGGAAAAAGCCTGGGGAAGGGAAAGAGTAAGGTTCAGCGGTATGAAAAGGAGTAAAAAAAGGGTGAAAAAGAATAAAAACCCCCGGTTAAACAAAGGAATTTCCCCCTATTTTTTAACTTGCACTTCCCCTTTTTGCTAAAAACTGTTTGCCGGCCACCCGGATTAAGGTCGAACGGTCCACGCCTAAATGGCAAACGCCGGCTTCCCGGGTTACTCTTCTGTTCTGCTGTTGTCTTTTATCTTATACAGCGTGCCTTTGTTTGTGGCCACGTACAGGTAACCGTCGGGACCGCTGAGGGGGGCCCGGTCAATGGCTCCGTCCAGTTCCCGCTCCCAGATCATCCGGCCGGCCGGACTGACGGCAAAGAGGCGTCCGTCGCTGCTGCCGGCGTAAATCCGCCCGCCGGCGCCGTCGACCGCGGGCGGGGAAACGACGTTTAAAAGCGGTAATTCCCACTTGAGGAGCCCGTTGTCCGTGGCGAGGGCAAATACCTTTTTGGCGGCGCAAAAATAAAGTGTTCCGTCGGCGGCCGGGGCCGGGGCGCTGAGGTCGTCGTAAGGCAGGGAAAAGGTCCATAGCGGCCGGCCGTGCTCGTTCCAGTCCGCATTCTCCCCCCCGTTCCTGTTACGGCTTCCGCTTCCGTCCAGGTCCCCATCGCCGCCGGTGGCGCCCCGGAAAGCGTAAATCTTCCCCTTGTTAAAGCGGTCTACCTT
Organism: Bacillota bacterium; assembly: GCA_040755975.1. Classification (GTDB taxonomy): domain Bacteria; phylum Bacillota; class Desulfotomaculia; order Desulfotomaculales; family Nap2-2B; genus JAIMBK01. Next base: position 3,721 of record JBFLZY010000096.1, on the reverse strand, counting down.
CGCCGGGTTGGCCACGACAATGAGCCGTTCGTCCTTGCCCATGACCAGGTGGCACTGTTTGAGATCTCCCAGCCAGTAGCGCCACAGGATATTTCCTTTTTCGTCCACCGCCGCCAGCCGGTAGCCGTCGCCCCGCTTCCCGTAAACCACGAAAACGGTCCGGGAGTTGCCGGTGCAGGCCAGGATCTCCCGGTCTTGCGCGGGCCTGGTGGCGTACAGGTCGCCGGTGTCCCACTGCAGCAAAGACCAGCGGTAATGGCCCCGGACATCGACGGCGTAGAGACCCGTGGGCAAGGGCAGGTAGAGCAGATACCCCGGTCCCCCGGCCAGCAGGGGGGCTTTGGCGCCCCCGGAGCCCCGGCCGTCCGCGTAAACGGCAAAACTCCACCCGGCGGCCCCGTTGAGCTTGATTTCCTGGATAACTGCCCGGCCGGGCAAAAAGATGGAGCCGTTTCCCGCGAAAACGGGTTGGCCCGGCTGGCCTCCGGCGGGGCCGGGCGCTTCCCAGACCTGTTTGCCGTTGCCGTCCACGGCGACCAGCTTGTTACCCGCCGTCAGATGCAGGCGTCCGTTCGGACCCACCAGCAGATCCGCCGCCAGGCGCCCCAGCCCCGTCAGCTTCCAGATGATTTGCGCTGGCTGTCCCGCCTCCTTCGCCGGGGAGTAAGTCTCCAGCCCGGCGGCGGCCTGCGCCGGCCGGGCGCCGGGACAGCAAACCGAAAGGAAGGCGGCGAAAAAAGTGCAAAAGACCAAAAACCAAAAAAGGGCACAAGCCGGGGTTGGCGGAATTTGCCGCCGCGAAAAGATTGTCAGCCGCATGAAAGACACCTCTTATTTATATTTTAATTAAAGATCAGGCACAAATTTCCCAGGCACAAAGGCACAAAGTTAATATTCCCTGTACATTTCTCTTTGTGCCTCTGTGCCTTAGTGCCTTTATTTATTCCGCTTCGTGGAGAGTAGCTCCTTTTATTCCATATCTGGAAGGCAGAAAAAAAGAAAATTCCCATGGTATTTAATTCGGCTGTTTTTCCCAATCTCTTCATAATGAAAAAATTTCCTTGCCGAAAAGTTTATGGAGGAAACTGGCAAATCCGTTTCGAGAACAAATCCGTTTCGAGAAAATGGAAAATAAATGATCAGCTTGTTAGTTAAGCTTTTCCCTGCTAAAATGGAGGTGAGATTTTTCCCAAATCGATTTTGCCGGAATATTCTCCTCCGCAGGTGGAACTTTCCCCGGCGATTTTGTGTCTAATTAAGTAAGCGGCAGAGTAGGATCGGGCAAGTGGAGGTTTCCGGCGCCGGCAGGAGTGTCTTCCTACGTGGATGCCGTTGAAGTGCTGATCCGAAAATCCCAGAACGACGACCTGGCTGCCTTTGAACAACTGGTTAACCTTTATCAGCAGCGGGTTTATTCGCTGAGCTACCAGTTGGCCGGGAATCACGCCGATGCCCAGGATCTGGCGCAGGAGGTTTTTATCAGGGCCTACCTGGCGATTAAGGGTTTTCGCAACGAAGCGGATTTTGGCACCTGGCTGCACAGGATAACCGTCAACCTGTGGTTGAACATAAAGCGCAGGCAAAATCTTGTCCCCGTGGTTTCCCTGGACGAACCGGTGCAGACCCCGGAAGGGGAGGTTTACCGGGAGCCCCCGGCCACGCGCGGCAACCCGGAGCAGTTTATCGAGGAACGGGAATTTTCCGATTGCGTCCGCCTGGCCCTGGACGAGTTGTCTTCCGAGCACAAAGCGGCGCTGGTGTTAAGGGATATCGAGGGTTATACCTACGAGGAAATGGCGGCCATTTTGAACTGTTCGCTGGGCACGGTGAAGTCCCGGCTGAGCCGGGCGCGGCAGCTCTTGCGGCAAAAAGTGGCGCTGTTCGTTGGGGAAGCGAAAGCCGGGCCCGGAGCAGAGGATAAGGGAAAGGAAGAGGCGGGCGGGAGGATCCGCAAGGGCCGGACCTAAAGAAGGTGAAGGCAGATGAACTGCCAGCAGGCGAGACAACTTTTCTCCCCCTGGCTTGACGGGGAATTGACAGGTGAAGAAGCCGGCGCTTTGCGCGCGCACCTGGCGGCGTGCCGTTCGTGCGCCGCCGAACTGGCAAGGCTGCGGGAAATCACCGCCGCCCTGCGGAACCTGCGCGTTCCGGTGGCGCCGCCGGATGGCTTTGCCGCCCGGGTGACGGAGCGCCTGCGAAAGCCGGGCCTGGAGCCGGCCGCCGGCGAGGCCGGGCGGGCCGCGGAAGGAACAGGGAGGCCGGCCGTGGCGGCGGCTGCCGGGAAGGTTGTTCCGCCGGCCGGGCGCAAGTTGTTTGCGCCGGGAAGCGGGGGTTTCGGCCCGGCGGCGGCCGGGGGCGGGTTCTGGTTTGCCGGCTGGCGGCAGGCTTTGCGGGCCGGCTGGAAAAAGGGCGCGGCCGTGGCGGCGACGCTGGTTCTGCTGTTCGGCGGTTCGGTAACCCTGGCCGCCAGGTATTTCGGGTGGCCCGGGCTCTTTAACGCGCCTGTGGTTGTCGGGCAGGTCCCCTCGCCGGACGCGGGCGCCGGTACAGGCGTGACGATTGACCAGGGCGGTCATCAGGACGCGCAAGGCAGCCAGGGGCAAGTTGAGCCCGGCGATGCGGGGACGACAGTTTCCCCGCAAAACGGCGATCAGGGAAAGCAGCCGGTATCGGAACCGGTTTCCCGCCCCGGGGAAGGTGAACAGGGGCGCCTGCTGGCAGCCGGCAATTCGCCGGGAACCCCCGGCCGGCAGCCGGAAAAGCCTGCCGGAGAGGTTGGCGCCGGCGGCGGCCCGCAGGCGCAGGGGCAGGTGACCGCCGGTGCCGGTGGGGAGCCGAAAGTTTTCCTCAACCAGCCCCGGGCCGTCGAGAGCGTGCTAATTAAGGTCCGGGTGGACGACCTGGATGAAGCGGCGGGCCGGTTGGCGGCCGGCGCCCGGGCAAGAGGAATTGCCTGTCAGCCGGTGAATAATGACGAGAAGATCAAGATCTACAGGCTGCCGGTGCCGAAGGCGCAGGATGAGCAGTTTACGGCCTACGTAGCCGGCCTGGGCCGGGTTTTTCACCAGTCCAGGGACATCCGCGATATTTCCAATGCCTTTGCGGAGAAGCTCGATTATTACCAGAAGTTGATCGAGGAAAGGAAAGCGGCCTCCGGCACGCAGGCGAAAAAGCTTGACGCAGACATTCAAAAGGTGAAAGAAGAACTGGAAACCATGGACCGGGAAGCCCGGGAGCAGGTGATCCTGATCGTCTGGCTGGAGCAGTAATCGGAGCAGTGAAGGATGGAGCAGCGAAGGATAATGTGTGAACAAACCGGCGGTAATTTCCTGGATTGCTGTAAATTGCCGCCGGTTTATTATTTTTGCCCGCTTTTTTTATTGTAAAGAAAATGTTATACTAGGCTAAAAGATCCGGAATTTAAAAAAGTTGAAAATCTGATCACCGTTGAGTGGTTGCCCTCTAACCGGTCAGAAGGGAATAGTAGGGTTGAGGTCCGTGAAGATAACGAATGAGCAGATCCGAAAAATCGATCAATTCTGTAAATCCCGCCCGGAAATTATTGTTGCGTATCTTTTCGGTTCGCAGGCAACTGGGAAAGCGGGTCTTTTAAGCGACGTAGACCTGGCTTTTTTGATTGATCCGTCGCTCGTTAAAGATAAGGGCCGTTATGGTTATCAAGCTCAACTTATTACTGAATTAATGAAACTCCTTGCCACCA
>JBFLZY010000095.1:0-9892 GCA_040755975.1 Bacillota bacterium | reverse complement strand
CCATTTAACCTCTTCGTGAGGCATTAGGCGTGATTAGCGCACGTGCTTTGGGGCGGAGAGGTCGCAAGGTTCACCAGAAACAAAAAAACGCGGTTTCCCGCGTTCTGAAAAATTTCTGGTCGGAGCGTAGCGAAATGAACCTAGCGGATAACGATATTGAACCAAATATTCGGAATGAACCAACTGGATTTCTGATAGAACGAGCATGGAGGTGGCCGCATCAGCAATTTGAAGGAATTAGAAGATATTCGTCGAAATCCTACCTCCATTCAACTTTTATAGGAGGTGTTTTTTATGTCAAAACAGAGTGAGTACAGAAGGTTTCTTACTTACTGCCAGAACGACAAAGATTTAAGCACCAGCACCTATGAGCAGTACAAACGCTGGATCAAGCGCTGGAGCGTCTACCTGGATGGCAGGAATATAGGACCCTGGGAGGCTGATGAAGACGACGTAACGGAATTCCTCATGGCAATTAAAGCCGACTATAGCCCTGGTTACGTCGGCCATGTCATAGCCTACATGAAAGCATTTTATCAGTGGGGTATTGCCCGTGGCTTTACTCAAAAGGACCCCTGGTATCTTGTAAAACGTCCGCGCGAACCGAAGAGGTTGCCGCGGGTACTTACTCAGGATGATGCAGCTAAAATTCTCAGGGCTATTAAAAAACATACTCCGCAAGACATGAGAGACCGCGCCGTTCTGGAGGCTTTGTATTCCACAGGTTGCCGGGTAAGCGAGCTTTGCGGAATAAACATGGAGGACATAGATCTTAACCTGGGACAAGCCATCGTTAAAGGCAAGGGTAATAAAGAGAGGATCGTATACTTTACAGATTCGGCAATCCAGGCCATCAAAGTATACACTTCCTGGGCGCGCGGTTACTTCACGAATGGAAAAACCACCCGGGCCCTATTCCTTGGCGCGCGGGGAGAACGCCTTAACCGGAATGTGGTTGTAGAAATAATTGAGCGGGCCAGGAAAAGGGCAGGGATAATGACCAATGTCACCCCGCACACCTTTCGCCACAGTTTTGCCACCCATCTGCTGGAGAATGGCGCCGATATGCGCTACGTACAGGAACTGCTTGGGCACGAGCGTATCAGCACCACCCAAATCTATACCCACGTCGCTCAGCCGAAGCTAAAGGAGATTTACCGTCAATATTTTCCACAACTCAGTTCACGCAGTTAAAAATACGGAGGGGATAACCCTCCGCCTTTCTTGGGATATGTTAAGTTAAAGCCTGCAACGCCTCGATAACTTCGGGCAGCAATTCAACCCTGAAGGCGATGCCTTTCTTGCTGGGTTTCCATTCGCCGCTATCCTGGTCTTGATAATAAACTCTTATATCCACCAAGTCTTGACCCCTGAACTCATTAACTTCAATGCGTATCTGCTCACGCTTGTTCTTTTCAATTATCGTGGCCACGGAAATCATCCTCCTAACCGAGAATTACCTTTACTTCTTGGCTTGACTAATTTTTACCTCAAGATCCGCTTTTTCTTCCCTCAGCGTTGCAATTGCTTCGCGCAATTTTCCTATTTCGTCCATATACTCCCGGCGGACAGCCAGAAGTGCCTTTTCCTTTTCAACATCCGCGCGTTCAAGTGCCCGCTGAAGGGCATCCTCATTTTTGGCAATCTGGGCATCCAGCGCGGTTTTGGCTTCTTCCCTTGCCCGGGATAATTCTTCTTCCAACTGCTTCAGCCTGCGAGCCAGTTCGTCCCGTTCCTGCCGGTACTGGGCCGCTTCCTGCCGATACTCTTCGGCTTGACCGGCCAGAGATTCCAGTTGAGCAGCCCGCTGTTCGGCGGCTGCAGCCGCTTTATCAGCCAGAGCAGCCAGCCTGGCGGCTTGCTCCTGTGCCTCCCGTGCCCGTTCTAACTCCTCCTGCGCTTCTTGGATTTCCTTCTGCGCATTTTCCCGGGCCAGAGCAGCTTCAGCCTTGATCTTTTCGATTTCTTCTCGGGCATCCTGAACAATTCGTTCTGCTTCGGCCTTTGCCTCCAGGGCGGCAGCCTTAGCCTGAATGGCATCATCCTCCGCTTGAGAGATTCGGATAGCATCGGCATCCTGCCGGTCTTTGCTGGACTTCACCATAGAAATATATATTTCTTCGATTCGTGATAGGTGGTGGCGGAGAACACCCATCTCCTTGGTCTCGGCCACGCTTTCGCGGGCCTGGTTCGCCTCATAAGACGCCACCAGGTGGGCAATGAAGTCCTTGGCTGTCATGCCGGCTACCTCAGCCATGGCCGCCAGCTTATCACGGGTCTCGGGATCAATTTTTGCGGTTGTGTCTTTCACGGTATACCATACCCCCTTAATTTTACTGTGGTATACTATCGTATACCGGTATACTCATAGTATACCAGACATACCGGCATGACGCAATTACCTTAAAGCATTAATTTCAACATTTTGCTTTTCAAATGCAGGGGGGATGTTCACCCCCCCCCCTGCACCCATACGACCGTTACGCTATACGCACCACCGAACCCTGCGGTGTCTTTTCCACCTGCAGCCTGGAGGGGAAGGCGTCTTTCAGTTCCTCCAGGTGGGTCACAACCAGAATCTTCTTGAAACGTCCACGAATAGCATTAATAGCCTCTATGAACTTATTCCGCCCGTCCGGATCCAGGGCGCCCAACCCTTCGTCAATCACCAGGGTTTCCACGCTGGAACCTGCCCGCTGGGCCAGAAATTCCGATATTGCTATACGTAGCGCCAGATCAACCTTAAACCGCTCGGCGCCCGAGAACGTGGAATACTCCCGCGCACCCATGCCGTCGTTAATCACGATATCCAGTGTTTCCGAAACCCCCCCGGTCTTTTTCTCGCGTTGAGTAATCAGATTTACCGTCATCTGTCCGTTTGACATAAGACCCAACAGTTCATTTGCTATAGCCTCAATGGTTGGTACGGCATTCTCAATGATCAGTGCCGGCACACCGTTCTTGCCGAAAGCGGTCACCAGCATTTGATACTTCCACTGTTCTGACGTGCCGCTTTCAACTTTTTCCCTGATTTCTTTAGCCTCTACATCTAACCGCTTAAGAGAAGCCAATGTTTGCTGCACCATGCCCAACTGCCTTTGAGCGTTCTGCAATTCGGATTGAACGCCGGATACTTCATGCTGCGCCAGGACCATCTGCCCGTTCAACTCCGCCATCTTGGTTTCGGTCCCCTCGCAATCTGTCAGCTTCGCCTTGACGGTCTCCAACCGCTCTTCACGTCCCGTTAACTGGGATTCATACCACGCATCCCGCTCCTGGGCTTCCTGGACAACCTGCCTGGCGGCCGGCAGGGATTCCTTGGCCTTTGCCCACCTTTCGAGTTTAGGAAGCGCGTCGCGCATTTGGACAAGAGATGCTAACTCCCGGTCGAGTTGCTGATGTTCACCCCTAAGAGACTGCTGACGCTTTTCAATGTCCGCCAATCCTTCCCGGGACTGCCGCTCTTGTTCGCGCAGGTTTTCCAGTAGTTCCGCTTTGCTCGCCAGTTGGGCAGCCTGTTCCGCCTTGTGGCGTAATGCAGCTACCAGGTCCTTAAGCTGCTGCCTCTTTTTGGGATCGTATCCAAGGGCATCCCGCTTGACCTCGAGATCCATCTGCTCCTTTTTAAGCCGGTCAACTTCTTTTATCTCCGGCGCCGTCCCGGATTTCAGGGATTCAAGCACGGGCGTCAATTGGACCAGGCGCGCTTTGGCATCCTGGGCGTCGGACAGAAACCTGCAGGTTGCTTTTTCAGGATCAAGGCACCCGCTATCGGCTAACATCGCTACCTTGCGCTCCAAGTTAGCTATCTCTGTCTCCAGGTTCTGGCGCTTAACCTTGACATCCTGAGCAGCTTTCTGGTAGGCGAATTGCGCCTCTTTGACCTGGTTACTCAAAGCCTGCCATTGTTCTGCCATGGTTTCGACTTTCTCTATGTCGGATGTTGCCTTCCCGTATTCCGCAGCTGCTTGCTCCAGTGCCGAGCGGTTGGCCAGTATATTCTCAAGTCCTTTGATTTGAGCAACGATTTGGGTAAGGCGGCGATCCGCCTGGCTCCTTTGCTGCTCCAAACCTTTAATTTCTTGATCCAATGCCTGCAGACGGGGAAGCTTCGCCTCTAGAATTACCAACTGTTGTTTGGTTTTTTCGTACTGGTTGGCATATTTAAGGATATCCTGTTCCGCATCCAGCATTTTGCTGGCCTGTTCAACTTTCTTCTGGAGACTTTCACGCTCGGCTTGCAGGTTTGCAATCTCACCCTCCAATTGCCGGCGTTCCACTTCAAATTCTTTTTGTTTGCCAGCCTCGGCTTCCAAAATAGCCATGTGTTTCTGCAGTTCGGCTATGCGGTCGTTATAAGTCTGTATCTGCCCGGTCAGGTCCTGGATGCGAGTTAATAATTCCGCTTCCCGGGCCTTTTCTTCGTCCCGCTTTGCCAGTTGCTGCTTAATCTCATTAAGCCGGCTATGAAGGGCCTTGATTTCCCCCTCCATGGACCTGGCTCTCAACCGCGCCGCTTCTTGTAACGTGTCGTAAATATCGAGTCCGAGTATTTGACCCAGAATGGTCTTTCTCTCCGCCGGCGTGGCCCGGGTAAATTCGTCCGCCCGCCCTTGAAGGATCATTACTGAAGATATGAAGGTCTTGTAATCCATACGTAAGAGAGCCTGCAGGGCAGCCTCGGTTTCCCTTATGGTTTTACCGGTCATGGGTTGCCACCCGCCATCACCCCATACCGACAATTCCATAACCGACTTCCCGCGGCCTGTCAGGCTGCGTACCCTGGTGACGCGGTATTGCTGTCCATTAAGCATAAATGTAAGTTCCACATTCATATCTTGGGTTCCGCGTCTCACCAGATCATCCGCGCCGTCGGCCCTCTCGGTCTTGCCGTACAGGGCAAAGAGGATTGCGTCAAGTATGCTCGACTTCCCGGCGCCATTGGGACCGGCCAGGCAGGCGATATTCACCTGCCCGAAGTCTATGTTGACATCGCTAAAACTCGTAAAATTGTGAAGGTTTAAACTCTGGGGTATCACCTATTTTCCCTCCTTCTCACTATTTACCACCGTCCGGAATATTGTTTCTATGGGGGTGCCTTTGGCCGTAAAGGTATAGCCCCTGGTTTCCCGCACTTTTACCCCTGGTGCCGGCTCCCATCCCAGGTATCCGTTTTGGTTAATACATTTTCCGCAGTACTTTTTCTTCGGTGCAGGCTTATGCTTGCACGTATCGCATGAAACATTCTCATTACGGATCCTCACATCCTTACCTCCTTAGGTAATGTCGTTACGATAGGTAACACTTAAGCAAAAATTATCCGCATGCCACCTGCAACAACTCTTCAGCACACCCAAGAATGCCAGGAATCTTCTCATCTTCGGTCCCCTGGCTTTCTAGGTATAACTTTAAGGCATCCAGGACTCCTAATCCCTCTTTAATTTCTTCAACCCTTGACCGTTCTTCCCGCTCCACGTCGCCGAAGATGCCGGCCACGTAAAAAGCGCCGGCGGCATATAGCATTTCGGACAGGGTTTCGGCTTTGATATATGCGGCTTGTTCGGCGGTAGCCCGATACTTGATTCTTACCACGGCATCCTGCAGGCGCCCATCCTTAGATGCCGTTTCAATGGCGGCCGTCAGCTTGTCTTCTACTCTCACCGGTTCCTCGCCGTTCAAATCGCACTGAATGGTGGTAAACTGCCGGCAGGGGACCTTCTCGAAATGGGCTTCTATACTACCAAGAGCCATATCAAGTATCCAGAACCCCTTGTCCTCCTTTTCCTCGCCAAAATCTACCCGCTCCATACTCCCGCCGTAAGCTACCCAGGGTGCCGCCGGCCGTAAGACCTGTGCTTTATGGATATGTCCCAGGCAAACCGCATCAAATCCGGCTTCCTCAAAAGACGCCATGGGGACCAGCGCTTCATCGACCATGGCCAGCACCTGCTCGGAGGACGTAATGGCGCCGCCCACGCTTAAGTGCCCCACCAAAACAGACGGGATATCCGGTCGTCTTTCCATTCCCAGGGCCCGGATAATCTGCACCAACTTATCAGCCAGAAGAGTATTGATTTCCGCTGCCGACATGTTCTTTTCTGTCTTGGCCAGTAACTGCGCCCGGCTGGGCCAGGGAAGGGCCGCTATTTGCAATGTACCGTTATGGGTCTTTAGTTCTATAATGCCCGGGCGGGTGTAGATGTGCAAAGAAGGCACCCCAAAGGCGTCAAGTAATTCCAGGGCGGGACTTCTCCCATCGGCGTCTTGATCATGGTTACCGGCGACGATCACGGCCGGTATCCCGGTCGCCCATAATCCCTTAATACCTTGCACGAACGACGAAATTTCAAGCGGGTGGGGGCGATTGTTGCGGAATATATCACCTGCAATAACCAAAACGTCACATTTCTTTTCCTCAACCTTGTCCACAACATATCCCCATGTCCGCTGCCAGTCGCGGTAACGGCTGTGAATACCCGTGTCAGGGTCTACCTTGCCATAATTGGCATAGACGAAATGCAAATCGCTAACAAAAGCTACTCGCATACATTACACCCCTCTCTTTTGGCAGTCAAAGCAAAGGTAGCGACCGTGGTGCTTCTTGCTATACTCGGCTACCTTACTGGAAATCTTGGTTCCGCAAGAGGAACATGTCAATTCGGCGCCTTCGCCGGATCCACCCCTAAAAAGAGAGCCTTGACCAAAATCTTCAGGGTCCGGCGGCTCGGAGAAGTCATCCATGCCGGGGATGTCAGCTGGTATATCATCTATGTCTCCCATATCGCCTGAAACGTCTTCCGGATCAGTATCTTCCCCAACATCAAAAGAACTTGGTGGCTCGTTGGATACATCCGGTATATCGCTCACTGGCGGCATTTCGGGAGTGTTAAATGCCTGTGTTTGGGTAGACTGGATCTCTTGCCCAGCCATGAGCGCCGGCGTTCCTCCGAATAGTTCGGCGGTAGCTTTAAGCCCCTGGGTCATGATCAGCCGACGAACCTCGGGATCGTTGTAGTCCGGAGCAAAATCCACCCTTGGAACGATGAACGGCCGCAGTAACTCATCCTTGGTATAGGCATACTTCAGGCTTAAAGCTGCCCTGATAACCGCCAGGTAAGCCCCGGTTTCGCACCGGCGCAGCTTGTGCTTACGCCATTGGACCACAGCTTTCCGCAGGTTCTTTTTGATCCATGCGTCCCTCTCCGCTGGCTGCAATTTCTTAGCGCTGATTAAATCATCAGCCTTTTCTTCGTACTGGATCGCCAGTTCCTCGGCAATTACCCTGATATCAATCTCTTTGGTGGCCTTAAGAGGCACCCATTCACCGTTGGTTTTCCGTATAGCTCCTACAGCCTGAAAACTCACGTAATCAACATCCCGGTGGTCATCCAGCCGCTTGCATTCACCCCAGTTCCAGACTATGCCGGCCGCGTGGGCAATCTTCATTAATGCCGGCTTCGCCGGGGCGTAAGCAGGAACTTCAACTTTTGTTTTCCTGCCTTCGTCGCCCTGTTTATACACTTGGGTTTTGCCGATGTAATAAACGTCACCATCCTCCGGATTGGGTGACAGCTGCACCACTTCTAAACGTGCCTGGTGAAAAGGGGAGATTTGCTGCACGATAGCGGTCGGTACCAAAACATTGTACTTGTGCCGGTCATACTCTTTGAGAACCTGTAATTCTTTGGATTCTTGTCCTTCAGGCATTTGTTTCACTCCTTTTATTTAATATTTTCGCTTAAGTTAAGCGCCTCTTTTCTTAACCGGTCAAGGATGTATATTTGACCTTTCGGCGTTACCCGCGTTACCTTAAACAGTTTAACTTTACCTGAAACTACTTCTTTATTACTCTGCGTTACTTCAAAGTATCCCCGGTCAACATATTCCTGATATGGTTCCGTACTGTATGGGAATATCAAACCCCACGTGCGAAGTCTCTGGTAAAGGCGCTTTTCACCGATAATAATCCCGTTTTTAGATGCAATTTTAGCCAATTCCCTGATCAATACGCTGTCTTTAGATGCCGCACAAGTTTCGGCGAAGGAGACGAGGGGTTTTTGCTGTTCGATTTTCTCGGCCAATTCGGCGGCAAAGCGCAGGGCTTCGGGCAGGGTTTTAGGGACGTTAAACGTTTCCTTGGCCCGGAAATACGTTTCCACCAGGATGTCATACACTTCCCATGCCTTGTCGGTGTTTAGGGATTTGGCGTGAAGCAAGGCACCCTTTTCCGTCCAGAGATAGAGCTTCGGAGTTCTCGGATCAACTACCTTACAATTTGTCATGCAGTCCTTAAACCCTCGTAATGCCTCGCCTTCCAGGCAATAGAAATGTTTTCCTTCGATGTATCTATCCTTGTTGCGGCTAAAGTTTTTGGTGATTGTGTTTTCGTCAGTTTCATACCCATCTGCCAATTGCTTTGTGGTAAGGACGCGCTGGTTTTTATGTTCAATTTGTGTCAGACCCGCCTTAGCCAGTTTTAAGTCAGACAATTAATTCACCCCTTACAACCCTTCCAGGGGAACTTATTAATGTCAAATCCAGCTCCCGCACCTGTGTTCGAATGGCTCTCATCATCCCGGACAGCTTGTTCATTACTCAAATTACGGAGAGCACGCTGACCAAGGATCCCGCTCCCGTAATCGCGTCTCTTACTTGGGCTTCCCTCAGCCTCTTTCCTTACTTCATTGCCACCATTATTCCGTTCAAGACTCTTCCCATCGGTGCTCGAACCTCCTCTCGATTTGTCGTTGTCGTAGTTTCCTTCAAGCACCTTTGCCATGTTGTTGGAGTTCATGAGCCAGTCGAACGTGGGGCGCCAGTTGCGCTCATTATTGCCACGCATGAAGTCGCTGGCTTCCGTTTTTTTGAAAAGCTCGGCGAATACATCAAGAGATCCATACGTTTTCCACCTTGCCGTTACGGCTGTGCGACGTTTCCCTTCTATGGCAATAATCTTGGGAAAGCTCACGCAGGTGGAGTTGTAAAGCTCTTTAATTTTTTCAAATGGGACAGGCTGCGATGTGTCTTGTGCCAGCGATCCTCCTTCGGGGGCAGAGGGCGTCTTTATCTCTTGGTCTTGGTCTCGATCGCGGTTACGGTTACGATCACGGTTACGGTTACGGTTATGTGCGGATGTCCCAGTGGACTGTCCTGCCTCTTGTCCTTCGGACTGTCCTGCGGACTGTCCCGTGGACGCCTCCGAGTCGTCGCCTTCTCCGTGTCGTTGCTTCCGCTTTCTTTCGGCATCCCTGGCTCTTTTGTCCAGAGCTTTGTACCATTGCTCCTGCCATACGTCCCAGTCATGGAGAATGAAGTGGCCGTCCGCAGCTACGTCGATCCATCCCGACGAGATAAGGCACTCAAGCAGAAAGTCCGCAGCCTGTTGAGGGGACTGTCCTACGGACTGTCCGCGGTACATGATGCCGTCGGCAATGTCCTCTGCCGTTGCATGTTGGATGTTACCATCTCTGTCCGCATTGTTTAAACCCCAAAGCCAGAGTGTGACCAATATGCCGACCACTTCGTGTCTGCTGCATTGCAAACTTTTGGCAAGCGCTCTGGTCTTTGGGTGGTCTTTAGCCGTGATATTCGATTAATAAAGGGATTGAGTCATCATCGCAACAATCCCCATTTCTGTTATATCGGCAATCATCCACAGTGCAGAAAATTTGCTTATATGAATTCATACTGATACACCTCAATTTAGCGTAGAGAATATATTTTTGCTTAATTTAAGCGCCTTCTTTTCTTAACCTGTCAAGGATATATATTTGACCTTTCGGCGTTACCCGCGTTACCTTAAACAGTTTAACTTTACCTGAAACTACTTCTTTATTACTCTGCGTTACTTCAAAGTATCCCCGGTCAACATATTCCTGATATGGTTCCGTAC
>JBFLZY010000094.1:0-10238 GCA_040755975.1 Bacillota bacterium | reverse complement strand
TTTGGTCAGCCCTTTTCAGAAGCACGCGCTCGTCCGGGAAGCGGGTGAGGCCGTGGCGGAAGAATCCGGCATACCCTTTTACTATTACGATTTTCGGCCCGGCTTCCGGGAGGCGACCGTTCGCTCGAAAGAAATGGGGATGTACCGGCAACAATATTGCGGTTGTATTTACAGTGAAAAGGAACGCTATCTGAGGGAGAAGCCAGGAAAAGGAGCACAAAGACACAAAGGCGAAGAGGAATAGACCCCATGCCGCTTTTTAGCGGCACCAACAGAGAACGAAAACCTCCGGCCCCCCGTTCGATTTGCCTGGAGCGACATATGCGTAGGGCTGGTAACGAAACACGGCGCAGGTGAGGTTAGCGAACCGGCAGCGCAATTGAGAAGTGAGATGTGAGAAGTTCGAGATGGGATTTAAAATTCTCACTTCTAACCTCTCGCCTCTCACCTCTCAATTGCCTGGTTTGCTCCGAACCAAGCCCCGGCACTCAGCTTCATGCTAGCGCTTCAGTCTTGCACCAAACCTTCCGGAAAGGCTGAGTGCCGGGTCAGCCCGGAGCATCGGAGCGACGGCAAACGAACGGCGGGCAAAGGGGTTTTTCGGAATAGGGATAGAAGGAGGTTTGAATAATGGGTGCTCCCTGGGAATCCATGGGAAAAATGATCTTCTTGCTGGGCGTTTTTCTGGTTATTTTAGGGGGCCTGATGGTCCTTTCCGGGAAAATATTTCACCTGGGTCGCCTGCCGGGAGATGTTTTCGTTCAAAAAGGGAACTTTACTTTCTATTTCCCAATCGTGACCTCCATTCTACTCAGTATACTGCTGACAATTATTCTAAATTTAATATTTAGAAGGTAAAACTGGAAGGAAAATCCCCGGTTTTTGTCGAAAGTAAAAACAGATCCATAGCACTTATAACGAAGGCACGAAGGGAAAAAGTTCTTTAGTTTTTTGTTAAACCGGGGGTTTTTGTTTCGGATGGGGCGGATAAATAAATACGGCCGGATATTTTTTTGCTTTATTCTGTTTATGTTTATTTTCACCTGCCGGGGGGCGGAGGCTTTGGAGAAAGCGCCGGCGGTTCCGGGCACAATTAGAGTGGGGCTGGCGCAGCAGGCGCCGCAGGCGGATTTTTCGATCGCCGGCAACTACGAACTGATCGATGTTCACGGGCGCAAAACAATCACCTTTTTAAAGTCCAATGAACGGTGGCAGATCAGGCCGCAAAACGGCCAGCTGGCGCTTTATAAAAACGGCCTGTTCATCAAAACCTTTCCCGGTCCTCTCCAGGTACGGGAGAATTTGTATCCTGTGGCCATCCTTTCGGGAAGTGGGCAAATAAAAAGCAGGAGCGCCAGCGAAGAACTGGTTATTCTCGGAGCAAACGGAGTGAGTTCTTCTGTTGGGAAGGATTTATCCGGCTTGCATATTTTAAGCGCTCGGGGGCAGGCACCGTTGCTTCCCGCCGAAGGGCTTAATTTAATCACTCTTTATAATGAGGACGGCGGCCGGCGTTACCGCGGCGGCATGGAATTCCGGGCCGACGAAAAGGGCCTGACGGTCATTAACGAACTGCCGCTGGAGGAATATTTGTACGGGGTGGTGCCTGCGGAGATGCCCGCTGCCTGGCCCCCGGAGGCCTTAAAGGCTCAGGCGGTGGCGGCGCGCAGCTACGCCCTGGCGCAATCGCAATCAGGCGCCTATGGCAATTGCGGGTTTGATGTTCTGGCGACGCAGAGCAGCCAGGTCTATAAAGGCTACGATTGGGAAAACCCGGCCACCAGTAAAGCTGTTGACGATACGCGCGGTGTAATCTTGACTTATCGCGGGCAGCCGGCCAACGCCCTGTTTCACAGCAGCAGCGGAGGTTTTACCGAAAACAGCGAAGATGTCTGGAAATATCCCCTGGATTATATTCGCGCCAGGCCGGATCCGGACGATCGGAACGAAAAACATTATAACTGGCAGGTCAGCTACTCACAAGAGCAGCTTGTTGAACAACTAAACAAAAAGGATTATCAATTTAAAGCGGTACATGATCTAATTGAGCTGGAACGTACTTCCACCGGAAAGCGGGTGAAACGGCTGGCCGTTAAGGGATTAAATAAAGAGGGAGCTACCGTGGCGGAAGAGATTTGCAATGCCGACCGGGTGCGGGTTGCCCTCGGTTTGAAAAGCGCCTTTTTTACCATGCAAAAGGAGTATGACCAACAGCATAAACTGACGAAGGTTGTTTTTCGCGGCAATGGCTGGGGCCACGGGTTGGGCATGTCCCAATACGGTGCGTTGGGGCTGGCCGCGAAAGGTTATAGTTACCAGGATATATTGAAATACTATTATTCAGGAGTTGTCATTTCCCGGAATTACGGAGGGCAGGGGTGAAAATAACTGATTTTGACTATTATTTGCCTGCGGAGCTGATTGCTCAGGAACCTGCCCCGCGCCGCGATTTATCCCGCTTGATGGTTGTTTACAGGGACAAAGAGGTTATCGAACACCGGTTTTTTAAGGATGTGGTTAATTATTTAGCCCCCGGGGACCTGCTGGTCATTAACGAGACGAAAGTGATTCCCGCCCGTTTACCGGGCAAAAAAGAAAGCAGCGGCGCAAGGGTGGAAGTGCTTTTGTTAAAGCCTCTTGATGAGCACCGGTGGGAAGCGCTGGTCCGGCCGGGGAGGAGAGTAAGACGGGGGGACACCCTTCTTTTTGGGGACGGTTTATTTTCCGGAACTGTTGAGGAAAGCACCGACTTTGGCGGACGGGTGATCAGCTTTGCCTATGCGGGAAGGTTTGCCGATTTGCTGGCCCGGGCGGGTCAAATGCCCCTGCCGCCTTACATAAAGGGTTATTCGGGTGATCCTTTCCGTTACCAGACGGTTTATGCCCGGCAGGAAGGGTCGGTGGCGGCCCCTACCGCCGGGTTGCATTTTACGGAGGAACTGCTGGCGGAGGTCCGGGCCAAAGGTGTGGCGGTCAGGTCCGTTTTGCTGCACGTTGGTTTGGGCACCTTTCGGCCCGTCAAGGTTCAGGATATTACGAAGCACCACATGCATGCCGAATATTACGAGATTGGCGAGCAAACTGCGCAGGCCGTGAACGAGGCAAAAAAGAGCGGAAGGCGCGTAATTGCCGTCGGGACGACCACCGTTCGCTGCCTGGAGGCGGCCGCCGTGGATAACGGGGAAGTGCCTCCCGCGAAGGGGTGGACTGATTTGTTCATCTACCCGGGCTATCGGTTCAAAGTCGTTGATGCGCTGATTACCAACTTTCATCTGCCGCGCTCTACCCTTTTAATGATGGTCAGCGCCTTTGCCGGCCGGGAGAAGATCCTGCACGCCTACCGCGTGGCGGTGGAAAAGCGCTACCGTTTCTACAGCTTCGGGGACGCGATGCTAATTGTCTGAAGAAGGAGCAAAACAAGTGCCTGCAGCGATCGATTTTCGGGTGGTTTACCAGGATCCAGAAACCAGGGCCCGCCTGGGTGTGCTGGAAACCCCGCACGGCCGTGTGTTAACGCCTGCTTTTATGCCGGTGGGCACGCAGGCGTCGGTCAAGACCATGACCCCCGAAGAGGTTCGTGCTTTGGGGGCCGAAATCATTTTAAGCAATACCTATCACCTCTACCTGCGGCCGGGCCACGAACTGATTGCCAGGGCCGGCGGGCTGCACCGTTTCATGGGGTGGGACGGCCCCATCCTTACGGACAGCGGGGGTTACCAGGTATTCAGCCTGGCCGCCCTGCGCAAGGTTGCCGAAGAAGGGGTGACTTTTCGTTCCCACATCGACGGTTCGGAACATTTTTTGAGTCCGGAACAGGCCACGGCCGTTCAGGAAGCCCTGGGCGCCGATATCGCCATGGCTTTTGACGAGTGCGCCCCTTACCCGTGTACTTACGAGCAGGCTCGGGCGGCGATGGAGCGCACCATGCGCTGGGCGCAGCGCTGCCTGGAAGCCCGCACCCGGAAGGATCAGGCGTTGTTTGCCATTATTCAGGGGAGCGTTTACCGCGACTTGCGGGAACAAGGCGCGAAAGAACTGGGGGCGATGAACTTCGACGGTTATGGTATTGGGGGCCTGAGTGTCGGTGAGCCGAAAGATATGATGTACGCGGTGCTGGATTATACCATCCCCCTCATTCCCGCCGGCAAGCCGCGCTACCTGATGGGGGTGGGTTCGCCGGATTGCCTTTTGGAAGGGGTGGCGAGGGGTGTTGACATGTTCGATTGTGTTTTGCCTACCCGCATAGCCCGCAACGGGACGGTGTTCACTTCCCGGGGAAAACTGGTGGTGCGCAACGCCGAATACGCGGCGGATTTTTCCCCTCTCGATCCGGAGTGCGACTGCTACGCCTGCCGGCGGTTTACCCGGGCGTACATCCGCCATTTGCTCAAGGCAAACGAAGTCCTGGGGATCCGCCTCACGACCGTTCACAATTTATATTTTATCTTAAAGCTCATGCAAAACATCCGGGAGGCCATCCGCTGCGGCCGGCTAAAACAATTTAAAGAAGAATTTCTCAAGAAATTTTCAATTTAAAAAAGGAAATTGGGCCGGGGTTCACGAATTGATCATCAGATACCGGAAAGGAGGATGTAGAATGAACCAATCGGTAGCAACTTTGCTTTATATTGCTGTTCTGTTTGGTCTTTTGTATTTTTTGTTAATCCGGCCGCAGCAGGTCAGGCAGAAGAAGCACCAGCAAATGATCCGCAACCTGAAAGTAAACGATCCCGTGATTACGATTGGCGGCATCTATGGCACCATTGTTAAAATAAAAGAGGATACCTTCGTGATCCGGGTTGCCGATAACGTGCGGATGGAGATTTTAAAGACAGCCGTTGCCCAGGTCCGGCAAAAAGAGGAAGAAGAGAAAGATTAAAGGGAGCGCCGGCCGTATTTTTGAATTTGAGGAGTAGACCGCTGTCTACTCTTTTTCCTGTTTGGGTAAATTAAAATAAAGGGCAGCCAAAGGCACAAAGGCACAGGGGGGCAAAAAGACCCAAGTGCTAAGGAGCAAAGAGACGGAAAAACTGAATGTGCAACAGTCGTCAAGGACGGACCGAAATACGCAACCAATCAACGTTGACTTGCGCGGGAGGTACCCTTTTGATTACCCTGCAGGATGTGAAAAATAATCCCATCATCGATAGTTTTATCCGCAAAGGAAATGAATATTTAGGGGTCATGGGTTTTACCGAGCATAGCTACCGGCACCTGGATCTGGTCAGCACGATTGCTTACAGTATTCTAAATGAGCTTGGCTATCCCCAAAGAAACGCCGAACTGGCGGCCATTGCCGGTTATTTGCACGATATCGGCAACGTGATCAGCCGCAATGAGCACGGGATCTCCGGTGCTAATTTGTGTTTTCCTATTTTGGTGACGATGGGCATGCCTCCCGAGGAGGTGGCGGTGGTTATTTCGGCAATTGCCAATCACGAGGAAAGCCACGGGCAGCCGGTCACCGAGGTGGCCGCGGCGCTGATCGTAGCAGACAAATCCGACGTTCACCGCACCCGGGTGCGCAACCCGGATTTTGTTACGTTTGATATCCACGACCGGGTCAACTATGCGGTGGAGAAGGCGTCTTTAAAGGTGGTTAGTGCCAGGCGCACCATTACCATGGACTTGTCCATCGATATCAGTATTTGCCCGGTAATGGAGTATTTTGAAATTTTTCTCACCCGCATGATGCTCTGCCGGCGGGCGGCGAATTTTCTGAACTGTAACTTTGAGCTCGTCATCAACGGCTCTAAGTTGCTTTAAAAGCAGGAAGGAGAAACTTGGGGATGAAGTGGAAAAAGATTCTGCAGATGATTGGCATTGTGGCAGCCGTTGCCTTTTTATGTGTGCTGGCCTTTTCACCTCTTTGGAGACAGAATGAAAGGCTGGCCAAACATCTGCCGGTCATAAAAGGGGTCATTTTGGGCCTGGACCTGCGGGGCGGGGTGCACGTGGTCCTGGAGGCGCAGGATACTCCGGAAGCGAAGGTAACCCGGGATAAGATGAAGGAACTGATCGCCGTGATCGAGCGGCGGGTGAACCAGTTCGGGGTGACTGAACCGACGATCCAGCAGCAGGGCGACCGGCGCCTGATTGTGGAACTGGCGGGGATCGAAAACCCCCGGCAGGCCGTGCGCGAAATGGTGAAGACGGCCTACCTGGAGTTTAAGACCGGGGACGGGAAAACCATCCTTACCGGGGCGGATTTGAAGGACGCCATGGAGGCAAAGGACCCCCTCACCGGCGAAGCCAAGGTAGACTTGACTTTTAATGCCGCCGGGGCGCGCAAGTTTGCCGAGGTGACGGCGGCCAATGTGGGCCGGTCCATCGGTATCTACCTGGACGGGCAACTGGTGCAAAACCCGGTGGTGAAAGAACCGATTCCCAACGGAAAGGCGGAAATTACCGGCTACGAATCGCTGGAAGAAGCGCATAACGTCGCCGTTTTATTGCGCTCCGGCGCCCTGCCGTTGAAGGTGACGGTGGCCGAAGAGCGGACGATCGGACCGGCTCTGGGCGCCGATTCCTTGAATAAGTCGATGCACGCCGGCGTTGTAGGCGTTGCCGCCATCGTTATCTTCATGTTGATGTACTACCGGCTGCCCGGGCTGGTGGCCAACTTTGCCCTGCTCATCTATACCTTGATTGTGCTGATGATTTTTGTCGGCCTGCACGTTACCATGACCCTGCCCGGCATCGCGGCCTTCCTTTTGTCTTTGGGCATTGCCGTGGACGCTAACGTAATTATTTTTGAACGGTTCCGGGAGGAGCTGAGGACGGGCAAGAGCCTGCGCTCGGCAATCGACGCCGGGTTTAAGAGGGGGTTCGTGGCTGTTTTCGACGCCAACGCCACCACCCTGATCACGGCCCTGGTGCTTTATTTTCTCGGTACGGGGCCCATCCGCGGCTTTGCCGTAACCCTTTCCATCGGTATTTTGGCCAGCATGTTCACGGCCATTACCATGACCAGATGGTTCCTGCACCTGGTGGCGGCCAGCGGGGTGGCTAAAAACCTGAAACTTTACGGGGCATAGGGGGTTTGTGCAATGTCTTTGCATTTTGTGAAGCTACGGAAGATCTGGTATCTCATTTCGATCGTCATTATCCTGCCGGGGTTGATTTCGCTGGCCGTGCGGGGCTTAAACCTGGGAATCGATTTTACCGGCGGAAACATACTGGAGATCCGTTACGAACAGCCGGTGGCTGTGGAAAAGGTGCGGGAAACGGTTGCCGCCCTGGGGCTGGAGACCAGCCGGGGGATCCAGCAAAGCGGCGAGAAAGATTTTCTAATCAGAACCCGGCACTTAAGCCAGGAAGAAATCGACAAATTGCTGGCGGGACTGGAGAAACCGGGCAAATTTGAAATCCTGCGCAACGAATCCGTGGGGCCAGTAATCGGCCGGGAGTTGACTTACAAGGCCATCCTGGCCCTGATTATTGCTTCTATCTTGATGGTAATTTACATTACTATCCGCTTTGAATTTAAACAGGGAATTGCCGCAATCATTGCCTTAATTCACGATACCCTGGTTGTGACAGGAATCTTTTCGATCTTTCAACTGGAAGTGGACAGCGCTTTTATTGCCGCCATTCTGACCATCATTGGATATTCGATTAACGACACCATTATCATTTTTGACCGCATCCGCGAAAATATGCGTTCCCGGGCGAAGGGTGAAAGCCTGGAGGACCTGGTGAATAAAAGTCTCTGGCAGACGCTCACCCGGTCGGTTAATACCGTTTTGGCCGTTTTGTTCGTCCTGGTCGCCCTGTACTTTTTGGGCGGCAGCACCATCCGCAACTTCGTGCTGGCCATGCTCATCGGGGTGGTCAGCGGGGCCTATTCTTCCGTCTGCAACGCCAGCCCCCTGTGGGTTGATTTTAAGCTGCTGGAAAAAAGGGGCGCGCCCAGGATCAGGACAGCAAATTAGTTGCGACAGGTAATCATTTTGGCTTACCGTCAGGCGCAAGATGACGCTTTTTGCGTCTTGACGGTAAATTTATTTATTTTGCGGGGAATATCCGCAAGGGGAATATCCGTACTTCTTGATGGGAAGATTATTGAACAACCGAGGTAGAGGCCGGTGTCTTTGAAGTGAATGAGGCCGAAAAGCGGTTGTGGGAATCTTTGCGGGAAAAGGTCACCGCGCTGGCCATTAATATGGAAAAAATGAAGCTGGCGGAATACGTGGATCTGCTTGAGCACCCGTGGCGCCTTTTATACATTAATTTTATCTCCGGGCTGGCCCGCGGTTTTGGCATTGCCGTTGGTTTTGCCATCCTGGGCGCGGTCATCATTCTGATCCTGCAGCGCCTGGTTACCCTGAACCTGCCGTTAATCGGCGGGTTCATCGCCGATATAGTGGCCATTGTGCAGGCTCAGCTGGCCCGGTAGAAGGACAGGGATTAGGGATTAGGGATTGGGAATTTATGGTAGCTTCCTTCTTTATATGAGTGACGGGTGGCAGTGCTGCACAATGGGCGTAGTAAAGGAGGGCATGTTTTATGGAGCAAGGCCAGCTGGAGATGTTCCGGCGGCGCCTGGAGGAGGAGAAAAGGCAGCTGGAGGAAAGGGTTCGTTCCCTTACCGAAGGCGGCCTGGCCAATTCCATGAGCGATTCCATCGGCGAGTTGTCGCTTTACGACAACAACCCTGCCGACGTGGGTTCGGAATTGTTTGAGCGAAGCAAGGATTTTGCCCTGCGCGAAAACGCCAGGCTGGGAATCCGGGCCATTGACGAGGCTCTGGCCAGAATTGCGGACGGGACTTACGGCACCTGCGAGCTCTGCGGCGCACCCATTCCCCTGGAGCGCCTGGACGCCGTGCCGTCCACCACCACCTGCTACCGCTGCCGCCGGGAAGCGGAAAAAAGTCCCGACCAGTCCACCCGTCCAGTGGAGGAGGAAGTAATCGAAGAGATTTACCACCAGAGCTTTGACGAGGCCATCGGCAACGCGGAGTACGACCTGGAAGACACCTGGCAGGACCTGGCCCGCTTTACCGAACACGCCGAGCAGGCCGACGCCGGCGCTTACTACGGGGAAAGCGAACTGGCTATAGAAGACCGGGGTTACGTGGAAGAAGTGGAAAACATTCCGTACGAAATCGGCGACGACGGCGTGATCTACCGGAGTTTCCGGGGCTTCGACAACGAGCGCGCGCCCACCGAGCGCATCGACGTCGGGATCGAACACAGCAAGCGGAGAAAGGGGCGGAAGTAAGCAAGCCGCCCTTGTTTTTTTCTTTTTTGGCCTTTGATACAGGACGAAAATCTTTATTGAGCCAGTTCCAATAAAACTACCTGCACCTTCTCCGGCATTTTTCCGGCCTGGAGTTCCAGGGCGGTTTCTTTTTGATAGCCGGGATAGAACTTTAAAAAGTCATCTACCGGCGCGATCGGCAGGTTTAAGTATTTTGTTTTGTAATGCATGGGCACTGCGTAGCCGGGATTGAGCTGCTCCACCACTTCTTTTGCTTCGGCCGCATTGATTGTGTAATACCCGCCCACCGGAACCAGCAGCACGTCCACCTTGCCGATTTCCGCCCGGGTGCTCTGGCCCAGGGTATGGCCCAGGTCCCCCAGGTGGCAAACCCGGATTTCCTCGGCTTCGATGACAAAAATAATGTTTTCGCCCCGCTGGGCGCCCCGGTTTTGGTCGTGGAAGGTGCGGATTCCCGTTATTTTTACTCCGTTAACGGAATGTTCCCCAGCGCTCTGGATGATCTGCGGCTTTCCGGGGATTGCCCGGACCGCGTTGTGGTCGAAGTGCTGGTGGCTCACGGTGACCAGGTCCGCCGCTGCTTTTGGCACCGGGTATCCTAACTGCCTGTCGAAGGGGTCGGTAAGAATCTTTTTGGTTGTTTCGATCAAAAAACAGGCGTGGCCGAGCCAGGAAATTTTCATTTCAAAACCCTCCTTAAATCATTATCAACGCGCAAAAAACTTGCAGAAAATAATTCTCCTTCTGGTCAAAAATTCCTGCTCCCCGGTTCCCCGATCTTAAATTATATTTTATCCTTTTTCAGGAAGATTTAGCAGGACTCATTAGGGGGGCCGTCGAATAAAGCTTTAGATATGACTGGGGGGATTGGCATGTTTAACCAGCGGCGGTTTTACCGGTTGGCGATCACCCTTATTCTGGCTTTGACCATTTGCCTGGTCTTTCCGCAAGGCCAGGCGGCGTTTGCGGCAGCCCGGTTCAGTGATGTCAAAGGACACTGGGCCGAGCAAAGC
>JBFLZY010000093.1:0-10353 GCA_040755975.1 Bacillota bacterium | reverse complement strand
CGGCGGCAGTGGTATGGATGTAAAAAGTATCCATGCGCAAAAGCCGGATCAGCACCCCGGCCAGCTTGGCGGGCCCCTCGTAGTCCCGCGCGTTCCAGCGGCGGGTGGGGTGCCGGTAGGAAACCAGAGCGTACCTCATGTCGTTTAGCGGGCTTACCTTGACCTCGGTCACGTTGATCGCTCCTTGGCGGATTATTTATCCCCTGGGGACGATTAAATGAAAAGTGGGAAGTTGGAAGTTGGAAATTAGCAATGATAATCTCACTTCTAACTTCTCACCTCTCACTTCTCAATTCACCGGTAGCGGTGGGGTTTCCATTCAATCCCCCATTTTTCTTCGTAACGCCGGCGGTTTGCTTCAAATATTTCCCTGTAGCGCTGCTCGCCCATTAATTTAAAGCTCGCGCTGTGGAAGTGGTGAACAAAAACATCCTCGGCGCAGATGATCTTATAGCCACGGTTCCTGACGCGCAAGGCGAAATCGTCATCCTCGAACATTCCGATCTCGAATCGTTCGTCCAGGAGGCCTACTTCCGCAAACAGGCTTTTCCGCACGGCCACGCAAAACATGGCCAGGGTCTCTACAGGAAAGTGTTCACTTTCGTGCTCCCGGGTGTATCGCTCCGCAAACTGCTCCATTTCTTCCAGGCTGCTGTAGTTCGTTTCGATCCTGGCTTCGTTGCCGGCTAAATTGGTGACCGGTCCGACCATCCCGATGGTTTGATCCTTTTCCAGGTAACGAATCAACTTGCCCAGCCAACCCCGGGTAACAACCGTATCGTTATTTAAAATCACTACGTACTCCCCTCCGGCGGCTTTAATCCCGGCGTTGACCCCTTTGGCAAAGCCGTTGTTCCGGTCGTTGCGAATTAATTTGAGATTGCTGACCTTGCCGGCCATTTCCTGCAGGTAGGCCAAAGTCCCGTCAGTGGAAGCATTGTCGACAACGATCAGTTCAAAATTGGGGTACGTGGTGCAGCGGTAAATACTGTTCATACACTGTTCGTTTAAGTGCAAATTGTTATGAGTCAAAACAATAATGCTGACCAGCGGAAACGTCTTTCTGATGGCTTCTTTCAAGGAAGCGACGCGCCTTGCCCAGTTGTTCCGCCGGGCAAACTGCCTCCTTAGCTCCATTTTTTCGGAAGTGTTTTCGGCTAGCGCGGCTTCGATTGCCTCCAGGAAACCTTCGGCCGTACTTGCCAGGTAAACAAGATCCTCCGCCCGGTAAGGAAGAAGCTCCGGGAGGGGTACCGAAACTACCGGTTTCCCCGCACATAAATATTCGTAGAACTTCACCGGGTCGGTCGCTTCGGTCAACGGGTTGACTTTGAAGGGAATCAGGCAGACGTCAAAGGCGTGCAGATATCCCGGAAGTTTCTGGTAGGGCAATTCACCTAAAAAATAAACGTTGGGCAACAAGGCCAGGTTTTTGATATCCGCGCCGTAAGTGCTTCCGATGAGGACAAAGCTGTAGCCGGGGCGTTTTTGGGCCACATACTCAATGAGCTGTCCGTCGAACCATTCCGAAATTGCCCCGAAGTAACCGATTACCGGTTTGTTCAAACCCTGCAAGGATAAAGGCACCTGCCCGAAAAAGGCGGCAAAGTGCGCAAAATCGGCGGCGTTGCGGATGAGCAGGCAGTTTTGGTTAAAATCCTTTTTTTCCTCCCACAAACGTTGTGACGTTGCCACCACCAGGTCGGCGAGGCGCGTAAGCCTTTCTTCCTGGGCAAGCATGGCGGCGCCGTTGGTGGAAAAGCCGTCGTGCCGGTCAAGGCAGTCGTAAACGATTTTCCAGCTGTATTTTTTCTTGAGTTCTTCCACCAGCGGTGTCCAAAAAGGGAGCTGGACAATGCAGGCCACCTCCAGCATATTCCATTTCCGGCGCAGAAAATCTAACGCCGCGCAGGCTTTTTCGACGAGAACGGCGTCCATTTGCTCGCGATACACATTTACCGGCCGGGAATACGGAAGTTCCACCTCATGAATGTTTTCTTTCAGCGGCCGCACCAGGGGTAATTCTGCGTTTGCCCGGAAAGTGGTCCGGAGGTAAAATACGCGGTGCCCGTTTTCGGCCAGGCCGCAGGCCAGGTGTTGGGGCCGCTGAAACCGGAGGTCCCAGTCGATGACGGGAAAAAAGATTACATCGTATTGGGACATTTTCGTTTGGCGATTCACTGTTGTTGCGGGTACAACCGGAGGCGGCTGAGAATATTGGACCGGTGCAGATAGAGAAACCGGTTTCCCCTGGCTAAGCGATAACAGGTAAAGAAAAACTTCTTTGAGCAGGGCAAAAGTGCGGGAATAAGTCACCTCCTGTTTTTTTTGCTGCGCGTAAGCCGCTACGCGTTCGTAAAAATTTGTATCTGCCAGCAGTCGGCGAACGGCCTCCCGGGCGCCCAAACCGTCAAAAGGGGCCAAAGCCAGTTCGGGAAAACAGATTCTTTGTTGCTCAAAAGTATTGCTGCCGACCACGGGAACGCCTACGCTGGCCAGTTCACCGCAAATTCCCCCCGTGCACATGTAGGCGTCCATAATAATTCCCAGGTAATACCCGGCGAGCCTCTGCAAGTGTTCCGGATACCAGGGCATGGGCGGCAAAATGGCAATGGGGCAGTTAAATTGCCTGGCAGCCCCCTGGTATAGAGAAATTATTTCCTCTTCGCGCGGCCCCCCTTGCCGCGTGGAGTCGAGAATCAGCACGTCAACCGGCAGCCCAAAGGGAAGGACGGCGTAAAGACCGGTCAGTCCGTTCCAGCCCCGGCCCGGAAAACCGGCCAGCAGAACCCGGCGCTCCCGCTGTTCAACCGGTTTGACCAGACCCGCGGCGGCGTGAGTTGCCAGGGGAGCATCCAGGTTGACCGCCGGGACGCCGGCAAACAGGGAGAAGTAACGGACGTGCGTTTCGCAAAAAGTCACCAGGAAGTCGCATTTTTTCAGCCAGTTGTAGCCGGTGGTTTGGTTTTCGTTCCACCAAAAATAAGGTTCGCAATCAGGGCTGATCACCAGGACTATTTTCGCCCGGGTTACCTGTTTTAAAACGGCAAATGTTTCGGCCAGGTCAAAAAGGTCGCCGGTTACAAGGAGAATGCATTGGTATTCGCTTAACTGCCCTGCCGGCAACTGTTTTAGATTATAAACGTCCATCAGGAAAAGGCGCGCAATCAACCACTCGTACCTGTCCGGATAAAAACGGCCCTGGCTTAACCGGTTATTATCTAACTGCCTGCCGGTAACGAGGGCAAACTTTTTTTGCCTCAGCCGGCCGAGATCAAATTCCTGCTCCCGCAGTACGTCCATTCCTTCCATCCCTTCATGGATCCCTTCAAGGAAACTTAACTTCAAGGCGTTTGAATTTGGATTTCGTAGATTAACCGGTAGCAAGGGTAGCGATTTTCCAGAAGGGCAAAGTTCTGGTTAAAGAAACGGTTTAAAGCCCGCCCGGCATCGTCGGTCAGAAAATGGGCAGCCAGCAGCATCCCCATCCAGCTGGCCAGGCCGCTGTGGGGAAATCTCCGGTAAGGAAGAGCCAGTTTAGCCAGCACTGCTTCCATTTCTTCCGCGTGGGCAGTCCTTTTTCCAGGTGGGGCTTCAAATAAGGATTTTGAATAAGCTGGTAAATCAACTCAATCGCAGGGAGTGCTTCCGCGTGCGGAGTAGTGATTATCGCCTTTTGATCGGCCACCCGGACAACTTCCCGCACGAAACCTTCCCTCTGCCCGGGTGCCATGGCTCCGCTAACGTCTACGGCCAGCACCACGTCGAAAGACTTATCCTGAAAAGGGAGCAAAGGCACAGCCAGGCTGGCACTTTTATCCAGCCAGGTTACCTGCTGCTCCGGAACAAACATCGAAAAATCGGCATCAACCAGACCGGCGTGCAGTATTCGCAAACCTGTCTGTCCCAGGGTATTGACCATATTTGCCAGCGTTTGGAACAGCTGGTAGCGGTCGAAGGAAAGGCAGGTCAGGTCGAGTCTGGGTATTTCCTCTCCGGCCGAAAAAAGAGCCGGCGCTTCGGCCAGAAAGCGCTGGATTACCCGGGGGTGGTTGTCCGTGAAGGGCACCGTTTTGATGGTGTAGTTCGGGGGTGTAAACGTCCAGTCCGGCTCGCCCATGTTGTTCAGCCTGTTGACATCTCCCCGGCGGTTGTCGTTGAATTTAATCCGCGGCCCCAGGGCGTAGTGATAGTGGTAAGGTTTAATTTCCGGACATTTCGCCAGGCGTTCTTTTTCTTCCCAAAAAGGCTTTCCGTCGTACAAAAGGATGGGATGGTGGCGTCTGCCGGCATAACGGATACGTTTGTTATTCCGGAACAGCGCGTATTTCGTCGCCTGCCAGTGCGGGTCGCCCGGGGCATTAACCCGGATCGTAAAGGGATTCTGCCAAAAACTCACCAAAGCAAACCCATAGGCATCCACTTGCGGGCGGCTCAGCAGTTCTTCTTTTAGCAAAGCAAAAGAGTCGTCCATTATTTCATCGGCGTCCAAAGCCAGGATCCAGTCGCCGGCAGCGGCGTCGATTAAAAAATTTCTCCGCGCTCCTTCGTTCCAATCGTCAGAATAAGGGACTCCTTCCTGGGGTTGCATGAACAATTTCAAATTCCTGCATTTCTCTTGAAAGGACTTAATTATTTCTAAGGTTCGGTCGGTGCTTCCGCCGTCCAGGAGAATAACTTCGTCGACATAAGTCAGGACGCTTTCCAGGTAAAGGGGCAGGAAAAATTCTTCGTTTAAAACAGGGGCAACCACGCTGAGCTTCATTTTCTTCCGCTCTCTTCAAGTGATCTGCTATAAAAACAATATATGTAATTAGTAGTTATAATGTGTAATATTGGTAGCTAGTTTTTCTTTATTTTCAAGTAAACCCTCCAGGGCGTCACGCAAAGTCCGGAAGAAGCGCCGGTAGTTGGAACGCCGGTACTTTTTTTCCACGGCGTACCGGCAAACGTGCTCGTAAAAGTCATTGTCCCGGAGGAGCCGGGCCACTTTTGCCCTGGCCGCTGCCCCGTCGTACGGGGGAACGGTAATTTCGGGAAAACACTCTCGCTGCTGTTCCAGCGTATTGCTCCCGACCACCGGAACGCCCACGCTGGCCAGATCGCCCGTAAACCGGCCGGAAACCGTCCGCGCATCCAGGCAAACGGCCAGGTAATAGCGGGAGACTTGTTTGATAAAGTCCGGATACCAGATCATGTAAGGCAGGATTCCGATTTCTCGCCGGTACTTCCTGGCCAAAGATTCGTAGAACTGCGCCTTCTCTTCATCTCTGGAGCCGTTTTGGTGAAGGATATCTTGCTGGAGGACGTCAACCGGCATCCCGGTCTCCAGGGCTACCATTAAGCTGGTCAGGCCGTTCCAGTGCAGTCCCAAAGAACCGTTGACCAGGACGCGCTGCTCCCTTTTTTCCCGCGGGACGATAAAGTCGACCAGGTGGTGAACCGGCGCCGGGTTGTCCAGGCTGACCACCGGGGCGCCGGTAAACATGGAAAGAAAACTGGTTTTCGTTGCGCTCCAGGTGAGCACCAGATCGCATTCTTTCAGCCACGCCAGCTTTAACCGCAGGTCCCGCACGGGAAACCAGGTGAAATATTCGCAGCCGCCGTCAATTAAAAGAGCCACTTTTGCCCGGCTGGTTCTTTTTATGTCGAAAAGCAGTTCCGGGAAATCCGGAGCAAAGTGAATGAGGATAATCAGATCGTAATCGCGCAAATCTTCTGCTTTCACCTGGTAGACGTAATAAGTATCCATTCGAAAAAGATTGCGGATGAGATCGAATTCCCTGGCTACGGCCAGGGAAGGACCCTGTTCCGGCCAGCGCTGGTGCAGGTGCACGTGCGTAACCAGGGCCATCTTTTTGCCGGCCAGCCTGCCGAGGTCGAATTCTTCCTTCCGCAAAGAGGCATCTTCCAGCACTTTTTCTTCTCCCTTCCTTGTTTGTCCGGTCAAAGGGGAATATTAAATCTTTTCATGAACCAATCGTCATTAAAAACGCGGCGGCGCATATATTTGCGACGGCGGGCCCCATTTTTTAAAAATAGCTGCGTATAGAGCGCCGGCGTGAACCCCGGAAAACTTTTGGCCAGGGCAACCGTTTTGGCCAGCCGGTGCCCGGAAAAATGCAGCAGGCCCATCAGGAGCAAATTAAAAACCAGGTGCTCTCCCCAAAGCTGGTATTTGGGCGTAGGCCGGGCAACGTGGAAAATTCTGACCAGGGGGTGAACGGCTACCCGGAAGCCAAAAAGCCATAACTTCAAAGAGAATTCCGCATCATCGTAACCCCAGAGCCGGAAACCGTCCTCAAAGCCGCCAACGTTCCTGAAAACATCTTTCCGCACGGCCAGGCAGCCGGAAGGAGCAAGCGGTATTTCTTGCAAGCCGGTGGGCTGCTCTCGAATCCCAACCCAGGAAAGGCTTTCGTTCCAGGTGCCTCCGTAAACGGTATAAAACAGCGGCCCGGTGAAAGTTATCCCTGGACAGACGGCGGCAAACATCCCTTTTTCGAGGGAATCAATTAACCCTCCCAGCCAGCCGGGAGAAACGATAATGTGGGCGTCGCAAAAAACCAGATGGGGAGCGCGGGCCAGCGCGGCGCCTAAGTTGCGCGCGCGGGCCACGCCCAGTCCGGAGGTGGTCAACAAATGGATAGTCGGGCGGCCCGGCGTGTCGCTTGCCTCCGGGGTATCTAATTTCCCCCGCCGCAAAAAATTACAACACCCATCTCCTGAACCGTCATCAACAACAATAATCTCATAGGACGCGCCAGCGGGAACGTTCAAAATGTGTTGGAGGGTCTGCCGGATGTAATATCGTTCATCGCGGCAAGGAATGATAAGCGAGACCCTTGGACACTTCTTCTCTTTTTCCAGGTAAAACATTGAATTGCTGTTTCCTCGCAAGAATATAATAAAGTTCTAATAATTAATTTGAAACTGACGCATAAACCAATCGTCGTCGTAGCGACGCCGGGCCAGGTAGGCCCGGCGTTTTTCCCATACGTCACTTAATACTAATCCGGCCAGGGCACGCCCAAAATCCTGGTGGATTTTAACCAGTTCGATCGTTTTTCCTATACGCCTTTGGCTAAAATGGAGAAAGGAAAGGCGCAATAAATTATGAATCACATCCAGCCAGCTTACCGGGTAGGGATGTCTTTCCCGGAAGATATGCAAAACCTTCACACCGGGCGCTACTGCCGCCCGGTAACCAAATAACCAGGCCTTTAAGGAAAATTCCTGATCATCATAACCGAAAACGCGAAAACCTTTTTCAAATCCATCCAGATCCTCAAAAACATCCCGGCGGACTATCAAGCAACCGCCGGGGACAAGCGGAATGTATTTAACCGCCACGGGCTGTTCGTAAAGCCAGCGCCAGTTCAGGTTTTCGTCCCAGGTCACCCCGTAGCCGATCGCCTGTGGCCTGTCGGCAGAAGCAATGGCGGGGCAAACCAGATCGGCTTCGTGCTCCAGGAGAGGTTGCGCCAGTTTGTCCAGCCAGAAGTCTTCTACAATTATATGGGCATCGCAAAAACAAAGGAAATCGCCTCTTGCCACGTTAGCTCCCAAATTTCTGGCGTTGGCTACACCTAAACCGAATGACTTTAAAAGAATTACTCCTGAATTGTTATGCTCCAGAAAATTGCAGCAGCCATCAGTTGACCCGTCGTCAACGACAATGATCTCGCAAGAAAATTCTGTTTTTGCTTCGGTCAGCGAACGGAGGGTTTGCTGAAGATAGGAACCCTCGTTGCGACACGGGATGATCAGTGAAACTATAAGCCTCTGACGCATGTACTCCTCCCGGATATTACGCAGGATTATCTCCTGATGTTGAAAAAGGGGCTACCGGTGGCAAGGGGGCTACCGGGGGAAGAGGGGCTACCGGTGGTAAAGTAGCTACCGGTGGCAAGGGGGCTACCGGGGGAAGAGGGGCTACCGGAGGCAGGATAACCGGTGGGAATATTCCCGAAGGTTTTACCTCCCCTTGGGTTTCTTGTTCCATAACATCCCAGTAAAAGATCTTGACCTTAAATTCCGTTCCGGGAGCCAGTGGCCCAAACAAAAAGTGGCCGTCTTCATCGGTGAAGGTATGCCCGATAACGGGACCCAAATTGTTACCATCCTTTTTAAAAAACTGTATCACCGCGCCGTGCACGGGCGAGCCGTCCGGGCGCCTGACCACGCCGCTAATTAATACGCGCGGCTCGGGCAGCAAAAAGAAATCATGTTGCTGTTGAACAGCGGTATTTTCGACGGCCACCAGATCAAAACCAACTAACTGATAGGGCATTACTTTCACTCCTTTTACACTTCAAATGACCATAAAAGCAGAAGGATTTGATAACATTTTATGATTTTAAAGGCGTCAAGGTGCACCAAAGATGCCGGAGAGAGGATTTTGTTTTTGAAAACAGAAATATAAGTAAGGTGAAGAATTTAGCGAAAGAACGGGAGAAAAATGCAATTTAGAATTAACTGGCTGGCCAATAGAAAACCAGGGATCATGGACGAAGATTGTTATTTTAGATCAGCAGTGCTTTTGCCTTTGTTAAAAAAACAAGGAGATCTCCACATCCTCTTTGAAGTGCGCGCCGAAAACCTGAAAATCCAGCCGGGAGAAATTTGTTTTCCCGGTGGTCGGGTCGAAACTAAAGAGCGCTCCAATCCCCAGGAAACAGCCGTCCGGGAAACGATGGAGGAGCTGGGCATAAAAAGGAAACACATCCGGGTAATTGGCCCTTTAGACATCCTCCCCGCCCCCCAGGGAAGGTTGGTTTATCCCTACGTAGGCGAAATTTTAACCGGGGAGCTTAACCCTAATCCGGAAGAAGTGGCGGAAATTTTTAGCGTACCGGTGGACTTTTTCTTAAAGAATCCCCCGGGCATTTCTTCCGCCGACGTTGCCATTCGTTACAGCCCCGGTTTCCCTTTTCACAGGATTCCCCCGGAATACAAGCACGAGTGGCAGAAACGCTGGTCGTTTCCCGTGTATTATTTCGACTGCGGTAAATATTTTATCTGGGGATTGACAGCAAAAATTCTCTGCCATTTTCTTAAACTTTGCTGGCCGGAAAGAATCAGTTATTATCCAAAACGCCTACCTTAAAGAGAGGGGATGCTCCTTCGGACAGGTTCTTTTTCGTTTCCATCGGCAGTTGATTTGTGAATTGGTTGATTCTGGTGGTGGACAAGATCTGTATGGATTTCCCTGATTCGGGACAGTTCTTTCCCCAGACCGCCAATGTCTTCGTAAGTAACGTGGGCCGGGCTCTACCAACTGGTATTTATTGGTATTTTATAACCACCCCAAAGAGATAACTGACCCCTTTTCTTGACATTAAGGGAGGCTTTTGCTAAGATGATGATGGCACAAATACGTAATTTTTATTGCTACGGGGAGAGATTTTTATTTGACTTATGACGTAATTATCGTCGGAGCGGGGCCGGCGGGGATCTTCACCGCCCTCGAGCTTGCCCAAAAAAAGAAATTAAAAGTGCTCATCCTGGAAAAAGGAAAAGAGCTGGAAGAAAGGATTTGTCTATCCAGAGTAAAAGAGAGCACCTGTTTTCATTGCAACCCTTGCGCCGCCATTTGCGGGTGGGGCGGCGCCGGCGCCTTCAGCGACGGGAAGCTGACCCTTTCTCCGGAAATCGGGGGCAGCCTGGAACAATATATCGGCGAATCGGCACTCCAGGAGTTAATCAGTTATATTGATGAAATATACGTCCGGTTTGGTGCGCCGAAAAGTATCTACGGACTGGAACAAACCGAAAAAATTCAAGAATTTCAACATAAGGCTGCCCAGGCTGAGTTAAAATTAATCCCGGTGGCCATCCGGCACCTGGGAACGGGGCGCTGTAAAGAAATTTTGGAGGGTATGCAGGATTATTTGACGACCAGCGGTGTGGAAATGCGCACGTCCTGTCCCGCGGAGTCAGTTTTGACCGATGCAGACCAGGTTAAAGGGGTAATTACCGCCAAGGGGGAAAGCATTTACGCGCGGCACGTCGTGCTGGCGCCCGGACGGGAGGGAGCCGAGTGGCTGGTTCGTGAAGCGCAGCGGTTGGGGTTGCGCACCGAGGTTAACCCGGTGGATATCGGGGTGCGGGTAGAAGTTCCCGCCGCAGTGATGGAGCCGCTGACCAACGTTTTTTACGAATCTAAATTTATCTACTATTCAAGGGCCTTTGATGATAAAGTACGCACTTTCTGCATGAACCCTTACGGAGAAGTGGTTTTAGAAAATATCGACGGGCTCGTTACGGTCAACGGCCACACTCATGCCTATAAAAAAACAACTAACACCAACTTTGCCGTTCTGGTGAGCAAAACTTTTACCGAGCCTTTTA
>JBFLZY010000092.1:0-10389 GCA_040755975.1 Bacillota bacterium | reverse complement strand
CCGTAATCGGCGTGCCGGACCCGAAGTGGGGGGAAATGGTTAAGGCGGTGGTTGTGCTCCGCCAGGATTATTGCGCGGGAGAAGAACTGGCCAAAGAAATTATGGACTTTTGCCGGGGAAAAATCGCCGACTACAAGCGCCCCAGGGCGGTAGATTTTGTCTGTGACGAGGAAATGCCCCGGACTCCCACGGGAAAAATCCTCCACCGCAAACTGCGGGAAAAGCATGCCGGACAAAAATAACCGACAGCAAGAAAGGAGCCCAGGAAGCGGTTCCCCTGGAAACTCCGGGACCGCGGGAAGGATGCAGACTTTGAAGGCAAAGGAAATAATCGGGGAATTCCAGCAAATCGTAAGCGACCCCGCCGCGGCGATCAAAAGTGTTGTGGCGGAAAAAATAGTCCGGGTCATCGGCCATCTGCCTACCGACGTCCCGGAAGAGCTGATTCACGCCGCGGGGGCGCATCCCTTTGGCGTAGTGGTTTACGACGGCACGCAGGTAAACCGGGCGGACGAACACCTGCAAACCTGGGCCTGTTCGCTGATCCGCTGCGCGTTCGGGATGGCGCTGGCGGGCAGGCTCAATTACCTGCAGGGGTTGCTTGTGCCCACCATTTGCGATACGACCAGAACGGTGTATACCATCTGGAAGAAAGTCAAGCCGTTTAATTTCATGGAAAATTTTCTTTTGCCCCGGCAGCTGGACCGCCCCAGTGCAAAAAGTTACCTGCTGGGCGAAATGGGGCGCCTAAAGGCCCGGCTGGAGCAGTTTACGGACCGGAAAATAACCGCCCAGGACCTGTACGCCAGCATCCGCCTGTACAACCGCAACCGCGCCCTTTTGCGCCGCCTTTACGAGCTGCACGTCCGCTACCCCGAAATCCTCGGCAACCGGGCGACGTACGACGTAATTAAAACCTCCCTGCTCATTCCTAAAGAAAAACACAACGAACTGCTTAACCGGTTGTTTCATGCCGTCGAACAGGAGGCTGGAAAGTTAAAGCGCAAAAAAGCAAAAGCGGGGGTAAGGGTAATCTTAAGCGGCAAATTGTGGGAACCGCCGTCTTTACTGGATATTCTGGACGAAACCGGCGCGGTTTGCGTCGGTGACGACCTGTGCACCGGCTACCGGTACATAGCTAACGACGTGGCGGAAAACGGTGATCCTTACGTTGCCCTGGCCGAACGGCAGCTTGCGCAAACGCCGGTGGCCTGTTTTACCAACCAGAAACAGGACCGCAAAGACGTGCTGCTGAGAAAGGTGCGGGAAACCCGGGCGGACGGCGTAATCTTTGTCCATTTAAAGTTTTGCGAACCGGAAAATTACGATTACCCTTACCTGGCAGAAACCCTTAACGCCGCCGGGATACCTGCCCTGCGCATCGAAACGGAAGTGGGTAACGTATCTCTGGGGCAGATCAGGACGCGCCTGGGTGCCTTTGTAGAAATGCTGGAGGGGGCGAAATAAATGGCGGCGCCTTTTCGCACCGTGGGCCTGTTAAAAGAAGTGATGCACGATTATTACGCGAAGGGCGTTCAGGCAAAGGAGCGTGGTATTCCGGTGGTTTGGGTGACGGCCGTTTTTCCGGTGGAAATCATCTACGCCGCCGGGCTTTTTCCGTATTACCCGGAGAATTTCGGGGCCCTGGCGGCGGCCCGGAAAGCCGCCGAAAAGCTGTCCGCCGCTGCGGAAGCGCGCGGCTACTACGCCGATCTTTGCGGCTACGCCCGTTGCGGCCTGGGGGACGCCTATTCCAAAGAGCACCCGGTGGGGGAAATCGTCCGGCCCGATCTCGTTTTCAGCTGTAATACCCAGTGCGGCAGCCTGCAGAAATGGTTTGAGGAGGCGGGCCGTTTTTACCGGGTCCCTTACTTTTTGCTGGACGCGCCGTTCATCGAGGGGGCCTCGACGACCTTAATCAAAAGGTATTTCGTCGAGCAGATGGAGGAAATGATTGATTTCATCGAGGTGTATACGGGAAGGCAGTTCGATTTTGAACGGTTGATCGAAGTGCTTTCCTTGGCCAACGAGGCCTGCCGCCTGTGGAACGAAATTCTCGAAACGGCGGCGCTTGTCCCGGCTCCTTTCGGTTTCTTCGACGCCTGTTTTCACATGGCGCCGATCGTTACGCTGCGGGGCACCCCGGCCGCCGTCGCCTATTACCGGGAATTAAAGAAGGAACTGGAAGAGAGGCTGGAGAAAAAGATTTACGCCGTGCCCGACGAACGCTTTAAGATTTACTGGGACCACCTCCCGGTTTGGCCCCGGCTGCGCTGGTTTTCCGAGTTGTTCGCGGAAAACGGCGCCCTGGTGGCCGTTTCCCAGTACACCCATTCCTGGACCCACCATTTCGACCTGGAAAGGCCCCTGGAGAGCATGGCCGAAAACTATACCGAACAATTCGTGAACCGGGGTTTTGACTACCGCGTCCAGCTGAAAATGGACATGATGAAAAAGTATAAGGTGGACGGCTTCGTTTTGTTTTCCAACCGCAGCTGCAAGCCCACGTCCTTTGGCCTCTACGATAAGCGGAAAATAATTTCCGAGCGCACCGGCCTGCCGGGGATCGTCTTTGAAGCGGACATGGCCGACCAGCGGTATTTTGCCGAGGAGCAGATCAGAGAAAAGTTCCGGATCTTTTTTGAACAGTTGCAAAAGAGGGCATAAGGCGGGCAGGAGGATAAACAGGCGGAACCGGAGAAGGTAAACTATTTAATCAGTAGAAGAGGAGGCGAAATTTTTATGGAAGTGAAGAGAATCGGTGTTTTGGGCGCCGGCGCCATGGGGGGAGGAATTGCCCAGGTGGCGGCCGCCGCGGGGTTTGAGGTGGTCTTAAGTGATGTGGAAAAGGCAATCGTCGACCGGGCGCTCACGCGGATGAACGATTTTCTGGCTAAGAGCGTGGAGAAAGGGAAAATAACCGTTGAACAGAAAGAAGAGATTTTAAGCCGGATTACCGTTGCCACCGGCGTAGGCGACGCTTTTGCCGGTGCCGATCTGGTCATCGAGGCCATCATCGAGGATCTGCAGGCCAAAAAGGAAGCCTTTGCGAAACTGGACGCGGTTTGCAAACCCGAGGCTTTCCTGGCCACCAACACTTCTTCCATGTCCATCACGGTGATTGCGGCGGCCACTAAACGACCCGAAAAAGTTGCCGGGATGCACTTTTTTAACCCGCCGCCGATCATGAAACTGGTGGAAATCATCCGGGGCTACGCCACCAGCGACGAGACCGTGCAGGTTCTTTTTGCGGTCGCCCGGACAATGGGCAAGACCACCGTGGAGGTGAAGAAGGATTCCCCCGGCTTTATTGTCAACCGGATTCTGATGGCCCAGTTCATCGAGGCGATCCGCCTCCTGGAAGAAGGGGTGGCGACCGTCGAGGATATCGACACGGCCGTGAAGCTGGGCTTGAATTATCCCATGGGGCCCTTTGAACTGCAGGACTTTGCCGGGGTGGACATCGGCTACCACGTGGCCAATTATTTCTGCGAGGAGTTTAAAGATATCCGCTGGAACCCGCCGCTGGCGCTCAAGACTCTCATCCGGGCCGGGCGCCTGGGCCGGAAAACCGGTGCGGGCTGGTATACGTACGGGAAGAAGTGAGGAAGGCACAGAGGTCTAAAGGCACAAATTTGGACGTGAGTCGTAGGTCGTTGGTGGTAGGGGTAGATCCACCACCAATCACCATTAAAGAAGGGTGTTTCTTTAGCTGTCTGTCAAGTTCCGAACTTTGCGTTCTTTGCGTCTTTGCGGTCCCTTATTTGGGATTAATCTTGCAAAAGGCAGGTGAACTAGATGAAAAAAATCATGTCCGGCAACGAAGCCATCGCCTACGGGGCCTACCTGGCCGGGATTAAAGTGGGCGCCGGCTACCCGGGCACGCCGAGCACGGAAATCCTGGAAAACTTCGCCCGGTACCCGGGGATTTACGCGGAGTGGTCGGTCAACGAAAAGGTAGCCCTGGACGTGGGGGTGGGGGCTGCCTACACCGGTGCCCGCGCCCTGGTGACCATGAAGCACGTAGGTTTAAACGTGGCCGCGGACTCCCTCTTTTATGTTGCTTACACCGGGATGAAGGGGAGCCTGGTGATCATCAACGCCGACGACCCGAGCATGCACAGTTCGCAAAACGAACAGGACAACCGGCACTACGCCAGGTTCGCCAAAGTGCCCATGCTCGAGCCCGCCGACGCAGAAGAGGCCAGGCGCTTCGTCAAATACGCGGTGGAGTTAAGCGAAGCTTTCGATACGCCGGTCATCATCAGAACAACCACCCGGCTGGCGCATTCGAAGACGGTGGTGCAGCAGGAAGAAGCACCGGCGCCCCCGCCGGCCTCCGCCGAACCAGCTGCTTACGAACGCAACCCGGCCAAGTACGTTATGGTCCCGGCCAACGCCCGCCAGCGCCACCCGGTGGTGGAGGAAAGATTAAAGAAACTGGCCGCCTTTGCCGAAACTGCCCCTTTCAACTGCCTTGAAGATGGCGACAGCGCGCTCGGGATCATCACTTCGGGGGTCGTCTACCAGTACGCCAGGGAAGTTTTTCCGTCCGCGACCTTTTTAAAGCTGGGGATGGTTTACCCGCTTCCGGCGGGGTTAATCCGCGAACTGGCCAGGCGGGTTAAACAGGTCGTGGTGATCGAGGAACTGGATCCCTTTATTGAGGAGCAGGTAAGGCTTTTAGGCATTCCCGCCCGGGGGAAAGACATCTTCCCGAACCTCTACGAGTTCAGCCCCGGCCGGATCCGCAAGTGCGCCGCCGAAGCCGGACTCATTTCTCCGGGGGAAAAGAAAAACGTTTCTATCCCGGCCCTGCCGGCCCGCCCCCCCATGCTCTGCCCGGGCTGCGGGCACCGGGGCGTTTTCTACGCGCTCCAGCGCCTGCGCACCGCCACCTTCGGCGACATCGGCTGCTACACCCTGGGTGCCGCCCCGCCCCTGGGGGCGCTCCACACCTGCGGCTGCATGGGCGCGAGCATCGGCGTGGTGCACGGCGTGGATCAAGTCGGCGTCAAAGACCGCACCGTGGCCGTCATCGGCGACTCCACCTTCTTCCACAGCGGCTTAGCACCCTTAATCAACGTCTTCTATAACCGGGGGACCAGCACAGTGATCGTTCTGGACAACCGGGTCACGGCCATGACCGGCCACCAGCCGCACCCCGGCAGCGGCAAAACTTTAATGGGCGAAGAAGCGCCGCTGATCAGCGTGGAAGAAGTGGCCCGGGGGATCGGCTTCAAAAAAGTAGACGTGGTTAACCCGTACGACTTCAAGAATGTGGTGGAAACCATCAAAGAGCACATTAAATCCGGGGAACCTTCGGTTATTGTCGCCCGGCACCCCTGCGTGCTCTCCACCAGAGAGCGCTACGCCCCCTACACGGTCAATCTTAAAGCCTGCAACGAATGCGGCAACTGCCTGCGCATCGGCTGTTCGCCCATCTGCAAAGTCGAAGGAGGCGTGGCCATCGACGCCTCTTTGTGCATCGGCTGCGGCTTCTGCGCCGCCGTCTGCAACCAGAACGCCATTACCCAGGCAGTCATTTAAATTTGCTGTTTGATTTTGGAGGTGAGCAGATGAAGAAGAAGATCGACTTCCTGTTTGCCGGCGTGGGCGGGCAGGGCACCATCCTGGCCAGCGATATTTTAGCGGAAGTGGGCCTGCGCTGCGGGTACGACGTGAAAAAGTCGGAGGTCCACGGCATGTCCCAGCGGGGCGGGGCGGTGGAGAGCCACGTCCGCTGGGGGGAAAAGGTCTACTCCCCTTTAATTGAAGAAGGGAGCGCGGACTACCTTTTGGGGTTTGAAATGCTGGAGGCGGCCCGCTGGCCCCACTTCCTGGCCCCCGGGGCGACGGCCCTGGTGAACCGCTACCGGATCATGCCCCCGGCAGTGAACCTCGGCCAGGCCAGGTATCCGGAAGAAAAGGAGATTGAAGATACCTTAAGCCAGGCGGGCGCCCGGATGGTCTGGATCGAAGGGGCGGCGAAGGCCCGGGAGCTGGGCAGCCCGGCCGTGGCGGGAGTAGTGCTGCTCGGCGCCCTGTCGAATTATTTAGCCGAACCCGTCGAAGTCTGGCAGACCGTCATCGAGGAAATGGTCCCCCCGAAGTTCAAGGAGCTGAACGTAAAGGCTTTTGAGGCAGGGCGGGAAATGACGGTAAAAAGTAAATAATTAATCAGGAGGGCATTTTTATGTACTCAAAAGCATTTATTCCTTACCGCGGATACTTCAGTTCCCCCTTTGCCCGCTGGCAGGGGAGCCTGCAAAATGAAAACGCCATCGAATTAGGGGCGTTAACCGCCAGGAGGTGGCTGGCAGCAAAGGATCTGGATGCAAAGATATTTGAATACCTCTATCTGGGAAAAACCGTCGGGCAGCTGCATACCTTTTACGCCGCCCCCTGGGCGGCTGCCCTCATGGGAGCTACGGAAATTCCCGGATGTCATATCCCGCAGGCGTGTTCCACCTCCACCACCTGTATAAGTCAAGCAGCGGCGGGCATTGAAACAGGTCTTTACAAAACTGTATTCTGTCTTATGACAGACCGCATGTCTAATGCCCCACACACTATCTGGCCCAATCCTGCAGGTCCCGGCGGGCAGGTGATTTCGGAAAACTGGGCGATGGACAACTTCAACCGCGACCCATGGGGAGGAGTGCCCATGATCCAGACGGCGGAAAACGTAGTTAAAAAGGTAGGCGGGATTACCAAAGAAGACTGCGATGAGGTAACTTATAGACGTTACGAGCAGTACCAGGATGCCCTGGCCAATGACCGGGAGTTCCAGAAGCGTTACATGTTCCCGGTGGAATACAAAAAGAGCAAAAAAGAAACCGCGTTACTTGAAGCGGACGAAGGCGTTACTCCCACAACCAGGGAAGGGCTGGCCAGATTAAAGCCGGTTATTGAGGGAGGGGTACACTCATTCGGTGCCCAAACCCACCCGGCCGACGGCAACTGTGGAATAATTTTATCCACCAGGGAAAAAGCGCGGGAACTCAGTGCCGACAGCAGCATAGAAATACAGGTAGTTTCATATGGTTATGCCCGCGCCCTCAAGGCTCATATGGCTATGGCCGTGGTACCGGCGGCAAGAATGGCGCTGGAAAAAGCTGGGATTGACATCAAGGACGTAAAGGCCATAAAGACGCATAATCCCTTTGCGGCCAACGATCTATACCTTGCCAGGGAAATGAACATTGATGTCATGAAATTCAATAATTACGGCTCTTCACTTATTTACGGGCATCCCCAGGGACCTACCGCCGGCCGTGGAATTATTGAAATGATTGAAGAGCTGGTTATCCTTGGGGGCGGTTACGGGCTGTTCACGGGGTGCGCGGCCGGGGATACCGGTGCGGCCCTGGTTGTCAAGGTGTCCTGAGGGTGATTGTTCACTACCGCAACGAATTCAGAATTCACATTTTGGGAGGTGGCCGTTTGGGGTTTTATGAGTTCGAGGGTAAAAAACCATCCGTGGGCAGAGGCACTTATATTCATCCGGAAGCTACCGTCATCGGGGACGTAACCATCGGCGAGGGCTGCTACATCGGGCCGGGCGCCCGCATCCGGGGCGACTGGGGCGCGGTGGTCATTGGAGACGGGTCGAATATCCAGGAAAACTGCGTTATCCACGTGCAGCCCGGGTATACCGCCGTTTTGGGTCCCAGGAGCCACATCGGCCACGGGGCGATCCTGCACACCCCCCGGTTGGGGGAACACGTTCTGGTGGGCATGGGCGCCGTTATAATGGACTGGGCGGTCATCGGAGACGGCTGCTGTATCGGGGCCGGAGCGCTGATTACGGAAAAAATGGAAATCCCCCCGAATAAACTCGTCCTCGGCGTTCCGGGCAAAATTGTTGCTGAGATCGGGGAAGAAATGCGCCGCCACCTGGAATGGGCAACGAAATGTTACATCGCCCTGCCCCCGCGCTGTTTACAGGGGATGCGCGAAGTACCGCTGCAGAGCTGCCTGGACCATGATGAATCCGGGAATTCCGCTCTTAAATCCGCCCGGCCATGATCCAGCGGCCTTGATCAAATCTCGAAGGCCTTATTTTGCCTGTTCAGCAGGGTAATCGCCTGGGAGCGGTTTTTTACCCCCAGTTTCCGGTAAATGCTCCGCAGATGGGTCTTGACGGTGTCGATGGCCAGGTGGGTCTTACTGGAGATTTCCTTGTTGGTTAATCCCTGGGCCAAATATTTCAGCACCTCGTTCTCCCGGGGCGTGAGGCCCTTGCCCTCAAATTCCACCTTGTTCTTTAGTTGGGTCAAAAAGCTCTGCGTAAGCTTGGCGTAATCGCTGACCAGCTGACCGATCAGGGAAGGGTCGATAACGGTTTCTCCGTGGTAGACCCTTCTGACGCTTTCGGCCAGCTTATCCTGGGAAACCTGTTTTAAAATGTAACCGGTTGCGCCGGCCTGCAAGGAAAGCCGGACCGACTCCATATCTTCGTAGATGGTCAGGATGAGCACTTTGACCTCGGGAAATTTTGCTTTAATTTCCCGGGTGGCGTCCAGCCCGTTTTTATCCTTCATTTTAATGTCCATTAAAATCACGTCGGGAACAGTATGGGCGAGAAATTCCAGCGCCTCGAAAGCGCTTTCGCAAGAGCAGGCAATTTGTAAATCCGGATAAGAACTGAGCATGGCCGCCAGTCCTTCCCTGATC
Source organism: Bacillota bacterium (assembly GCA_040755975.1). Lineage (GTDB taxonomy): Bacteria > Bacillota > Desulfotomaculia > Desulfotomaculales > Nap2-2B > JAIMBK01. Next base: position 1,710 of record JBFLZY010000092.1, on the reverse strand, counting down.
ATCAGGTGGTCGTCGACGATTAGCAGTTTTATAGTAGACATCAGGAACACCTCCTAAAACCAGGAATCAGGGGTTGGGAATTAGGGATTAAGGGAATTGACCCCAATGCCGCTTTTCGCGGTGCCAGAAGTGGATGAAGAAGTCATTTTTCACTTAATGGATTCTTTTATGAAGAGAACGTTAGTTCATCATGGGCAACTCCCATTAATGGATTTGGCGTCGGGATGGTGACGGTGATCGTGGTTCCCCAGCCTAACCGGGATTCGATCTGGCACGTCCCGCCCAGCAGGTGGACGCGCTCCTGAACGCTGGCCAGACCTAAATTTCCGTAAGACTTGTCTCTGGCCGGCGGAGCGTAATTGAAACCGACGCCGTTGTCTTTCACTACCAGCACCGTTTTTTCCTTGCCGTTAATCAAGATCACCTGGGCCTTGGTGGCCTGGGAATGTTTGATCACGTTGGCCAGCAACTCCTGGAGAATGCGGTAAATGTTCACTTCAAACCTAGCCGGCAGGCGCTGGCTGGGGCCTTCCATGGCCAGTTCGAATTTAATCGCGCTTTCTTCCTGCAGGTTGCGGAGCAGGGTGCGAATGGCCGGCCCCAGGCCGTATGCGTCTAAGATAACAGGCCTCAAGTTGTAAATTATTTTGCGGATATCTTTAATCTGCTGGCCCAGCAGATCTCTGATTTTCACCAGTTCCCGCCTGACTTCTTCAACGGGAACGTTTTCGTTGGTCAATTTCTGGAGGCGGTACCAAATGCCTAAAATGGCCTGAATCACCCCGTCGTGGATTTCTGAAGCCACCCGCTTGCGTTCCTCTTCCTGAACGGCGATCGATTTGGCCAGAATTTGCTGCAGAAGCTTTTCTTTTTGTTCCAGATTTTCCACCAGCCGGGCGTTTTCGATGGCGATGGAGGCTTCTTTGGCCAGGGCGGAGAGGATGGTTACCTCTTCCTGGTGAAAACCCTTGGCCTCCAGGGGCCGGTCCAGCTGCATGACCCCCAAAACCCCCTCTTTGGTCACGAGCGGGAACATAACAACCCAGCTGTAGGAAAAGTCGTTGATGATTTCTTCGGGCAGACCGCTTTTGATGTTGTCGGGAGTTAAAATCAGCGGTTCTTTTTCCTTGATAATTTTTACAAAAGCCGGAAAGGGGGGCAACCCTTTTTGGGCCTTGAATTTTTTGCGCAGTTCCGGATCGTAGCTGCCCACGGCCACCTCCGGGATGATAGCGCCTTTTTGTTCGTCGAACAGGAAGATTGCGCAGCGGGCGTTGAAAATGTCCGCCGCCAGCTGGGCTACAACGTGGAGGACCTGTTTCAGATTTAAAACAGAGTTAATGGTGCAGACCGTTTCCATCCAGAGGGACAGCTTCCTTAAGGCGCCGTGCTTTTGCCCCCGGTAAACGGATTCCTGCAGGATATCGGCAATATGCCTGCCCAGGGGAATCGCCTTGTTGACCGGGTTTATGGGGTTGTCCGGAGACATCTTGAAGACGGCGATTTCCATGATGCTGAGCGGGTCAAAAGCCCGCAGCACCACCGGAATCGTGGTAAAAAAGGAGGGCTGCAAAAGGGCCATAACGTCCGCCCGCCCGGCATGCTGATTAAATTCCTGAAGATAAAGGGCGGTATGGTCGGCGGCCGGCCTGTCTTTGCTTTCTCCGGGGGTCCGGGCTGCCTTTAAGCTGGCCAGCAGGGTTTTGTCGG
>JBFLZY010000091.1:6602-10496 GCA_040755975.1 Bacillota bacterium | reverse complement strand
ATGTCCAAAGTAAACGAAATAGTGGAAGCCGTCAAAGGCTTAACGGTTTTAGAGCTGGCCGAACTGGTCAAAAGGTTTGAGGAAGAGTTCGGCGTCACCGCCGCCGCGCCGGTTGTTGCCGCGGCCGCCGCGCCGGCCGGAGCCGTCGCCGCCCCGGCTGCCGCCGAAGAGGAGGAGCAGACCGAATTCGACGTCATCCTGGCCTCCGTAGGCGACAAAAAGATCAACGTCATCAAGGTGGTGCGGGAAATTACCGGCCTGGGGCTCAAAGAAGCAAAAGAGCTGGTCGACAACGCTCCCAAGCCAATCAAAGAGAAAGTGGGCAAAGAAGAAGCCCAGGCCATCAAGGCCAAGCTGGAGGAACAGGGCGCAAGCGTAGAAATCAAATAGCGATCTTTAAGAAAGTCACCTCGGCAAAGAGGTGGCTTTCTCCCTTAAAAAGAAAAAATTTCCTTGAAAATATTTCTTGACACGAATAAAAAAGTATGCTACCATGATAAAATGCCTATTCATTTGGAACTCCATGTATTCAGCGGTTTCCTTTCGGGAATAATGTTATAGATCTCCATAGCAAAGGGGAAAAAGCGAGGTTCGGTGGAACTCCGGGGGCCTTGCTTTTCCTTGTCTGGCTTTTTTGGCGTTTCCAAAATTCAAGGGGTGTGATCAATAAAAAATGAGCCTGGTCAACTTAGGTTCCCGAACCCGGTGGAACTTTCTGAAGGTAAAAGAAATACTGGATCTGCCCGACCTGATTGAGGTCCAGAAAAGATCTTACCAGTGGTTTTTGGATGAGGGCCTGCGGGAAGTGTTTCAAGACGTTTCGCCCATCCAGGATTTTACCGGCAACCTGATCCTGGAGTTTTTGGATTATCACCTCGGGGAGCCCAAATATACCATCCAGGAGTGTAAGGACAGGGACGTCACTTACGCCGCCCCTTTGCGCGTGAAGGTAAGGTTGATTAATAAAGAAACGGGGGAAGTTAAAGAGCAGGAAGTTTTCATGGGCGATTTCCCCTTGATGACCGAAAAAGGGACCTTTGTCGTCAACGGCGCCGAGCGCGTCATCGTCAGCCAGCTGGTCCGGTCGCCCGGCGTCTATTTCGGGGAGCAGCTCGATCCCACGGGCAAGAAAATTTACACTGCCACCATCATTCCTAACCGGGGGGCGTGGCTGGAGTTTGAGACGGATGCCAACGACCACGTGTACGTTCGCATCGACCGCACCCGCAAAGTCCCGGTGACCACCCTGGTGCGCGCTTTAGGATACGGCCCGAACGCCAGGATTCTGGATTTGTTCGCCGGCAACGTGCACATTCAGGATACTCTGGCCCGGGACAACGCCGACACCCAGGAAGAAGCCCTCATTGAAATATACAAGCGCTTGCGGCCCGGGGAGCCTCCCACCATGGAAAGCGCCCGCTCCCTCCTGGAATCGCTTTTCTTCGATCCCAAGCGCTACGACCTGGCCGGCGTAGGGCGTTATAAACTGGCCAAGAAACTCAAGCACGGTGTCTTGTACCGTCCTGACGGCGCGGGCAAAGAGTACATCCGGGAGCTGACGCCGGAGGACATTATTGAAACAATCAGGTACCTGCTCAAACTTATGGATGGCCGGGGTCAGATCGACGACATCGACCACCTGGGCAACCGCCGCCTGCGCTCCGTGGGCGAGCTCTTGCAAAACCAGTTCCGGATCGGCCTGGCCCGGATGGAGAGGGTCATCCGCGAGCGCATGACCATTCAAGACGTGGAAGTGATTACGCCGCAGGTGCTCATTAATATCCGCCCGGTGGTCGCGGCCATAAAAGAGTTTTTTGGTTCCAGCCAGCTCTCGCAGTTCATGGACCAGACAAACCCCCTGGCGGAGTTGACGCACAAACGCCGGCTTTCCGCCCTGGGGCCGGGGGGCCTCAGCCGCGAGCGGGCCGGCTTTGAAGTGCGGGACGTGCACCACTCCCACTACGGGCGGATGTGCCCCATCGAAACGCCGGAAGGTCCCAACATCGGCCTGATTGGTTCGCTCACCTGCTACGCGCGGGTCAACACCTTTGGCTTTATTGAAACTCCTTACCGCAAGGTGGATAAAGAAAACAAGCGGGTCACCGGGGAGATTGTCTATTTAACCGCCGACGAGGAAGAAGAAGCGGTGATCGCCCAGGCCAACGCCCCGGTTGACGAAAACGGATATTTCAAGGGGCGGGTGAACGCCCGCTACGGCAAGGAAATTCTCGTCGTCACCCCGGATAAGGTGGACTACATGGACGTTTCCCCCAAGCAGGTGTTCAGCGTGGCCACGGCGCTGATCCCTTTTCTGGAGCACAACGACGCCAACCGGGCCCTGATGGGGGCCAACATGCAGCGGCAGGCCGTGCCCCTGATCAAAACCGAAGCCCCCTTAGTGGGCACCGGTATAGAATATAAGGCGGCCCGCGATTCCGGGGTGGTGGTCATCGCCAAAAACAGCGGGGTTGTGGAACGGGTTGCGGCCAATGAGATTGTCGTCCGCACCGATCAGGGCGCGGTGGACGCCTATAAACTTCTGAAATTCAACCGTTCCAACCAGGGAACGTGCATTAACCAGCGGGCTATCGTCCGCAAAGGAGACCGGGTCGAAGCGGGCCAGGTGATTGCCGACGGGCCGTCCACCGACCGCGGCGAGCTGGCCCTGGGGCGCAACGTCCTGGTCGCCTTTATGCCCTGGGAGGGCTACAATTACGAAGACGCCATCCTGGTCAGTGAAAAGCTAGTTAAAGAGGATTATTTTACCTCCATCCACATTGAAGAATACGAATGCGACGCGCGCGACACCAAGCTGGGGCCGGAAGAAATTACCCGCGACATTCCCAACGTGGGCGAAGACGTTTTAAAAGACCTGGACGACCGCGGGATTATCCGGGTCGGCGCCGAAGTGCGTCCGGGGGATATCCTGGTGGGCAAGGTAACCCCCAAAGGAGAAACGGAGCTTACCGCCGAGGAGCGCCTGCTGCGGGCCATTTTCGGCGAAAAAGCCCGGGAAGTGCGCGATACCTCCCTGCGCGTCCCCCACGGCGAAGGCGGGAAGGTCGTCGACGTCAAGGTCTTTTCCCGCGACAACGGCGACGAACTGCTTCCCGGTGTAAATAAACTGGTCCGCGTCTACGTTGCCCAGAAAAGAAAAATTTCCGAAGGCGATAAAATGGCCGGCCGTCACGGAAACAAGGGCGTCATCGCGCGCATTTTGCCGGAGGAAGACATGCCCTTCCTTCCCGACGGCACACCCGTGGAAATTGTGCTCAACCCCCTGGGGGTGCCTTCGCGGATGAATCTTGGACAGGTACTGGAAACGCACCTCGGCTGGGCGGCCAAAGCCCTGGGTTATTACATCCTCAGCCCGGTTTTCAACGGTGCCGGGGAAAATGACATCCTCAAATTTCTCCATCAGGCCGGCCTGCCGGAAGACGGTAAAATCATCCTGTACGACGGGCGCACCGGGGAGCCTTTTGACAACAAGATCACGGTAGGGTACATGTACATGCTCAAGCTGGCTCACCTGGTGGACGACAAGATTCACGCCCGCTCCACGGGCCCCTATTCGCTCGTCACACAGCAGCCCCTGGGGGGCAAGGCCCAGTTTGGCGGGCAGCGTTTCGGCGAAATGGAGGTCTGGGCCCTGGAGGCTTACGGGGCCGCCTACACGCTGCAGGAGATTTTAACGGTCAAGTCTGACGACGTGGTCGGCAGGGTGAAAACTTACGAGGCCATCGTCAAAGGAGAAAACGTGCCCGAGCCGGGCGTTCCCGAATCGTTTAAAGTGCTGGTGAAGGAACTGCAGAGCCTGGGGCTTGACGTAAAGGTCCTCTCCGAAGACGATGAGGAAATTGAGATTAAGGAAATGGAAGACGATATTGCGGAAAC
>JBFLZY010000091.1:0-6502 GCA_040755975.1 Bacillota bacterium | reverse complement strand
TAAAAGGCACAAAAACATGAGGGGAGATGAATCCTTTGCTGGAACTCAACAACTTTGACCGGATTCGGATTGGGTTAGCATCCCCTGAGCAGATTCGCCAGTGGTCCAGCGGCGAAGTGAAAAAACCAGAAACCATCAATTACCGCACGTTAAAGCCCGAGCGCGACGGCCTTTTTTGCGAACGCATTTTTGGGCCGACCCGCGACTGGGAGTGCCATTGCGGCAAATATAAGCGCGTCCGCTATAAGGGCGTAATTTGCGACCGCTGCGGCGTCGAGGTGACCCGTTCCAAGGTGCGCCGGGAGCGCCTGGGCCACATTGAACTGGCCGCGCCCGTTTCCCACATCTGGTACTTTAAAGGAATCCCCAGCCGGATGGGGCTGTTGCTCGATATCTCGCCGCGCGCCCTGGAAAAGGTGCTCTACTTCGCCTCCTATATTGTCATCGATCCCGGGAATACAACGCTGTTGAAGAAGCAGCTGCTTACGGAAACGGAAGTGAGGGAATACCGCGAAAGATACGGCACCGCTTTCAAGGCGATGATGGGCGCCGAGGCGATTAAGCTTTTGCTGGAGGAAATCGATCTCGATCAACTGGCCCAGGAGTTGCGCAAAGAGCTAAGGGAGGTCTCCGGCCAGCGGAAGATCCGGGCCATCCGCCGCCTGGAAGTGGTCGAGGCCTTCCGCAAGTCCCGTAACCGGCCTGAGTGGATGATTATGGAAGTGATTCCGGTTATTCCTCCCGAACTGCGGCCCATGGTGCAACTGGACGGCGGCCGGTTTGCCACTTCCGACTTAAACGACCTTTACCGCCGGGTGATCAACCGCAACAACCGCTTAAAGCGCCTGCTTGACCTGGGCGCGCCGGACATCATCGTGCGCAACGAAAAGCGGATGCTCCAGGAGGCGGTGGACGCGCTCATCGACAACGGCCGCCGGGGGCGTCCGGTGACCGGGCCGGGGAACCGCCCCTTGAAGTCTTTGAGCGACATGTTAAAGGGAAAGCAGGGGCGGTTCCGCCAGAATTTGCTGGGCAAGCGGGTGGATTATTCCGGCCGTTCGGTGATTGTGGTCGGCCCGGCCCTGCAGCTGCACCAGTGCGGCCTGCCCAAGGAAATGGCCCTGGAACTGTTTAAGCCTTTTGTCATGAAGCGTCTGGTGACCAGGGGGTACGCCCACAACATCAAAAGCGCAAAGCGCATGGTGGAAAGGGTGAAGCCGGAAGTATGGGACGTGCTGGAGGAAGTGATCAGCGAACACCCGGTTTTACTGAACCGCGCGCCCACTTTGCACCGGCTGGGGATCCAGGCCTTTGAGCCCGTGCTGGTGGAGGGCCGGGCCATCCAGATTCACCCGATGGTCTGTACGGCCTATAACGCCGATTTTGACGGCGACCAGATGGCCGTGCACGTGCCTCTTTCGGCGGAAGCCCAGGCGGAAGCCCGGCTTTTGATGCTGGCTTCCCACAACATCTTGAATCCCAAGGACGGCCGTCCCGTAACCATTCCCACCCAGGACATGGTTCTGGGGTGCTATTACCTGACCGCCCAAAAGGATGGGGTTCCGGGCGAAGGGAGAGTGTTTAAAGATCCCGAGGAAGCGATTATGGCTTATGAAAACGGCGCGTTGCATTTGCAGGCCAAAATTAAAGTTCGCCGCGACGGCTCCCTTTTGGAAACGACGGTGGGGCGGTTGCTTTTTAACGAGGTCGTTCCCCCGGAGCTCCGTTACTTGAACCAGGTTATGGATAAAAAAGGCTTGAGCGACCTGGTGGATAAATGTTACCGCAAGTTAGGTTTCAGCGCCACCGTTTCCCTTTTGGACGGGATTAAAAAGCTGGGCTTCCAGTTTGCCACCCGCGCCGGGGTGACCATCAGCATTCAGGATATAACCATCCCGGGGGAAAAAGAAGCAATTCTCAAGGAAGCGGAAGCGCAGGTAGATACGATTGAGCAGCAGTACAGGCACGGCCTGATTACCGAGGAAGAGCGCTACCGGAAGGTAATCGGGGTGTGGACCGAAGCCACCGATAAAGTTACCGCCATGCTGGTGCAGTCCCTCAACGTGTTTAATCCCGTTTACATGATGGCCAACTCCGGGGCCCGGGGGAATATCCAGCAAATCCGCCAGCTGGCCGGCATGCGCGGGTTGATGGCCGACCCCTCCGGCCGGATTATCGATATGCCCATTAAGGCCAGCTTCCGGGAGGGGTTGACTGTTCTGGAGTATTTTATCTCCACGCACGGGGCCCGCAAAGGCCTGGCCGATACCGCCCTGCGGACGGCCGACTCGGGTTATTTAACCCGCCGGCTGGTGGACGTGGCCCAGGACGTGATCGTCAGGGAACTCGATTGCGGCACCGCCGAAGGAATTGAAGTGGAGGAAGTAAAAGACGGCCAGGAGGTTATTGAAAAGCTGGAAACCCGGATTACCGGCCGCCTGGCGGCGGAGAACATCGTCTGTCCGGAAACCGGCGAGGTGCTGGCGCACCGTGATGATATAATCGACGAGGATACGGCGGAAAAGATCGTCCGGACGGGCCTCCGCAAAGTGAAAATCCGTTCCGTGCTGACCTGCCGGACCCAGTACGGGGTGTGCGCCAAATGCTACGGCCGGAACCTGGCTACGGGGCAACTGGTGGACATCGGCGAGGCGGTGGGCATTATTGCCGCCCAGTCCATCGGCGAGCCGGGTACCCAGCTCACCATGCGCACCTTCCATACCGGCGGCGTGGCCGGCGAAGACATCACCCAGGGTCTGCCGCGCGTCGAGGAGTTGTTTGAAGCGCGTCGCCCGAAGGGGCAGGCCGTTATTTCCGAGCGCGACGGCACGGTGGAAATTCGGGAAAACCGGGGAAAAAGAGAAATCGACGTGGTCGGTCCGGACGGCGAAAGGAGCACTTACCAGGTGCCTTACGGCGCCCGCCTGAAAGTCCGGGAAGGTGATTGGGTGGACGCGGGGGACGAACTGACGGAAGGACCCATCAATCCCCACGACCTGTTGAAAATCAAAGGCGTGCAAAGGGTCCAGCTTTATTTGCTGCAGGAGGTCCAGCGCGTTTACCGGCTGCAGGGGGTGGAGATTAACGACAAGCACATTGAGATCATGATCCGTCAGATGCTGCGCAAGGTAAAGGTGGAGGACCCGGGCGACACCGAGCTTTTGCCGGGCGGGCTGATTGACTGCTTTGAACTGGAGGAAGAAAACAGCAAAGTGGCGGCCCTGGGGGGCCGGAAGGCTACGGCCCGGCCGTTGCTTTTGGGGATTACCAAGGCTTCTTTAGCCACTGACTCGTTCCTTTCGGCGGCTTCCTTCCAGGAAACCACCCGGGTGCTTACGGAGGCGGCCATTAAGGGCAGGCTGGACCCCCTGCTGGGCTTAAAGGAAAATGTGATTATCGGCAAGCTTATTCCGGCCGGTACGGGCATGAGCCGTTACCGGCACGTCCAGGTGTTTGACGGCGACAAAAGCGAAGAATATGTTGACAACGTGCTCAACTGATGATAACATATTCAAGTGTGTCTTGCACAGGCAAGGAGGAGGTATATGCCTTTAGCGCGTTTGTCCGCGGCCCGGAGAAAAACCGTCGGCTCTAAGCAGACCTTAAAAGCCATTCAGCGCGGCGAGGCGAAGGCGGTTTACCTTGCCCGCGACGCCGAAAAACACGTTACCGAGCCCCTCCGGCAGGCGTGTATCGATAATAACATAGCGGTCGTTGAAGTGGATTCCATGCGTATATTGGGAAAAACCTGCGGCATAAACGTGGGTTGCGCCTCGGCGGCCATAATTGAAGATTAAAGTGATTGAAGGGGGTGGTACTTAAAGGATGCCGACAATCAGCCAGCTTGTGCGCGAGGGCCGGGAAGCGGTGTTTAAGAAATCTTCGGCGCCGGCTCTCCAGGGGTGCCCGCAGCGAAGAGGCGTCTGCACCAGGGTTTATACGACGACCCCCAAGAAACCGAATTCAGCCCTGCGGAAAGTAGCGCGGGTGCGGTTGACCAACGGGATCGAGGTTACCTCCTACATCCCGGGGATCGGGCACAATTTGCAGGAGCACTCGGTGGTGCTGGTGCGCGGCGGGCGCGTGAAAGATCTTCCCGGAGTGCGGTACCACATTGTCCGGGGCGCCCTGGATTCCGCGGGGGTGCAAAACCGGCACCGGGGGCGTTCCAAATACGGAGCCAAACGGCCTAAAAAGTAATGATAATGGTTATACTTAAGAAAAGGGGGGGTAGGTTTGCCCAGAAGAGGCAGGGTGCCGAAAAGGGAGGTTCCGGCGGACCCGGTTTACAACAGTAAAGTAGTGACCAAACTGATCAACCAGGTAATGCTGAAAGGCAAGAAAAGCATCGCGGAAAAAATATGCTACGGGGCATTTGACATTATCCGGGATAAGACGGGCAAAAACCCGCTGGAGGTTTTTGAAACGGCCTTAAAAAACGTCATGCCGGTATTGGAGGTAAAGGCGCGGCGCGTCGGTGGCGCCAACTACCAGGTTCCCGTGGAAGTCCGGCCGGAGCGCCGGCAGACGCTGGGAATCAGGTGGCTTACCCAGTACGCCCGGGATCGCGGCGGCAAGAGCATGCAGGAAAAACTGGCGGCCGAAATCCTGGATGCCGCCGGGAACACCGGAGGCGCCGTGAAGAAAAAAGAAGACACCCACAGGATGGCCGAAGCAAACAAAGCCTTTGCCCATTACCGGTGGTAAAGCATAAATAAAGAAGGAGCTGAAATTGACGGTGGCACGGCAGTTTTCTTTAGACAAAACACGCAATATCGGGATCATGGCGCATATCGATGCCGGTAAGACCACCACTACCGAACGGATTTTGTATTACACCGGAAGAGTGCACAAAATGGGCGAAGTGCACAACGGCGCATCTACCATGGACTGGATGGTCCAGGAGCAGGAGCGCGGCATCACCATCACCAGCGCCGCGACCACCTGTCACTGGCGCGATCACCGGATCAACATTATCGACACGCCCGGGCACGTGGACTTTACAGTAGAGGTAGAACGCTCATTGCGTGTCCTTGACGGGGCGGTTGCCATCTTCTGTTCGGTGGGGGGTGTGGAACCGCAGTCGGAAACTGTCTGGCGCCAGGCCGATAAGTACAGGGTTCCCCGGGTGGCCTACGTTAATAAGATGGACCGCGTGGGCGCCGACTTTTTCCGGTGCCTGGACATGATCCGGGAGCGGTTGGGGGCAAACCCGGTGGCGGTTCAGCTTCCCCTGGGCAAGGAGGAGGCTTTTGCCGGCGTAATTGATTTGATCCGGCAAAAAGCAATTATTTATCTTGATGAGCTGGGAACCCAAATGGAATATCGGGAAATTCCCCCCGACGCAGCCGAACTGGCGGCCGCATACCGGGAAAAGCTGTGTGAGGCGGCCGCCGAACAGGATGAAGAATTAATGCTTAAATATCTGGAAGGCGAGGAATTGACCGCCGAGGAAGTAAAAAGGGCGCTGCGCAAAGCGACCCTGGCGGGGAAGGCGGTTCCCGTCCTGTGTGGATCTTCGTTTAAAAATAAAGGTGTACAGCCGCTTTTGGACGCCATTGTCGATTACCTTCCCGCGCCGACGGATATTCCCGCCGTCCGGGGGATCAACCCCGCCAGCGGGGAAGAGGAGCAGCGGAAGGCCGGCGACGAGGAACCTTTTGCCGCCCTTGCCTTTAAAATTATGACCGATCCGTATGTTGGCAAACTTACATATATCAGGGTTTATTCGGGTAAGCTAGCCAGTGGATCTTATATTTATAACCCGGCAAAAGACCAGCGCGAGCGGGTGGGGCGGATTCTGCGGATGCACGCCAACCACCGCGAAGATATCGACGCGGTTTACGCCGGCGACATAGCCGCTGTAGTGGGCCTGCGCAAAACGGTTACCGGGGACACCCTGTGCGCCGAAGAACACCCGATTTTGCTGGAACCCATGGAGTTTCCCGAACCCGTTATCTCCGTGGCCATCGAGCCGAAAACCACGGCCGACCAGGATAAAATGGGCGTGGCGCTGGCCAAGCTGGCCGAGGAGGACCCGACGTTCCGCCTGCACACGGACCGGGAGACCGGTCAGACCATTATTTCGGGAATGGGTGAACTTCATTTGGAGATTATTGTCGACCGGCTGCTACGGGAATTTAAGGTGGAAGCCAATATCGGGCGGCCCCAGGTGGCCTATAAAGAAACCGTTTCCCTGCCGGCGCGCGCGGAAGGCAAGTATATCCGCCAGACGGGCGGGCGCGGCCAGTACGGGCACGTGGTTTTGGAAATTGCGCCGGTTGAGCGCGGCGGGGGCTTTACGTTCGTCAATAAGATTGTCGGCGGCGTGGTTCCTAAAGAATACATCGGCGCCGTGGAGTCCGGGGTGCGCGAAGCGATGGAAACCGGCGTGCTGGCCGGCTACCCGGTAACGGACGTGGTCGTCAGCATCGTGGACGGATCCTACCACGAAGTGGATTCCTCCGACGTGGCTTTTAAAATCGCGGGCGCCATCGGTTTT